>JBBDOA010000087.1:0-27338 GCA_040877275.1 Rhodospirillales bacterium | reverse complement strand
TTCGAAAAGAGGATGCTCCAAATGCGACGAACTTCGGATTCGGGACACTAGCCGCAGCCCTTGCCAAAAGCCTGGCCCGGTAAGATTATGCGGCAAATTCAAAAGCGAGGTA
Source organism: Rhodospirillales bacterium (assembly GCA_040877275.1). Taxonomy (GTDB): domain Bacteria; phylum Pseudomonadota; class Alphaproteobacteria; order Rhodospirillales; family Casp-alpha2; genus UBA4479. The sequence goes on along the minus strand of JBBDOA010000087.1, from coordinate 27,226 downwards.
ACGGCACATGTCCGAACAGGTTGATATCATCTACACGCAAGTCGACGAGGCACCGGAACTGGCGAGTGCCTCTTTCCTCCCGATTATCCGGGCTTTCACGAAGCCGGCGGGAATAACCATCGGGACCAGGGACATCTCGCTCGCCGGGCGTATTCTGGCGCAGTTTCCGCATCTTCTTTCGGATAATCAGCGTCAATCGGATGATCTGGCCGAACTGGGTGAACTGGTAAAGGCACCGGACGCCAATGTTATCAAGCTGCCCAACATCAGTGCTTCCCTGCCGCAGCTGCAGGCTGCGATCAGCGAGCTGCAATCGCAGGGCTATCCGGTTCCCGATTATCCGGCTGAGCCGAAAACCGAGGCTGAACTTGAAGCCCGCAAAGCGTACGGGGTCGTCATGGGCAGCGCGGTCAACCCGGTGCTCAGGGAAGGCAATTCCGACCGCCGCGCACCGAAGGCCGTCAAGGAATATGCCAAAAAGCATCCGCATTCGATGGGCGATTGGAAGCCGACGTCGAAGACCCATGTGGCAGCAATGAAAGGCGGCGATTTTTTTTCGAACGAGAAGTCGGTGACCCTGACCGCTGCTCAGGCCGGCGACGGTCGGATTGAATTCGTCGCCGCTGACGGTAAGGTTAGCGTGCTGAAAGCGCCGGTAGCCCTCAAGGACGGCATGATTGTTGATGCGACGTTTATGAGTGTGGCGGCGCTTCGCGCATTCCTGGGCGACCAGATTGCCGATGCCAAAGCCCAGGGCGTACTGTTTTCGGTGCATCTGAAGGCAACCATGATGAAGGTGTCGGATCCGATCATCTTCGGTTGTGCGGTCAGCGAATTTTTCAAGGCCGTTTTTGATAAGCATGCCGCCACGTTCGCCGCTCTCGGCGTCAATGCGAATAACGGTATCGGTGATCTGCAAGCCAAGCTGCAGGACCTGGATCCCGCCAAGCGCTCGGAAATTGAGGCTGATCTCAAGGCCTGTATGGATGCGCAGCCGGACATGTACATGGTCAATTCGGCCAGAGGCATTTCCAACCTGCACGTGCCGAGCGACGTCATCATCGATGCCTCGATGCCGGCACTGATCCGTGCCGGTGGCAAGGGTTGGGGACCGGACAACAAGGAACACGATACCAAGTGTGTCATTCCCGATAACAGCTATGCGCCGGTGTATGAGGAAACCATCAATTTTTGCAAGAAGCATGGCGCTTTTGACCCATCTGAAATGGGCAGCGTTGCCAACGTCGGGCTGATGGCGCAGAAGGCGGAAGAATACGGCTCACACCCACAAACCTTCACGGCACCGGGCAATGGCCGGATTCGTGTTGTCGATGCCGGTGGCACGACCATCCTCGAGCACACGGTTGAAGCAGGTGATATCTGGCGCATGTGCATGACCAGGGACGCACCGATTCAGGACTGGGTTAAGCTTGCCGTTTCGCGTGCCCGGTTGTCGGGAACACCTGCTGTGTTCTGGCTTGATGCCGCCCGCGCTCACGATGCTGAGCTGATCCGCAAGGTTGAGAGCTATCTGACCCAGCACGACACCAAGGGGCTGGATATCCGTACTCTTTCGCCCCGTGAGGCTACTCTGTTCTCGTTGGAGCGGATGAAAAAAGGTGAAGACACGATCTCCGTAACCGGCAACGTGCTCCGCGATTATCTGACCGATCTGTTCCCGATCCTTGAAGTCGGGACCAGTGCGAAAATGCTCTCTATCGTACCGCTGATGAACGGCGGTGGCTTGTTTGAAACCGGTGCCGGCGGATCGGCGCCGAAGCACGTCCAGCAACTGGTCGAAGAAGGGCATTTGCGTTGGGATTCACTGGGCGAATTCTGCGCGTTGGCGGCATCGCTCGAACATCTGGCCAATGTGAAGGGTAATGCCAAGGCTGCCGTTCTGGCGCAAACCCTGGACGCGGCCACCGGCACATTCCTTGATACCGACAAATCGCCCGGACGCAAGGTCGGCCAGATCGATAACCGGGGCAGCCATTTCTACCTGGCGCTTTACTGGGTCGAAGCTTTGGCGGCGCAGGATGATGATGCCGATCTCAAGGCGCACTTCCGGCCATTGGCGGCAAAAATGCGCGAGAACGAAAAAACCATCATGGATGAAATCGCTGCGAGCGAAGGTACACCGGTTGATCTCGGTGGGTACTATCATCCCGATCCGGTGAAACGCTCTGCCGCCATGCGCCCGAGTAAGACGCTGAACAGTTTGATTGGCTGAGACGGCTCAGTGATTTTGAAGAAACCCGGTACCGAAAGGTGCCGGGTTTTTATTTCCCCAATGGCGTCATGTCGGGACGGCTCCCGTCACTCCAAACTTGATTTGGGATCCATGGGCTTGTTCAAATCGAGCCTGTTCGTCTGTGATTTATGGGTCCTGAATCAAGTTCAGGACGACGTGCAATCTTTAACATGTGCCATTCCGGCGCACGCCGGAATCCAGAGCGGCTGGCACGACCTGACACGCCGGGACGCGGACGTGTAACTCTGGACCCCGGTCTGCACCGGGATGACTGAGAAAACTACTTCCGAAATCCCCGTCCTTTGCCGATGATGGTGTCGCCGAATTTGGCACGCACCGCATCGATGGCGTTGGCAACTTTGACCCGCTTGCCGAGATCGGGATCAGCGAGGTCGGGCCGGTCGGCGTCTTCGCCCGGTAACAGGCGGTCGGCACCAACACCGATCAGCCGGTATAGTTTTTTGCCATTTGCTTCGCCGCTCAACAGCGCATCGGCGGCCTTGTAGATTTCATCGGCGAGCCGGGTCGGACCGGGCAGCTTGCGGGACCGGGTGACGAGTTTGAAATCAGCCGCTTTGAGCTTCAACTGCACCCCGTCCGTCGCGAGGTCGGCTCGGCCCAGCCGCCTGGCCACTTTTTCAGACAATTCCCAGAGCGTGACCCGCAGCGCCTCAATATCCGCGACATCGTCGGCGAACGTGGTTTCCGCGGATATCGACTTGGTAATGCTTTCCGGATCGACCGGGCGAACATCGCGGGCTTCTGAAAACCGCTTCAGGCGACTGCCGATAGCACCATAACGGGCGACCAGTTCCGCTTCCTCAAACTTGCCGAGTTGGCCGACTGTGCTGATACCGTCGCGTTCCAGTTTGCTTTGCAGCGCCTTGCCGACCCCCCAGAGTATCCCGACCGGTTTGTCGGCAAGATAGGTGACGGCCTCTTGTCGGCCAATGGCGGCGAAGCCCCTTGGCTTGTCCATTTCTGACGACAGTTTGGCGAGGAATTTGTTGTAGCTGAGGCCGATGGATACGTTGATACCGATCTCGGTTTCGATACGCCTGGCCAGCCTGACCAGTGTTTCGGCGGGTGAGCCATGGTGCAGCTTGCGGGTGCCGGACAAATCGAGAAAAGCCTCGTCAATGGAAATCGGCTCTACCAGCGGTGTGATGCTTTCCATCAGATCGCGAACCTGATGCCCAACGCGGCGATATTTATCCATATCAGGGCGAATGACGACGGCGTCAGGGCAGGCTTTCAGGGCCTTGAACATAGGCATGGCCGACCTGATTCCATAAATTCTGGCGATGTAGCAGCAGGCAGAAACGACGCCACGCCTGCCGCCGCCGACAATGACGGGTTTGCCGCGAATTTCCGGGTTGTCACGCTTTTCCACGGAGGCATAAAAGGCATCGCAATCAATATGGGCGATTTCCAGATCAAGTAGCTCAGGATGGGCAAAAAATCGTGTTCCGCCACAATTCGGGCAATCCCCGTCTGGTTGTTGGTCGAAAACACCTGCACAGTCACGGCAGACTGCACTCATCGCTTTGATCCTGTATTAATATTAAATTTGCTGCAGGAGCGGCTCATCGGCACTATGATATCAAAGAGTTAAGGGGAGTGTGTATAAAGAATAATGGCTAAAACAGCGACACTCATAGAAGCTGAGCAGAGCGAGGCTCACGCGGCAACGTTGCATATCCGCCAGTTGGAGCAAACCATCTTCGCGTTGCGCGAGGAGTTGGAGCGGGTACAAGTCGACAAGCAGCAGGCTGTGCAGGAAGCCGTATCCAACTCGGTCGATGAGATCAAGCAGTTGCGCGATACGGCTCAGGCGCTACGCGAAGAGTTGGAAGTGCACCGCGTTGCCGCCGAGGCGAAAGTGCAGGAAGCTATCGTCAACTCGGCGAGCGAGATCAAGCAGTTGAAGGAAGCGGCACAGGCGTTGCGCGGCGAATTGGAGAAGCTGCAAATCGATAAGGCGAACGAGGTCCAGAGCGCGGTCAGGGCATCGAGCGACGAAGTTCGCCAGTTGAAGGAAACAATTGCATCGCTACGCGATGAGCTTGAAACGATGCGGTTCGATAATATCGAGAAGTTGCAGGAACAGGAACGCAATGCCCGCGACGAAATCGGTCAGATACAACAGACCGTTGTGGAAATGCGTCATGAACTGGAGACTTTGAAACGTGGCCAGTAATATTCGTGTCAGTGCCGGATCAAGACGTGGGCGTAACGGTGCCGGTGCGCCGGTGCGGGCTAAAACGGGGGTGCCTGAAAAGCCCAAGCCAAACGACACGGTCAATGCTGCGCCGCCGGCAAAGACTGCGCTCAAGAAACCGGAAAACCGACCGCCACATCGCAGGGAGCGTGTCGAAACGCAACCCGAAAAGGATAACGATCAGAGCAATCTGAGCATCCGCCAGGACCGCATCAGTCAGATGGACAAGTTGCGTCAGGCAGATCTGAAACTCAAGCAGGCGGAGATGTTGCTGAATGTGTCACGCCGTGTGGCAGCGATTGAAAGCCTAGATGAAGTGCTGGAAACCATGGTCGAAATGACGACCTGGGAGTTACAGGCTGAACGCGGCACCTTGTTTCTCAATGACCCGGTGACAGACGAGCTGTATTCCAGATTCGCGCAAGGTAACTTCCAACGGGAAATCCGCATTCTCAACAACACCGGTATTGCCGGTGCGGTATTTCAGTCTGGTACCGGACTGATCATCCTTGATGCTTATTCCGATGAACGCTTCAACCGTACCGTCGATGAACAGACCGGCTTTACGACCAAGTCCATTCTTTGCGCCCCGGTGAAGACCGTCAAAGGCGAACTGATTGGTGTGATCCAGGTTCTGAACAAGAAAAAGGGCGAATTCAACGAGGAAGACCTCAACCTTCTCGAGGCGATGACGACGCAGGCATCTGTTGCGCTGCAATCGACGCAATTCGTCGAGAAGATGAAGAAATCCCGCGAGCAGGAACTGGAGTTTCTCGACATCGTCACCGATGTGACGTCAGATCTGGAACTGGGATCATTGCTGGCCAAGGTCATGAGCGAAGCGACACGGATGCTCAGTGCTGACCGCGGTACGCTGTTCATCAACGATGAGAAGACGAACGAGTTGTTTTCCCGTGTCGCCATGGGCGACAGCATCGGCGAAATCCGCTTGCCGAATACGGCCGGTATCGCCGGGGCTGTGTTCTCGTCGGCGAAGTCCGTCAATATTCCCTATGCTTATGCTGATCTCCGCTTCAACCCGAGCTTCGACAAACAAACCGGTTATTTCACCCGCTCGATCCTGTGTATTCCAGTGACCAACAAGGACGGCAAGGTTATCGGTGTTACCCAGGTTCTGAACAAGCGCGGCGGGCCGTTTTCTGACGAGGACGAGGCGAGGCTCAAGGCTTTTACGTCGCAAATTGCCATTGCGTTGGAGAACGCCAAGCTCTTCGAAGACGTACAGAATATGAAGAACTATAACGAAAGCATGCTGGAATCGATGACCAACGCCGTTGTCACGCTGGACGAGGACGGCAAGATCGTTACCTGCAATGCTGCAGGGCTTCGGATCCTCAAGGTCAAGGCTGCGGACATCATCGACAAGAAGGCCAGTGACGTCTTTGTCGATGAAAACGCATGGCTGATGGAACAGGCGGCGGCAGTCGACGAGAGCGGCGAAGGTGATATCAAGGTCGATGCTGAACTGATGGTCGGCGCTGAAGACGCCCGCACAAATATTTCCGTTAACGTCACTTGCCTGCCGTTGCTCAGCCCCGAAGACAAGAAACTCGGCGTGATGTTCATGATTGAGGATATCTCGTCAGAAAAACGCATGAAGTCGACGATGTCGCGCTACATGGATCCGGGCCTGGCCGCCCAGTTGATGGCCGGTGGCGATGATGCGCTCGGTGGTCGGGCCATTACTGCGACTGTGTTGTTTTCGGATGTACGGGGTTTCACGACGCTGACCGAATCGCTTGGGCCGCAGGGCACAGTGCAGATGCTGAACGAGTATTTCACCATCATGGTCGAGTGTATTTCCCGCGAAGGCGGGATGCTCGACAAGTTTATCGGCGATGCAATCATGGCCGGATTTGGTGTGCCGCTACCGCACGACGACGATGAAGACCGTGCCGTGCGGGCAGGCATTGCCATGATCAGCGAGCTTTGGGAATGGAACAAGGAACGTGTTGCCAAGGGCGAAATGCCGATTGATATGGGGCTCGGGCTGAATACGGACAATGTCGTGACCGGCAACATCGGTTCGCCGAAGCGGATGGATTACACGATGATTGGCGATGGCGTGAACCTTGCAGCCCGACTGGAATCGGCCTGCAAGCAGTATGCGGCCCGTATTCTGATCAGTGATTTGACCTTCAAAAAACTCAAGGGCACGTACCGAATCCGCGACATTGATCGTGTGGTTGTGAAGGGTAAGACAAAGCCTGTCGAAATTCTTGAGGTGCTCGACTACCACACCGAGGAAACCTTCCCCAACCTGATGGAAGTGGTCAATAACTTCAAGGCAGCCCGCAAACACTACAATAACGGTGACTGGGATAAATCCATGGGGCTTTTTCGTGAATGCCTGAAAGCCAATCCTGGCGATAAGCTTGCGCAGATTTATATTGATCGTTGTGAAGCTCTGAAAGCCAACCCACCTGCCGAATGGGACGGTGTGTTCGTGATGACGTCAAAATAAATCAATTTGTGTCATTTTCAGCAGAATACACTTTTAAGTCGTCACTATCTGTGAAATCGTTCTGCCAATTAAACACGGAGCGGTTGAAATGAATGCGCAGATGTTGACCCGAAATGTTGTCATTGCGAACCGGCGCACGACAATCAGGCTTGAAGCGGCGATATGGGAGGGGTTCGATGAAATTTGCCAGATATTACAAGCATCGCGTCATGAATTATGCACCCGTATCGATCAGGCCAGAGAGGGCGTCAACCGGGCTCAGGCAGTTCGTGCAACGGTGGTAAGCTTTTTTCGATTGTCTATGAAATCAGACGTTTCCGCTCAGGAAACCTTTGAGCTTGCTTTGCAGTCGTGAAGTCAGTTTATCGATCAGAGTGGGCGTCACGTCTCGATATTACCGTCATTTCCGATATAAAACTCAGGCCATCGACGTTTCACAACCGGGCTTGTCGCGGCCAATGCGTGGCAGGTATTCAGGGTTGAAGGCCGTTCACCATCGGCGGCTTCGTTATCCCTTTTCCGGCGGGCCGGAATAACCGCCTGGAATGCCGTTACCGGCAGTGGTCCGAGCACCATATCGGAAATATGTGTGCAACCGTGTGTCCGGCCCAGACGTGCGGTTACGTTCTTGCGCCAACCCGGGCCGATTTTTAATCCGGCAAGCTGGGCGTAGTCCGGTGCGATATTGCCGCACATGTTAAAAGGCGCCGCTTCGGTCACAGCCTCTGCCGACTGGACAACCAGATCATCATTGATGGTCAGGCGGACCCGCATCTGGTGCACAGCTTCACCGGCGGCAACTCCGTTCCGGTCCAGATTGTTAAAGGAATAGGTTTTGGTATCGGTCATGATGCCTTCGATATCCCACAGCCCGTCATCGCGTTGATAAGCATCGCAACGGATCGTGCGGGTGTGGATGTGCTTGCGGGGTTCGGCCTTCGACAGTGACATGGGTTCCTCCATCATTCTTTTTCACATTTCGCTTTTGCAGCGAGGCTGTGCAAGGTATATATTCACCTAACAAGCGTTTGTTTATGGATGCAGCATGATGGATGGACTTTCTGCAGACGGAGCCGAAACCGTGCGACCGCGCGGTAACAACCGTCGTGCTGCGGTCCTGGACGCCGCTGCATACCGCTTCCGGCGTCAGGGATATGCGGCGACGACGATGCGCGATATTGCCACCGATGCCGGAATGCTGGCCGGTTCGTTGTATTATCATTTTCCCTCGAAGTCGGCATTGTTGCTGGCTGTTCACGAAGAAGGTGTCCGTCGCATTGCCGATGCCGTCGATGTAGCGGTTTCAGCGGTTGCTGCCGACAGCCCCTGGCAGCGATTTGAAACCGGTCTGGCGGCCCATCTGCAAAGCCTTTTGGGCGGAGGCGATTATGCACAGGTTGTGATCCGTGACCTGCCGGCCGATGAGCCAGAATTACGGGAAAAGCTGATTGCACTTCGCGACAACTACGAGCAGCGTTTCAAGGGACTCGTTGAGGATTTGCCGTTGGCAAGGGCTGACGACGCCATCTGGATGCGTCTGCTTTTGCTGGGGGCAGCCAACTGGTCAAAGACCTGGTTCCGGCAGGACGGCGCATCGCCTGCTGAAATCGCCCATCGTTTTATCAGACTGGTCAGAGCCCGATAGAGGCTGGAGACAAAACCATGAATGCAACACATGTAACATCAACGTCGACGTCATCTACACCTATGGCGGCACTGTCCCGTCCCGGCAAGGTCATGGTGACCAAAATCGGACTGGACGGTCATGACCGGGGGTCGCGGCTTGTCGCTTCGTTCCTGCGCGATGCCGGTATGGAAGTCATTTACACCGGTCCCTGGCAGCAGGTCGAAACCGTTGTCAATCAGGCATCCCAGGAAGATGTCGATTGCATCGGTGTCAGTTCCCTCGCCACCGATCACCTGCTTGTGCCGAAACTGATGCGTGCCCTTGGTGATGCGGGCATGAACGATGTTGTTGTCATCGTCGGCGGCATCGTTCCGGACGAGGATGAGAAAATGCTCAAGGAAGCCGGTGTTGCCCAGGTGTTTCATCCGGGGTGCTCACGCAATGACATTGTCGACGGGATCACGGCCTTGATTGTCGACAGACGCAAGAAATTGGGAGAGTGAAGATGTCAAATGATCGCAGGAATTCGGTATTGGGTCAGGATTATGAATCAGCGCGTGATCATTGGCTGGACGCCTATCAACAGCAACTGCCGAACGAGAAGCAACGTCACAATCGTTCCGGCATCGAGGTCAAGCCGCTCTATACGCCGGAAGACTGGTCGCCGGAAGACTATATGCCGGATCTGGGGTTTCCAGGCGACGCGCCCTATACGCGCGGCATCTATCCGACCATGCACCGGGGGCGCTCGTGGACGCAGCGGCAACTGATCGGTCTGGCAACGCCTGAGGATTACAATGCCCGAATGCGCCGGATCGTCGATACCGGTGCCACGGCACTCAGCATGATCCCCTGTAATTCTGTGTACCGCGGTTATGACATTGATCAGGTCGATATCGAAATTCTCGGCACCTGCGGCACGACCATCAACACCATCGAAGACATGGAAACCTGTCTTGCCGGTGTGCCGATCGGCGATATGTCGGTTGCGCTGAATGATCCGTCGCCGTTCACCTTGCTGGCCTTTCTGCTGGGTGTTGCCAAGCGTCGGGACGTGCCCTGGTCGCGAATTTCCGGAACTTCTAACCAGAGCGATTACATCTCTCACTATGTCGCCAACCACATGTTCTTCCGCCTGGCGCTGGGCGGTGCCCGTCGCGTATTCGTCGATCATGTGCAGTTTGCCAACGAGCGGCTGGCGATGTGGAACCCGGTATCGGTGGTCGGCCAGCACATGCAGCAATCCGGCGCGACCCCGGCCGAAGCGATGGCTTTCACACTGGCATCGGCGATCCAGTATGCTGAAGATTGTCAGAAGCGCGGCCTTGCGGTCGATACTTTCCTGCCGCGGTTCACTTTCTTCTTTGACATCTCGATCAGCTTTTTTGAGGAAATTGCCAAGTTCCGCGCTGGTCGGCGTATCTGGGCCAGGCTTGCGAAAGAACGCCTTGGCGCTGCGGACCCGCGTTCCTGGCGGTTCAAGTTCCACGCCCAGACGTCGGGTGTCGACCTGACACGCCAACAGCCCCTGAACAACATCGCCAGAACCACGACGCAGGCGATTGCCGGAATTCTCGGCGGGTTACAGTCGATGCATACCGATGCCTACGATGAAGTGCTGTCGACGCCGACCGAGGCGGCGGCAAAGATCGCCATCCAGACGCAGAACATTTTGCGAGAGGAGGCGGGGCTGACCGATGTCATCGATCCACTTGGTGGGTCGTATTATGTTGAGGCGCTGACCGATCAGATGGAAGAAAAGATCATGGCGGCGTTTGATGAAATAGAAGCGGCCGGCGGCATGTTCAAGGCCGTTGAGTCAGGGTTGGTGCAGGAAAAACTGGGGGAATCCTCGCTCGCATTCCAGCGCCGGGTCGAAAGCGGCGAGCAGACGATTGTCGGCGTCAATGCATACCAGGACGACGAGCCGATCCCGATGATGCCGCTTGAGCGACCGACAAGGGAAGCGATGGAAGGTCAGCTTGCCAAACTCAAGACTTTCAAGTCGGAGCGATCAAACGCTGATGTTCAGCGGGCACTGGCGGCAATGGCCAGGGCCTGCGGTGATGAGCGTGAAAATGTCTTCGCGCGGCTGGTTGAAGCGGCTGAGGTTGGTGCCACGCATGGTGAAATGTGTGGTTGCCTGCGCGAGGAGCTTGGTTTCGGACAACCGTTGATCGCCGCATGAGCCAGGCAGATACGCCGATCGTACTGAAGCAGCTCTCGGGTTTGCTGGAACGCGACACCTTTGCCAGAGAGCTTGGTATCGAATTGATCAGCGCAAGCCCCGGAGAAGCCGATGTTCGGCTGATCGTTACGTCGGCGCATATGAATTTTCTCGCGTGGACTCATGGCGGTGTGATCTTTGCTCTGGCCGATACCGCTTTCGGTCTGGCCTGCAATTCCCGCGACAAGGTCTCGGTCGGTATTGATGTGCATATGGCCTATCTGTCGGGCGTCAGGGAAGGGGACATGATCGAGGCGCATGCCTCTGAAATCAGCCGCACGCGAAGGAAAGCCGTTTACCGCGTCGACGTCAGGCGACCTGCTGACGATACAGCGATTGCAACGTTCACGGGCACAGTCATTGTCACCGAGCAGGATGTCGCCCAGTTGCTTGAATGATTCAGGGTGCCATATCGATAACTGGCGGCACTGGTTTACGGATACGTTCACGGTAGATGGTGTAGAGCCCGCTGGCGACAATCACCGAAGCCCCGGCCACGGTCCAGATATCCGGCAGACTGCCAAAGAACAGATAGCCAATCACCGTTGCAAAGACCAAAAGCGTGTAATTGAAGGGTTGCAGGATGGATGCCGGGGCCGCTTCCAGTGCTTTGATCAGCAGGAAATGTCCCGTTGCTGCGGTCAGTGACAGGCACAGCAGCCACCCCCAGTCGACGAGTGATGGTGTCTGCCAATAAAACGGGCCGATGAAACTCAGAACGACAGCGCCGACAATCGCCATATAGACGGTCGATGTTTCGCTGTCGTCGTAGCGGGAAACCAGCCGCGTCATAACATTGTACCCGGCAAACATGAACGCCGTCAGCAAGGCCAGTAATGCGGCCGGTTGAATGGCGATGAGGCCGGGGCGCAGGATAATCAATACGCCGATAAAACCGGCGAAGACGGCACTCCAGCGGCGAATGCCGACCGGCTCGCGCAGGAACAGGGCTGCGATCCCGGTAACCATCAGCGGAAAAGTTGCGAGCAGAGCATGCATTTCGGCAAGGGACATATAGCGTATGGCGACGATGAACAATCCGATTTCCGCAACGATCAGCAGGGAGCGCGCAATCTGCAGCCATGGAGCACGGCTCTTCAGACAATCGCGAAACGGCTTTTTGCGGACAGAAAATGCCAGTGCGAAAAAGGCATAGAATATGAACCGGACCCAGAGAATTTGCGGTGCCGAATAACTTGCTGCGAGGGTTTTAGTGATGGCGTCCTGGGTGGCAAAAATAAACATCGCCGAAATTACCAGTGTAATTCCGAGTGTGGCGTTATCCTGGCGTGTTTGCATGTTCATTCCTGCCGATTAGGCATATGGAATGAAAAAGAAAGTGCATTCAACGGCATTGAGCGGGATGCTGGTTTGCGTCAGGCACCGTAACGGTCGCCGAAAACAAACGCTTCGGTTTCACGGATGCTTTCTTCCAGTGATTCCTTGACGGATTTGAACAGATCCCGGACCGAGACGACGGCAATGCATTTATTGCCGTCGACCACAGGCAGGTGCCGGTAGTTTCTGGTCTGCATCAGTTCCAGCGCATCAGATGCGCTGTCGCCCGGTGCCAGCGTATCCGGGTTCGGCGTCATGATTTCGGCGATGCTTGTGGTGGCAGCGTCCTTGCCATTTGCTGTCAGACGAAAAACCACGTCCCTTTCAGTGACGATTCCGGTAAGGTTGCCTGCATCGTCCACAACGATCAGGGCGGCGATTTTACGGTCCCGCATAATTCTGGCTGCGCTGAGTACCGTGTCATCGACTGTGACACTGGCCACGTCGGTCGGCTTGACAATATCGGGGACAATTTTTCTATGCATGGTTGCCTCCTGACCACGATTGCATTTCTTGCAGCGTGTTTCATTATTTACGATTTCGTCATCAAGTCTACGTTACTCCCCTGCTTTGTTGAAGTAGAAAAGAAAAACGGCGGCTTTCGGGCCTCTTCAGACCAAAAATTCTGTTACTTTTGAACGGTGAGGCCCCGTTCAGTGTGCAAACCGGGTTCCTTCACGGGGTGGCAAAAATATAATCAAGGCCGATGCACAATATTCGTGACCGGATCGCGGTGTATACTTATGCGTCAAACGTCGCTATCTGTTTTTTTGGGTACCCTTGTTGCTTTCGTCACCATTGTTCGGCGGGGTTACTCGAATCTGCGTAATCTGATTGCTTTGCCGACCGACGATATCAAAGCGGAATTCATGGAACATGAAGCTTTGACCGACTTCCGGGATACGCCGGCTCTCATGCAAAACCAGACCGGCGATGGTCGATGCCTCTTGATCCGGCAGATCCCATTCAAATTCACGATTGATGTCGCGCAATGTCACAGAACCGTCGACCAGGTAACTGCCGTCACCTTGCGCCGCGACGCCGATAACCTCGACGTCGTGTTCATCGTCGATGTCACCGACGATCTCCTCTATGATGTCTTCCAGGGTTACGACACCCATGTTGGAGCCGTATTCATCAATGACCAGAGCAAAATGCTCACGCCGATCCCGGAACGCCTGCAATTGATCCAGAAGCAATGTCTGCTCGGGAATGAACCATGGCGTCGTGCAGATGCCGAGAATATCGACATCTTTGGAATCGCCGCCGTTGCGCATCAGTTCACGCAACAGCGCCTTGGCATGCAGAATTCCGATGATGTTCTCGGGGTCCTTCTTCCACAACGGTATCCGTGTGTAAGGACTTTCAAGGACCTGGCGGACAATTTCCTCGGACGGCAAATCGGCATCTATGGCAACGACGTTGCGACGATGCGTCATGATTTCCTCGACCTGGACTTCGGTCAGTTCAAGTACGGATCGCAGCATGTCGCGTTCCTGCTTGACCGATGGTTCGTCCCCGTCATGAAGTTCGATGGCGCCACGCAATTCTTCTTCAGCAGCTTCCCGGCTCTCGTCAGCACTGTTGCCGGCACCGATGAAAATCAGCAAATGACGGACGAAGGCATTGATGGTCAGCGTGATGGGTGCCAGAACGGCAATCACCGGTTTGATGATCGGGGCCACGAACAGCGCCATAGTGTTGGCGTTACGGATGGCGTAGGTTTTCGGCAAAATTTCCGAGAAAATCAGAATCAGCAATGTCATGGCGACAGTGGCATAGGCAACGCCGTGATCACCGAAAAGCCGGATCAGCAGGCTTGTCGCCAGTGCCGACGCCAGGATGTTGACCAGATTGTTGCCAAGCAGAATGGCACCGATCAGCCGTTCCTTGTCTTCATGCAGGGCATTGACGGTGATGGCGCGTTGATCCCCGTTTTGTTCCATTTGATGCATCACATGCTTGGAGACGGCAGTCAGCGCCGTTTCCGCACCTGAGAAAAACCCTGATAAAATCAAGAGCACAAAAATTGCGAGGCCGGTTTCCAACATCGTTCTTCCTTCCTGTATGGAAAAGGCATGATAGGCGAATTAGTGACACTTCGCCTGTATTATGCGCTAACGCGCATCAGTGATAAATTTATCCAGAACCTCGGCAACGATTTTTGCATCGACATCGTTGGCGACAAACGAATTACCGATACCGCGGGCAAGGATAAAAGTCAGCTTCCCATCCTGGGTCTTTTTGTCACGGGACATGTGCTGCAGCAACGCCTCTGCTGTCCAGTTGTTGCCGGCAAGTCCTTTCAGGTTTGTCGGTAGTCCCAGTTCAGCCAGATGATCGGTCAATGCATCGCTTTCCGCTTCGCTGATCATGGCCAGCCGTACCGAAAGCTCAAGTGCCATGACCATGCCGATGGCTACGGCTTCACCGTGCTTTAACTTATCCTCAAAACCGACCTGGGCTTCCAGTGCATGGGCAAAAGTATGTCCAAGATTCAATAATGCCCGCAATCCGGCTTCGCGCTCATCAGCGGCAACGATTTCCGCTTTGTTGGCGCAGGATCTGATAACCGCCTCGCGTCGTGCCGCAGCGTCGCCGTCGATGATCTTGCGACCGTTTTCAAGCAGCCAATCAAAGAAATCACGGTCATTGATAACGCCGTATTTAATAACCTCGGCGTAACCGCAGAGCCGTTCGCGCATCGGCAGCGTATCAAGCGTCAGGGTATCGGCAATGACGGCACGGGGCTGGTGGAATGCGCCGATCAGGTTTTTGCCGTAACGGGTATCGACTGCCGTCTTGCCGCCGACGGAGCTATCGACCTGCGCCAGTAAAGTGGTTGGTATCTGAATGAAGTCAACACCGCGCAGCACCACGGCCGCTGCAAAGCCCGTCAAATCACCGATGACCCCGCCGCCGAGTGCTATCAGGGTCGTGTGCCTGTCGATGCCGCCTTCAAGCAGATCATCCAGCAACGCACCCAGTTGCGTCATGCTTTTGGTTTGTTCGCCAGGCGGCAGAATGATGTCACGGTTTGTAATCCCGGCCTTTGACAGCGACTCCTTGAGTGGTGCCAGCCAGTTTTTGGCGACATTTTCGTCCGTGATGATGATCACGCGAGGCGCGCGCAGAATGCCGGTCAGGATATCGCCGGATTGCGCGATTGCGCCCTCGCCGACATGAATTTCGTAACTGCGATCACCCATCGGGACGCGCAGAACTTCAATGCCATTGGTTGCGAGACTCATTCCAGGCTTCCTTGTCCGGCGTTCCGCTTAAGCGCGAGAATGGTTTTCTGCAATGTCTTTTCCAGCCCTTCATTGCCTGTATCGATGGTGATGTCGGCTTCGGCATAGATCGGATAGCGCTGTTCAGCCAACCTGTTCAGGGTTTCCAGCGGGTCATCGGTATTCAACAGAGGTCTGGCATTTGAACGCCTGGTGCGTTGATAAAGAACTTCTGTATCGGCGCGCAGCCATAATGATACGGCCAGTTTCTTGATCGCGGCGCGGGTGTCGGGATCAATGAAGGCACCGCCACCGGTTGCGATGATACTGGGCCCTGCTTCAAGCAGCCGCTGGATGACGCGGCGCTCACAATCGCGGAACGCCGGCTCGCCGTAAACTTCGAAAATATCACGGATATCACAGCCGGCCGCGGTTTCCACTTCGCCGTCTGAATCGATGAAGGGAAGCCCGAACGATTCGGCCAAACGGCGCCCGACGCACGATTTCCCGGCCCCCATCAGCCCGACAAGCACGACCGGGCGATCCATTATGGGTGGATTGTCCTTTGCCTCGGCATTTTTTTCAGGCTCTAAGCTCATGTATTTAATAGACTTTTCTTGCACCAGAAACATTGTGCGTCGATCCTTGGCTGGCTGTGGCCGTTGAAAGGCCATTGTCGTGCCGATAGACTGACGCAAGTTCGGCAAAAATTTGCCACAGTCATGGGCGAGCATCAATTACAGTGTCGCTCGCCAACAATTTAAGTCAGCTTTTCATAGCGGCGTTTCGTCACCGATAATTTGAATGGGTAATGGGTTTTATGGGCAAGCTAACGGTTCTGGTTCTTGTGGTTTTGTTGCTTGGTGCCGGTGGTGGTGCGGTGTTTCTGGCGACATGGGAAATTCCTGCGCCGGTCAGTAATGTCGAAAAGGTGTTGCCGAATGATCAGTTCCCGCGTTGAGCGGCAAGTCTGCGTTCTTTCTGCAGTTGCGGTTGCGCTATGCATGGCATTGCCCGTGTCTGCACAATCGCCTGCAACCAGCGGCCCTGTTGATCTGACGAGACCGCCTGGTCTTGGTGTGCCAGCCGCTGGTGAACCTGGTCAGCCTTCATCATTGGACACACCCGGGTCCGCCCAGCCACTTCGCCTGATTCCGCTGCCGTCAACGGTCACCGCGCCGCAGAATCAGATGCAGCCCCGCAAGCCAGTGGATACGCCCGGCAAAGCCGGCATCGAGGTCGACGGGCTCAGTAAAATTGATACTGAATCTGTCGGCATACTGAGTCAGCAAGATGGTGGTTTCGGGCTGGATATGTGGCGTGGTATCAGCCGCGTCGAGGCCGTCAATCTGGTTAACCAGATGCCTAAAAATCTTGGATCTGCAGCGCTCCGTGATGTGGCTGCACAGTTGTTGCTGAGCCGTGCCAAAGCGCCGGTTGCTCTGAGTGAGGATGCGCCGAGCCTGCTGGTGGCGCGTGCCAAAGCCTTGCTGGCGATGGGCGATGTTGAAGGGGCTGAGCTGCTGATCGTTGCGGCACCATCCCAGGATCGCCCGATGGGTTTGAATATTGTCGACGCCAAGTTGCAGATCCTTAAATACAACAATGCGCGCGCCTGCGGGCTGGCCGGAAACAACCGGGATTATGCGGGTGATGATTTCTGGCAGAGATTGTTGATCTATTGTGATGCGCTGGATGGGAAGTCGGAAAACGTCGGTCTGGGCCTGTCCCTGCTCAGGGAGATTTCCGGCGATGATCCGGCGCTGGTGTTGCTGGCTGACGCCGTTGTCAGCCGCAAGCCGATCATTCTGGAGAGTATTGCCCGGCCGACACCGATTCATCTGGCGATGAGTCGTGCGGCCAAGGTCGAATTGCCGCTCGACATAGCCAAAAGCGATGAACTGCTGGTGTTGTACAGTGCAGCCATGGCACCAAACCTGAAAACAGGTGCCAGAATTGAAGCTGCCGAGCGGGCGGTGCCGATCGGGGCGCTCAATCCGGCAGAATTGCGCCGGCTTTATCAACAGGTCCCTTACGAAGATACTGATCTTGCCAACGCTTTGACTCGTGCTGCAGAAATCGGCGGTGTCGCAGCGCGCGCCTTGTTGTATCAGGCGGCTGCAAAACAGAACATTCCGTCAGCCCGCGCTGAAACCATCTCAACTGCGCTTGATATTGCGCGCGAGGACGGTCGCTACAAGGCAACTGTTGAAGCGTTCCGGCCACTGATCAACCGCTTGCCGCCGAGCCCGGAAATGGTCTGGTTCGCGCTTACCGGTGTCCGTGCCTTTCTGACATTGGGCGACGCTGCGGGTACCGACCGCTGGATGGCGCTGCTGCGCGCCAGTGCATCAATACGAGAAGAATCCAGGCTGGCATTGTCCCGGGTACGTCCACTGGCGCGGTTATTGGGTGCCGGTGATGCATCGATCCCCCTGGAAACGATCATTGCCGATTGGCAGGCTACGTTAGGTGACAGACCGGAAAAGGCCGCCCTCAGGACAGCCTTGAACGGCATGTTTCTGGCTGTTGGCGACGAACTGCCGGCATCGGCGTGGCAGGGTATCGCAAACGGCGCAGCGTCGAGCCAGATCATGCCCGCGCCCGAAGTCTGGTTCAAATTTCGCGACAGTTTGCGGGCATTGAAGTTATCACCGGATTTACTGCCGGTGAACAATGCGACGGTATCCGCGAATGGCGTTGTTGCAGGGAAAAATGCTGAAATGGCTCAGGTGCCGCCTGGCGCTGCCAGAGCGGCAATCCATGCACTGCAGGTGATGGGCGATGGCGGTCCGGGCACGCAGGGTATTGCCGCCATTTATGAGGTTGTTGCGGCATTCAGGGCGCTCGGTTTTGAACGGACCGCTCGACAACTGGCGCTGGAAACCTTATTGGCCGCAGGTCTCTGATCGCTAACGTGAAAAAACAGGGTCGGATCCGATGGCCGAATTAACCTATCCATGGATCGACAATTTTCTCAATATGATGCGTTCAACCCGGAACGCATCGCCCAATACGTTGTCTGCCTATCGCGGTGACCTGACCGAGTTTGCACGATTTGCCGGCCGTCGTCAGACAACACCGGAACGGGCCAGCGCCGAACAGGTGCGGGCCTATCTGCGTGCCCTGGATGAAAAAGGCCTCGCCGCCTCGACGGCAGCACGCCGTTTGTCCGCGTTGAAGCGGTTTTACCGTTTCATCATTGATATGGGGTTTCGCGAAGATGATCCAACATCAAGCATGGATGGCCCGAAGCTCGGGCAGCGGTTGCCGAAATACCTGAGCGAAACGGAAGTCGAAGCATTGCTTGAGGCCGCCAAGAGCCGCCCCGGTGCCGATGGCAGGCGTCTGACGGCATTGCTGGAGGTCCTCTACGCGACCGGTCTCAGGGTCAGTGAGCTGGTGACGCTGCCATTATCGTCTTTTTTGCGTGAAAGCCCCGTGCTGATCGTTAATGGCAAGGGCGACAAGGAACGTATGGTGCCCCTGGGGGAGCCAGCTCAGGACGCGGTGCAGGATTATCTACTTATTCGCGAAAGTTTTTTGCCGAAAGGCCGCGCAAAGGCCCGGTCCAACCGGTATCTGTTTGCTTCCAGGGCCAGGGAAGGGCACCTGACCCGGCACCGGTTCGGGCAGATGCTCAAGGAACTGGCGGTTGAGGCCGGTATCGACCGAAAACGCGTCTCACCGCATGTTCTCAGGCACTCTTTTGCCAGTCATTTGCTGGCCAATGGTGCTGATTTACGGGCATTGCAGCAGATGTTGGGGCATGCCGATATCTCGACGACGCAGATTTACACGCACGTCATGGAAGAACGGTTGCGGGCACTGGTCGAAACCAGCCATCCACTGGCCGGAATGTAATGTCGCCCTCGTTGACATACAGCGGTCTGAACTCTATCTCTTTGGCAACCTTAACGGACCGTCAATAGTGCGGCCCGCCTTATCCGCGCCCTGCGCATCCGGAGCCGCACATGCTGCAAAATCTCGCCAAACGCCTTTTTGGCTCGGCCAACGACAGATTCATCAAAACCCTGCATTCGGATGTCGAGGCCGTCAATGCCGCCGAAGCCGCTTTGGAAACCCTTTCTGATGATGAACTGAAGGCCCGGACGGACTGGTTGCGTGGCCGTCTTGGTGACGGTGAAAGCGTTGATGATCTGCTGATCGACGCTTTTGCGACGGTACGCGAGGCCGCCAAACGGACCCTTGGCCAGCGTCACTTCGATGTTCAGATCATGGGCGGTATGGTTCTGCATCAGGGCATGATTTCGGAAATGAAGACCGGCGAAGGTAAAACCCTGGTTGCGACACTGGCTGTGTATCTCAATGCGATTGGCGGCAAAGGCGTTCATGTTGTGACCGTCAACGATTATCTGGCCGAACGCGATGCCGGCTGGATGGGGCAGGTCTATAAATTTCTCGGTCTGAGCGTTGGCGTCATCAAACATGGGATGGACGATGACGAACGCCGCGCCGCTTATGCCTGCGATGTCACCTATGCAACCAACAATGAACTGGGCTTCGATTATCTGCGCGACAACATGAAATTCACGCTGGAAGACATGGTTCAGCGTCCGTTCAATTTCGCCATTGTCGACGAGGTTGATAGTATTCTCGTCGACGAAGCCAGAACGCCGCTGATTATCTCCGGCCCGACCGAAGATCTGGGCGACATGTACGCTTCCGTGAATACCCTTATTCCAAAGCTTGAGCCTGATGATTACGAAAAGGATGAGAAAGCCCGCTCGGCGACGTTCACCGAAACCGGGATCGAGAAATTTGAAAACCTGATGAGCGAAGCCGGGCTTCTGCAGGAAGGCTCGCTCTATGACATCCAGAATGTCAGCCTGGTGCATCACGCCAACCAGGCGTTGCGTGCGCATGTCCTGTTCGAGCGCGATGTCGATTATATCGTCAAGGACAACCAGGTTATCATTATCGATGAATTCACGGGACGGATGCAGGAAGGCCGGCGCTATTCCGAGGGGCTGCATCAGGCACTTGAAGCCAAGGAAGGCGTTAAAATCCAGAATGAAAACCAGACTCTGGCCTCGATCACCTTCCAGAATTATTTTCGTCTGTATCCGAAACTTGCCGGGATGACCGGCACGGCGATGACAGAGGCGGGTGAGTTTTCCGAGATATACAAGCTGGAAGTCGTCGAAATCCCGACCAACGTCGCTATCGCCAGAAAAGACTATGATGACGAGGTATATCGCTCGGTTGATGAGAAATACGCGGCCATAACGCTGCAGATTCAGGATTGTCATGAGCGCAAACAGCCGGTTCTGGTCGGTACCGTGTCGATTGAAAAATCCGAACAGTTGGCGGAGCGTCTGAAGCAGGCAAATATCCCGCACAATGTGCTGAACGCCCGATACCACGAGCAGGAAGCCTATATCATTGCCCAGGCCGGTAAACCCGGCGGCGTCACTATCGCCACCAACATGGCTGGTCGTGGTACGGATATTCAGCTTGGCGGTAACCTGGAGATGCGTCTGGCGCGCGAAGTGGATGCGGAACCCGGCACCGATGCCTATGAAAAGGCCGCCGATAAAATCAGGCAGGAAATCGAGGCCGACCGCCAGATCGTGCTGGCCGCCGGCGGCCTGTTTGTTCTGGGTACGGAACGTCATGAAAGTCGCCGCATTGATAACCAGTTGCGTGGTCGTGCCGGTCGTCAGGGTGATCCCGGTACCTCGAAATTTTATCTGTCATTGCAGGATGATCTGATGCGTATTTTCGGATCAGAGCGGATTGACGGGATGCTGCAGAAGCTCGGACTTCAGGACGGCGAGGCGATTGTTCACCCGTGGGTCAACAAGGCGCTGGAAAAAGCCCAATCCAAGGTTGAAGCGCGCAACTTCGAAATCCGGAAAAACCTTCTGAAATTCGATGACGTCATGAACGATCAGCGCAAGGTGATCTATGAACAGCGCCGCGAGTTGATGGCGGCTGACAATGTTGCCGATGACATCATTGATATGCGTCATCAGGTGGTATCCGATCTGGTCAGCACGTCTATTCCGCCGAAAGCTTATGCGGATCAATGGGATATCGACCTGCTGCACGAGGAAATTCGGCGCGTTTTCGGGATTGATCTGCCGGTCAAGGACTGGGCTGCGGAAGAGGGGATTGCCGATCAGGAAATCCTTGAACGCCTTCGCGATATTACTGACCGCAAGATGGCGGAAAAAGCCGCCAACGTCGGTCCCGACGTCATGCGTATGGTAGAGAAAAGCCTGCTTTTGCAGTTGCTTGATCAAAGCTGGAAGGAACACCTTCTGACGCTGGACCATCTACGCCAGGGGATCGGGCTTCGAGCCTATGCGCAACGCGATCCGTTGAACGAATACAAGCGTGAAGCTTTCGATCTGTTCGAGGAAATGCTCGAGGGGTTGCGCGACCGGGTGACAACGGTGCTGGCGCAGGTGCAGTTTCAGGCGGAGCCTCAACCCGAAACCTTTCACCGTCCCGAACAGGAAATGCACGAAACCCGGACCGATCCGGCGCTTGAGAATAACACGGGTGATCCGGCATCGCCCGTCAGCAATCGTCAGGCTGCAACAGCGCTAAACCCGGACGATCCCGGCACCTGGGGGCGCGTGCCGAGAAATGCACCCTGTCCCTGCGGATCGGGTAAAAAATTCAAGCATTGTCACGGCAAGGCCGTTTGACGAGCTCATTGCGTCGTCATAAGTCGCGGCCTTAACTCAGACCCTTGCTGCCCATATCCAGGAATTTCTGACGGCGTTGGCGAATGAGATCCGGACCGCTTGTCTTGTCCAGATCGTCCAGTGATTTTTCAATCATGTCGGCGGTCCGCGTCATCATGCCCAGCGGGTCGCGATGCGCACCACCCAGCGGCTCGGAAATAACCTGATCAATAACGCCCAGTTTCAGCAAATCCTGTGATGTCAGCTTAAGCGCTTCGGCCGCATCAGGGGCCTTGTCTGAGTCACGCCACAATATCGATGCGCATCCTTCGGGCGAGATCACCGAATAGATGGCGTGTTCAAGCATCATCACCCTGTCGGCGACGGCAAGCGCGATAGCGCCACCCGACCCGCCTTCGCCGATGATCACGCAAACGAACGGTGCCTGCACCGAAATGCAGGTTTCGATAGAGCGGGCAATTGCCTCGGCCTGACCGCGGGCCTCGGCATCAACGCCGGGATAGGCGCCGGGGGTATCGACCAGGGTGATCAGCGGCAGGTGGAAACGATCAGCCAGCTTCATCAGGCGTTGCGCCTTCCGGTAGCCTTCCGGACGGGCCATGCCGAAATTATGACGAATACGGGATTCCGTCGTGTCGCCCTTTTCGTTGCCGATAACGACCACGGAACGACCACGGAACCGGCCAAGGCCACCGACAATAGCATTATCTTCGGCGAAAGCCCGATCCCCGGCCAAAGGGGTGAAATCATCAATCAGGGCATCGATGTAGGCCAGCGCATGCGGGCGGCTCTGGTGGCGGGCAACCTGTGCCTTCTGCCATGGTGTCAGTTTGCCGTAGGTCTGCGTCAGCAGGCGATGGACTTTTTCCTGTAGACGACCGACTTCGTCGGCAATATTGACTTCACCCTCGCTCGACAAATGGCGGAGTTCCTCAATCTTGCTTTCAAGATCGGCAATCGGTTTTTCAAAGTCCAGATAGGCCTGCATGATATCGTGAATACCATCTACAATCGCACTTGGCGAGACACCGTGGCGAATTTTCGTTTAAAATCAGATGATCGAAATCAGAGCCCGGCCAGCTTTTCCGCCATGTCCACAAGCACCCGTGCCTGTTTGATGGAGGCATAGTCGATCAGCTTTCCGTCCAATGCGACGGCACCCCGGCCTTCCTTCTCGGCTTCGGCCATAGCGTCGAGAATGCGCTGGGCTTGCAGAACGTCTTCCTGGGATGGGCTGAAGACGGTATTTGCGAGCTCGAGTTGCGACGGGTGGATCGCCCATTTCCCTTCACAGCCGAGCACGGCAGCGCGCTTGGCTTGCGCGATATACCCGTCCGGATCCTTGAAATCACCAAACGGGCCGTCTATCGGGCGTAACCCATGGGCGCGGGCAGCGATCACCATCTGCGTGATCGGATAGTGCCACATATCACCCCAATAAGTTTCGCGCTCACCGTTGGCAAGCGGGTCCGTCAGAACATAATAATCCTTGTTGGGGCCGCCGATATTGGTGGTTCGGGCTTTCGTCGAAGCGGCATAATCGGCAACACCGAAGTGCAGGGATTCATTTCTGGGCGAGGCCGCGGCGATTTCGTTCACGTTCATCATGCCGAGTGCGGTTTCAATGATCATCTCGAAACCGATACGATTCTTGAAGCCCATGGCTGTTTCGATCTGTGTGACCAGCATGTCGATGGCATAGATATCGGCGGCGGTGCCGGCTTTTGGAATCATGATCAGATCGAGCTTGTCACCAGCCTGCTCGACGATGTCGACAATGTCGCGATAGCAATAATGGGTGTCGAGGCCGTTGATGCGAACGGATACGGTTTTTGATGACCAATCCAGATCGTTCAGGGCTTCGATGATGTTTTTGCGCGCCTGTGGCTTATCATCAGGAGCAACGGCATCTTCCAGATCGAGGAAAACCACGTCTGCGGCGCTTTCGCACGCCTTTTGCAGAAATTTTGTACTGGAGCCGGGAACCGCCAGTTCGGAGCGGTTGAGGCGTGCCGGGGCCTGTTCAACGAGGGTGAAACTCATGATGACATTCCTTGCTTATTGTTAGCAGGCGCAACATGACGCTGGCAGGGCGTGCTTGCAAGCTTTTGGGTGTGCGGTGAATGAAAAAAGAGCCGACCCCGTGGGGTCGGCTCCGCCGGGCGGGGTGTGGTGAGCCCCCTCATTCAAGGCATAACGGTTTCAGGCAAAGGACTGATTGCTCGAACGCTGCATGGTTGATTTCGTATCTATCTGTATCGGTTCCTCGCTGGATTCCTGCGCTTTTAGCATGATTTGCCTTTTGCGCTCCACCTCACGCTGCACTTCGTCGGTATACATTAGCTGTTTTGCCACACGGCGTTGCTTCAGTTCTGCCGTTTCCTTGATCGCAACATAAAAACACACGCAGACACCAACGATGAAGGCGCAACCCAGGGCTGCCAGTTTGATGAATTGAGGATCCGAAAAGAAAGCCATGATATCTCCAAAAAATACTGATTAGTACGACGCCGCAGATTTCACGGCTATAACTTGGGAAACACTATGGCGGGGTAATATTGCAGGGGTTTTTCTGATTGGATTCATTTGTTTTCAGTTTGTATCAAGATGTTAAAACACACCCGCAACAGACAAAATTCCCATGCGGTGGGCTTGCTCCGGATGGGCGTGGTGTGCTTAATCGCTAAAATGACCGTGATGCGGATTGCCGTCCGGTCCCCCAATCAGGAGACGATGATGAAAATTCGTGAGATTACCGCTGGATTGCTGCTATCAGGGATGCTTGTTATGAGCGCCCAACCCGCCCTTGCCGACGATCCGGTCGTTGCCATTGTCAACGGATCGAAAATCATGCGCTCTGATATTGAACATGCTCAAACCAATCTGCCGCAGGAATATCAGTCCATTCCGATGGAGCAGATTTATCCGATGCTGCTCGGCAGCCTGATTGATTCCAGACTTGTGGCGAAAGATGCCCAGGCCAGAAAGCTGGATCAGGAAGCGGATTTCAAAAAAAGCCTGGCCCAGATCAAGGACCAGCTTCTTGAGCGCTATGCCATGCGGAAGATCATCGAAGAAGCGGTCAGTGAAGATAAGCTGCGTAAACTTTATGAAACTTCTGCTGCCAAGGGCTCAGTTGAAGTCCATGCCCGGCACATTCTTCTGAAAACTGCCGATGAGGCGGTTCAGGTGATTAAAAGCCTGGATGATGGCGCGGATTTTGCCGAATTGGCGAAAACCAAATCAACCGGTCCATCCGGCCCCAGGGGCGGTGATCTCGGTTTCTTCAGCAAGGGGCAGATGGTGCCGCCGTTCGAAGAAGCGGCCTTTGCGCTCAAGGACGGCAGTTATACCCGCGAGCCTGTGCAGACACAGTTCGGTTTCCATGTGATCAAGGTCGAAGAACGTCGCGATGCACCACCGCCGAGCTTTGAAGACAGCTTGGAGGATTTGAGGGCCGAAGCGGCTCAGGCCGCCGGCACCGCGTATGTGGAAAAATTACGCACAAAAGCCAAGATTGAACGCTTCGCCATCGATGGCAGTAAGCCTTAGGACGGAACCTCGACGATGATTACACGTTCGCCCCTTGCGCCTGATGCCTTTCCTGAATTGCCTGCTATTGACGGTATCCGTATCGCCGTGGCTGAAAGCGGACTCCGCTACAAGGGGCGCCCTGACCTGATGCTGATGCATTTTGCCGATGATACTCAGGTGGCCGGAGTATTCACGCGATCACTCTGTCCGTCGGCCCCCGTCGACTGGTGCCGTCAGCATCTGGGCGGTGGCGAAGCCCGGGGCATGATCGTCAATGCCGGCAACGCCAATGCCTTTACCGGCAAGTCTGGTGCCGAGGCCTGTGAAGCGGTCGTTGCGGCAGTTTCTGACGCACTGAGGTGCCGGCCGAGCCGAGTTTTTGCGGCCTCGACCGGTGTCATCGGTGTGGTGCTGCCGGCAGCCAGGCTTGAACCACACATTGCCACCATGGCCGCCGATCTGGCCGCCGCCCGTTGGGCCGAAGCGGCGCAGGCAATCCTGACCACCGATACCTTCCCGAAAGGGGCGACGAGGCGGGTCGATATCGGCGGCACCACGGTGAGGATCAACGGCATCGCCAAGGGCTCTGGCATGATTGCGCCGGATATGGCGACGATGCTGGCGTTTATCGGCACCGATGCGGCGATACCGGCAGCAGTACTGCAGGCGTGCCTCAGTGCGGCGACAGAGAAAAGCTTCAACCGGTCGACCGTCGACAGTGATACGTCGACCAGCGATACAGTGTTGGCGTTCGCCACTGGTGCGGCCGGCAATCCGGCGATTAATGGATATGAAGATCCGGCGCTCGATGCCTTCAAGGTGGCCCTCGACGATCTCTGCATCGATCTGGCCAAGCAGGTTGTTCGCGACGGCGAGGGGGCCAGTAAATTCATTACTGTCCAGGTAAATGGTGCCGAGCACGATGTCGCAGCGAAACGGATTGCGTTGTCGATTGCCAATTCACCTCTGGTCAAAACCGCGATAGCCGGTGAAGACGCCAACTGGGGCCGGATTGTCATGGCTGTCGGCAAGGCTGGTGAAAAAGCCGAGCGAGATAAACTGGCAATCAGTGTCGGTGGCATCGTTATCGCCAAAGACGGCGCTGCCGTTGCCGATTATGACGAAGCACCGGTTACGGCACACATGAAGGGCCAGGAAATCGATATCACGGTAGATCTGGGACTTGGTACGGGTACGGCGACGGTGTGGACCTGCGACCTGACGCACGGTTATATCTCGATCAATGCCGATTACCGGTCCTGATAGCGGTTGCTGGGGCGCGCCGTTCCCGGGAACGGGTGCGGGGCTCAAGACCGTGCTGGTTGCCGCCGCCGCGCTGATCGATGCGGACGGGAGGGTGCTGATCGCGCAGCGCCCGGAAGGCAAGTCGATGGCCGGATTATGGGAATTTCCGGGTGGCAAGGTGGCTGACGGTGAGTTACCGGAAACCGCGCTGGTCCGTGAACTGGCCGAAGAACTGGGCCTCGATATCACAGAATCCTGTCTGGCCCCGTTCACTTTCGCCAGCCATGTCTATGAAGATTTTCATCTGCTGATGCCGCTTTATCTGTGCCGTATCTGGAAGGGGCAGCCAACCCCGCTGGAGGGTCAGACACTCAAATGGGTCCGC
>JBBDOA010000086.1:0-27431 GCA_040877275.1 Rhodospirillales bacterium | reverse complement strand
CGCCTGTTTTCTGTTTGCCGCATACTTTGCAAAACCGCTGTTACGTCCGCTGAACCTGCTTTGGTTCAAGTTCGGATTGCTCTTGTACAAGATCGTTAATCCCGTGGTGATGGCACTCCTGTACTACACCACAATGGTGCCGACGGGCCTGCTGATGAAACTTTTCGGCAAGGACCCGTTGAACCGCACGTTTGATGCCGAGGCAAAATCGTACTGGATCGAACGGGACCCGCCGGGACCGGAACCGGAATCCATGAAAAGACAATTCTAAGGGAAATATAATGGCCTTTATCGCAGAGCTTTGGCAGTTTCTCAGGGCAAGAAAGAAATTCTGGCTGTTACCCATTCTGATCATGATGGCGGTCTTTGGCGGCCTGCTGGTTCTCAGCCAAGGCTCCGCTGTTGCACCCTTCATCTACACGATTTTCTGAGACGGCAGACGTTGCGCATTCTTGGCATATCCGCCTTTTATCATGACAGTGCCGCTGCACTGATCGAAGACGGCGTTGTACTGGCAGCAGCCCAGGAAGAGCGTTTTACCCGGAAAAAGCACGATGCCCAATTTCCTGAAAGCGCCATCAACTACTGTCTGGATGAAGCCGGAATCACGCTGGCCGATGTTGATTTTGTTGCCTTTTACGACAAGCCGTTTTTGAAATTCGAAAGGCTTCTGGAAACATACCTGGCTTTTGTCCCGCATGGATTCCGGTCCTTCAGAATGGCCATCCCGATCTGGCTCAAGGAAAAACTGTTCCAGAAGGATCTGCTTTGCAAAAAATTCAAGGCCTTCGATGCCGATTTCGACTGGCAGAACAAACTGCTGTTTTCCGAGCACCATCAAAGCCATGCGGCCTCGGCCTTCTTCCCGTCACCGTTCGAAAAAGCCCTGGTGCTGACCATGGACGGTGTCGGCGAGTGGGCGACCACGTCGGTCGCCATCGGTGACGGCGCGGAACTCAAGATGGTTCGGGAAATTCATTTCCCCCATTCCATCGGATTGTTGTATTCAGCCTTCACCTATTACACCGGCTTCAAAGTCAATTCCGGCGAGTACAAGCTCATGGGGCTGGCACCATATGGCGAGCCGGTCTTCAAGGACCTGATCATGGATAAAATTATCGATGTGAAGGAAGACGGCTCATTCCGGCTTGATCAGCGATATTTCAACTATTGCACCGGCCTGACCATGACCAACAGGAAGTTCGATGCGCTGTTTGGCGGACCGCCACGCCCGGAAGGCGAAATGCTGACCCAGCGGCACATGGATCTGGCCGCATCCGTACAGGCCGTCACCGAAGAAGTCGTGCTGCGACTGACGCGCGCGCTGGCCAGGGAATTCGACATTGATAATCTTTGTCTTGCCGGTGGCGTTGCCCTGAACTGCGTCGCCAACGGCAAAATTCTCCGCGATGGCGCGTTTAAAAACGTCTGGGTGCAGCCTGCGGCCGGTGATGCCGGCGGCGCACTGGGTGCCGCCCTGAATGCCTATCATCTGTATCAGCAAAAGCCCCGGGTCCTGAACGGCGGCATGGACGGTATGAAGGGCTCCTATCTTGGCCCGTCCTATCCGACCGACGATACCGAGGCACGCCTGAAAGCTGCCGGTGCCAGGTTCTCAACGCTTGATGATGAGGCCATGATTGCCGCCACGGCGGACGCACTGGCAGACGGCAAGGCCATCGGCTGGTTTCAGGGGCGTATGGAATTTGGCCCACGGGCGCTGGGTGCGCGCTCGATCATTGCCGACCCGCGTTCGGCGGATATGCAAAAGACGCTTAACCTCAGGGTCAAATACCGCGAAAGTTTCCGCCCGTTTGCGCCTTCCGTATTGCGCGAAGACGTCGCCGACTGGTTCGAGATCGACGCTGACAGCCCCTACATGCTGATGGTCGCACCCGTGGAAGCAGGCAAACGCCGGCAGATGAGCGAAGCCGAAAACGCACTGTTCGGCATCGACAAGCTCAACGTCCCCCGGTCTGAAATCCCGGCCGTCACGCACGTCGATTATTCAGCCCGCATCCAGACCGTGCATGCCGAAACGAACCCTCGCTATCACGCACTGATCGCGGCCTTCAAACAACGCACCGGTTGCCCTGTGCTGGTCAATACCAGCTTCAACGTCCGCGGCGAGCCGATCGTATGCACCCCCGAAGATGCCTTCCGCTGCTTCATGGGCTCAGAGATCGAGGTTCTGGTGGTCGGCAACTGTTATCTGAAAAAGGAAGATCAGGACCCGGCATTGAAGCTTGATTACAAGAACGCCTTTGATCTCGATTGATTTCAACGGGCGGATAACAGATCGATGGCGGATAACGCCAATATTTCCGTGCCGAGCCTGACATCGTCCAGCACCAGATTCTCATCCGGCCCATGCAGTCCGGCGGCAATCGGATCGAGCGGCCCGGCCCCGTACATCACCGTTGGAATACCGCTGGCGGCGTAATGCCGCCCCTCATGATCATAGGACAGACCGGTTTGCACCGCTCCGGTGCCGGTCTTTGCCTTCAACCGTTCGTCAATAACGCTCCGGATGATATTGCCGGCGTCATTGTTGCCCATTGCCGGAATCAGTGAGGTTCGACGGATCCGGCAGCGAACCCCCGGCAGCTTGGCAATGGTGCTGCCGATCAGGTTGGTCAATTGTTTTTCCACCTGCACCGGGTCTTCTTCCGGCAACAGGCGCCGGTCGATATGAAATGTGACAACATCGGGCACACCGCCACCATCAGCTCCGCCGGTAATCCGCTCGATCAGCATGCTGGGCGAACCCAGCCCCGGGATTGTCGATACCTGCCCCTTCAGGCCGCCACGGAACTGATACAATCTGGCCAGCGCATGGCTGGCGGCTTCCAATGCGTCGTGTCCGTGTCCGGGGGCATGACTTGGGGCGGTCTTGCCGCGCACTTCGACGTCCAGGATCAGGGTGCCGGTGGAATGGGTCGCAACCGCCTGCGCCGGGCCGCCGGCGATCACCATATCGGGTTTGACCAGATTTTCCTGAAGCAGCCATTTTGCGCCCAGTGCGCCGCCGCTTTCACCATCAAAACTGATGTGTAACTCGATGCTGCCCTGCAGCGCCACGCCGGCATCCCTGAGCGCCAGAACGGCAAAGGTCTGCGCAGCCAGATGGCCTTTGCCGGAAACCGCGCCCAGGCCATACAGCAAGCCGGCGCGGATATCACCGGCCAGCGGATCATGCTGCCAGTTCTGACTCGCCTCCACGGTATCAATGTGACTGACCAGTGCCAGCACCGGCCCGTCCGCGAACCGGTGACGAGCAACCAGATTTTGCATCGGGCTTCGGCCCAGCCGGGTTACAAGTTCTTTGTCCGGGGTGTGGCGCTCGACCTCAAATCCGAGCGTCTCGAGCATCACCGCGACTTTCTCTGCCGATTTCAGCAATGTTGCGTGTCCCCTGGTCGTATTGACGCGCACAAGGTCCTTCAGGAAGGTGAACTGCCCTGCCCGGCGTTTAACAAGCACATCGGCGATCTTGTCGTTATACGTCGTATTCATGTTTCGGCCTTCTCTTGATGAAACCCTTGCAAACCCGACGCAAAACGTCAATTTGGATACTTCAATGCGTTATGAAGAAAGCTGAAGGAGCCACCCATGCCGTCGCCCGCAAGTCTGGAAATGATCTCGAAACTGGTGTCGTTCGATACCACCAGCCGGGATTCCAACATGGATCTGATCAATTTCGTCCAGTCCTATCTATCCGATCTCGGCATTGAAAGCACGCTGGTTCCTAATGAAGATCGCTCCAAGGCGAGCCTGTATGCCACCGTCGGCCCGACCGATAAACCCGGCGTGATGTTGTCGGGACATACCGATGTGGTCCCTGTCGACGGACAGAACTGGCATTCCGACCCCTTCCAGGTGATTGAAAAGGACGCAAAACTGTTCGGCCGCGGCACGTCCGATATGAAAAGCTTCATCGCGCTTGTGCTGGTATCCCTGCCGGAATTCATGAAACGCGGGCTCGACACTCCGCTGCATCTCGCATTTTCATATGACGAGGAAATCGGCTGCATCGGTGTCCGGCCGATGATCGACATGATCAACGGCCTGCCGATCAAGCCGCGCATGGCCATTATCGGCGAGCCGACCAGCATGCAGGTGATCACAGGGCACAAGGGCAAACGCAGTTACGATGCCCATGTTCACGGACTGGAAGCCCACTCCAGTCTGGCCCCACAAGGCGTCAATGCCATCGAATACGCCGCACGTCTGATCACACAACTGCAATCGATGGCCCGGAAGCTGCAAAACGATGGCCCGTTCGACACGCTGTATGACATTGCCCACACCACTGTGCATACCGGCATCATTCAAGGCGGCACGGCCTTGAACATCGTGCCCAAGGATTGCCACGTGCAGTTCGAGTTCCGCTATATCGGTACGGACGACCCTGAATCCATCGAAGCCGAGTTCATGCGCTTTGCAAAAGATGTGCTGGAACCGGAAATGAAGGCCATTGACCCCGAAACCGGGATCGACATTACCTGCTACAACGATATGCCCGGGCTCAACATGAACGTCGACGACGAAGTCGTCACCTTCGTCAAACAGCTGGCAGGACGCAATGACCACGCCAAGGTAGCATTCGGCACCGAAGCCGGCCTTTTTCAGCAGCGCGGCGGCATTCCCTGCGTCGTGTGCGGCCCCGGCAGCATCGACCAGGCACATAAACCCAATGAATTCATATCCCTAGAACAGATCGGCAAGGGCGAGGCGTTTCTTGAACGCCTAATGGACAGAGTCTGCAAGTCGTGAGAATATATGGGCATGTTTGGATTTGGCAAAAAGAAAGACGGCGACAATCAGCGCGAGCATGATCGTATCGCCAGCAAAGGGGAGGAGGTCCGTATATACGGCGAGACCTACCCCCTTGGTGATCTGTCGGAAGGCGGCATGCGCGTCACCGGTTACGACGACACCCTGCAGGCCAACCAGTATTTCGAATTCCACGTCATCTTGAAGCCAAACGGCGAAGTACTTGAATTACGCGGCCACGCCAAGGTCGTCCGCCAATGGGATGACCAGCTCGCCGTACAGTTTACCAAGCCGCAACCGGACCTTGTCTTCGAAGTCCGGGATTATCTGGAAAAATATACTTAAAGTCACATCGCGCTTCATACTTCGAGACGCGATTGCATCGCTCCTCAGGATGAGGGTGTATAGATTATCAAAGCAAGCCTCATGCTGAGGAGACGCTAAAAGCGTCGTCTCGAAGGAGTGGGTGAGCGTCAGTTGCTCAGTTCAGCAGCATCCGCGGCACATAGCGACCATCTTCCTGTCCCTCGAAATAATCGATCATCTCGGGATGGCTGATCGGGTCATCGTCTTCATCGGGCACCAGGTTCTGTTCGGAGACATAGGCGACATAGGGTGAATGTTCGGTCGATTCGGCAAACAGGTGATAGAACGGCTGATCTTTCCGGGGACGTGATTCAGCCGGGATCGATTGGTACCATTCATCGGTGTTGGCGAATTCCGGATCAACGTCAAACACCACACCCCTGAAACCATAGATGCGGTGACGAACCTGCTCGCCGATTGTGAATTTCGCTGTGTTTTTTTGACGTTTCACTAAATGTCTCTGCTGCCTGTATTGAATGCCGCCAGCGGGCGGTATCTGTGCCTAAAATAGCGACCAGACATACACTTGCAACCCTGATTGGGCTGGAAAAGCTTGAATGATCGGCTTATCTAGCGGAGACAAGGGGTTACAAGGGCATTACAAGTAACCAATTGATGACAGCAAGGAGCAAAAATGGCTGACGGCCACGATAATCAACGGGCCAGTATCGAAGAGGTGCAAACCGAGTTGATCGAGGAATTTCAGTTTCTTGACGACTGGATGGACCGCTATCGTCACATCATAGACCTCGGCAAACAGTTGCCGCCTTTGCCTGAAGAATGGATGAACGATGTCTACAAGGTCAAAGGTTGCCAGTCCCAGGTCTGGCTGAAACCTGAAACCATCGACGGGCGCGTTAAATTCCATGCCGCGTCCGACGCTGCCATTGTCTCGGGCCTGATCGCCATTCTGCTCAGGCTCTATTCCGACCGCACGCCTGAGGAAATTCTGGCGACACCGCCGTCATTCATTGAAGGGATCGGCCTTGATGAGCACCTGAGTCCGAGCCGTTCCAACGGTCTGCACGCGATGATCCAGACCATGTTCAATCACGCCGGTGCGGCGAAGGCATAATTTCTTATAATCGTCATTTCCGAGAAAGCAGAGTAATACAAATACGTTAGTCGAACCTGTTCGGCTCGAGCGCCCTGACCAGGTCGGCTTCAAGCGGCGGCGGTGCGCCACTGATCTGGTCTGCCACCAGTTCGGCCAGCAACGGTGCCGTAAGGAACCCGCGTGAACCGAGCCCGCCCAGCACATAAAGACCCTCTTCAACACGCCCCGCCAACGGCATGTAATCGCGAATCGTTGCGCGCAACGACGCCCGGCCGCCGAAGGGTGACGCGGCCTGGATCGCCGGCAGGTTCTGTTCAAGCATATCCAGCATCTGCCTGTTTTCGTCGTCATTCAGCGACTGCCAGCCGTCTTCAGGTACATCATCACGACCGCCATAGGTGGCACCAAGCACATGACCGCTTTGTCCATCACCAAGCGGCACCGGTGGCGACAGATAACCGCCATAGGTGACCGGCACCACCGGGGCGCTGCTGATTTCCGGCAGATACGCCAGTTGCCCCCGATTGGCGCGGAGCGGCCAGCGGCGTGCGTCGATCATTCCCATAAGCCCAACCCCGGCGGCCATCACGACCGCATCAAAGATGCCTATCTCACGCCCTGCGGTATCCATCAGTCGCCAGCCCTGCCCGGACGTATCGCCAGCCGCTTTGATTGCGTCAACCTCTGCCTGAAGATACGTGGCCGCTCCTGCCAGATGCCGGGTGATCGCTGGCGGACCAAGCGTCCCCGCAGCCGCAAACCACAATCCGCCGTTTGCGACCTGTGAGCCGCATAACGCCGACGCCTCCGCCGCCCCGACACCGCGCATGATGCCCTCGGGCCAGCCGAACGCCTGTCGTGCGCGTGCCTGCCGCTCATCCTCGTCGGCATTCCGGGCCATGGTGAAGGCACCCCGTCGACCGAGCCAGACGGGCGCCCCCTCCGCCGCCAGCGTGTCATAGAACCTGACCGCATGCAGATAGGCCGCCGCCATCAGACGACCGAGCGGTGTGCGTTCGCGCGGCAATCTTGGTGCCAGCAGCGCCGCCGGATTACCCGAGGCCCCGGCACCCGGCTCAGCCGCCCGATCAATCAGCGACACATCGATACCGCGTGCGGACAGCGAACGGGCCAGACAGCCACCGGCGATTCCGGCACCGATCACAGCAACACGGGCAACATCTGGCCTTGCCGTCACCGGCAATGCGCCCCCTTCATAAACCGCAGATACACAGGCCCATTTGTATCCAAACCCCTTGCGCTTTGTGACCTTGAAGCCTTGCGCCGCCAGACCGCGACGCACATGACCGGCGGCGCTGAAGGTAGCGAGCCGGGCACCGGGCGCACTTAATCGTGCAATCGCTGCCAAAACGGCGTCCGTCCACATACCCGGATTTTTTGAAGGCGCGAAACCGTCCAGAAACCAGGCATCGACACTGCCGGTCATCGCATCCAGCATCGCCTCGACCTCACCATACAACAGCGTCAGCCGAACCCGGCCGCCGTCCAGATGCAGCCGGTGCAAGCCGCCGACGCGAGGCGGATAGGCCGCCAGCAGGGCTGCCGCCTCATCAGCCAGTTCCGGCACACCGGCAAGTATGCTGCCGAGCGCTTCCACCTCAATCGGATAGCCCTCGACCGAGACATAATCCAGATGCGCCCCTTTCGGAGCCGAGCGCTTCCAGGCCTGCCAGGTGACGAGAAAATTAAGGCCGGTGCCGAAGCCCAGCTCGGCAATGCGGAAGTGCTGTTTGCCCTGCCATGCATCGGGCGCACCGATGCCGCCCAGAAACACATGCTGCGTTTCCTGAACACCGCCGGCAGTCGAAAAGTAGACATCCCCCGACACACCGGATCTGGGCGTGCCGTCATCGCCGAGCGTAACCAACGGGTCAGGGAGGATTGGGGGTGTTTTCATGGGCAGAGGGTAGAGCCTGCAGACTACCGCCGTCACCCATATTGATTCAGGCAGATGATTTAAAAACAAACCGTCATCCCCGCGCAGGCGGGGACCCAGAATATCTGCAGGCTACTAGGTTCCCGCCTACGCGGGAATGACGAACAGAGGTCAGCCCAGCAGTTTTTGCTTCAAAAGCTGATTGACCTGACCCGGGTTGGCCTTGCCCCCGGATGCCTTCATCACCTGGCCAACGAACCAGCCGATGGCTTTGTCGTTGCCGGCGCGAACGTTGTCGGCCTGATCGGGATTATCAGTAATCACCTGATCGACAATCGCCTCAATAGCCCCCGTATCAGTGATCTGTTTCAGGCCCTGTTCCTCGACGATGACACCCGGTGCCTTTGAAGTTTCCAGCATGATCCCGAACACATCCTTGGCGATTTTGCCGGAAATTGTGCCGTCTTCCATCAGCCCGACCAGTTCGCCCAGATGCTGGGCCGAGACGGGACTTTCGGCAATATCCAGCCCCATCTTGTTCAGCGCGCCGAACAGGTTTGTGGTCAGCCAGTTGGCAACCTGCTTGGCATCGTGGCCGTCTGCCGCTGCTTCAAAATAGGCGGCGGTTTCCCGGTCGGCGACCAGCACCCCGGCGTCGTAGGCGGAAAGCCCGAGATCGGCGATAAAGCGGTCTTTCTTCTCATCCGGCAATTCCGGCAGGCTCGCCTGAATGCGGGTGATGAAATCTTCTTCAAGTTTGACCGGCAACAGATCCGGGTCCGGGAAATAGCGGTAATCGTGGGCAAATTCCTTGGAGCGCATGGCCCGGGTTTCGCCCCGGTTCGGATCGAACAGGCGGGTTTCCTGCCTGACCTCGCCACCGTCTTCCCATACGGTGACCTGACGCTCGGCCTCGACCTCGATGGCCTGCATGACGAAGCGGACCGAGTTGACGTTCTTGACCTCAACCCGGGTACGCAGTTCGGATGCGCCAACCGGACGCACCGAGACGTTGACGTCGGCCCGCATCGATCCTTCTTCCATGTTGCCGTCGCAGGTACCGAGATAGCGCAGGATAGCGCGCAGCTTCTTGAGGTAGGCACCGGCTTCTTCGGGTGTGCGGATATCGGGCTTGGAGACGATCTCCATCAGCACAACACCGGCCCGGTTCAGATCGATCATTGATCGTTTCGGGTCCTGATCATGCAAGGACTTGCCGGCATCCTGTTCCAGATGCAGTCGTTCGATCCCGACGTCGCGGGTCGAGCCGTCGGCAAGATCGAGCGTGACAACGCCCTCGCCGACAATCGGGTGCAGATACTGGCTGATCTGATAACCCTGCGGCAGATCGGCATAAAAATAGTTTTTACGCTCGAACACCGAAGTGCGGTTGATTTTCGCACGCAGACCCAGACCGGTCCTGACCGCCTGCTCGATGGCCATTTCGTTAATCACCGGCAGCATGCCCGGCATCGCCGCATCGACCAGCGACACGTTCTCGTTGGGTTTGGCACCGAATGTCGTCGGCGCACCGGAAAACAGTTTCGAGTTGGTCGTCGCCTGGGCATGCACCTCAAGGCCGACAACGACCTCCCAATCACCACTCTCACCCTGAATGATATAGCTCATAACGCAGTCCCTGCCACTGGCCCCGGCCTTGCCGTGAACCCGGCGGCGGCTTCCAGCGCACTGGCGGCGCGGAACAGGGTCTCTTCCTGACAGACGCCGGCAATCAGTTGCAGGCCGAGCGGCAAGCCATTTGCATCCAGTCCGCCCGGCACCGAAATCGCCGGCAGTCCGGCCAGCGATGCCGGCACCGTGAACACGTCGTTCAGATACATGGCGATGGGATCATCCATTTTTTCGCCCTCGGCAAAGGCGGCGCTCGGCGCCGTCGGTGTCAGCAGCACGTCGACGTCGGCAAAGACCTTGCGGAAATCCTCGGCGATCAGGGTCCGCACCTGCTGTGCCTTGACGTAATAGGCATCGTAATAGCCGGCAGACAGCACATAGGTGCCGATCAGCACGCGGCGCTGCACTTCGGTGCCGAAACCTTCACCACGGGTCAGTTCGTACATTTCATCCAGGCTCGATCCCGGCACGCGCAGCCCGTACCGCACGCCGTCATAACGGGCCAGATTGCTTGAGGCCTCGGCCGGGGCGACGATATAATACGTCGGCAATGCATACTTTGTATGCGGCAGCGAGACCTCGACGATCTCGGCACCCATGTCGCGGAACCATTGCGCTCCCTGATCCCAGAGCTTTTGAATGTCGGCTGGCATACCGTCCAGGGTATATTCTTTCGGGATGCCGACGCGCAGCCCTTTGGCATCACGTGTGCAGGCGGCACGAAAGTCCGGCAGCGCCATCGGCAGAGAGGTTGAATCCTTCGGATCATGTCCGGCCATGGCCTGCAGCATGATTGCCGCGTCCTCGACGGTACGGGTCAGCGGTCCGGGTTGATCCAGACTTGATGCGAACGCAACGACCCCCCAGCGCGAACAGCGACCATACGTCGGCTTCATGCCGACAAGGCCGGTGAACGAGGCCGGCTGACGGATTGAGCCACCGGTATCGGTGCCGGTCGCAGCAATGACCAGCCCCCCTGAAATCGCCGCGACGGAACCGCCCGACGAGCCGCCCGGCACCAGATTGGCGTTGGCACCCTTGGGCGTCCACGGGTTCTTCACCGAGCCGAAATAAGACGTGATGTTGGCCGATCCCATGGCGAATTCATCAAGGTTGGTCTTGCCCAGCATCACGGCGCCGGCGTCGCGGAGATTGCCGCTGACCGTGCTCTCATACGCAGGGACGAAGTTTTCCAGGATATGTGACCCCGCCGTGGTCCTGGTCCCTTCGGTGCAGAACAGATCTTTCATGCCGATCGGCACGCCGTCCATCGGACCCCGTGCCTCGCCTGCCTTGCGGCGTGCATCCGATTTGGTAGCGCGGTCGCGGGCGATCTCCGGGGTTTCCGTAATAAACGCGTTGAGGGTTCGGCCCGCTTCCATGGCAGTGATAAATGCATCGGTCAGCTCAACCGACGAAACGTCACCTTTGACCAGTGCATCGGCGGCGGATGCAATCGTCCAATCGCGAAGATCACTCATTCGACCACCTTCGGCACGGCGTAGAACGCGCCTTCTCCATCCGGCGCGTTGGCCAGCACCCTGTCGCTGATCGCGCCGTCATTGACCACATCGGCGCGCATCGGCGTCACCGTCTCGACAACACTGGTCATCGGTTGAACGCCGGTCGTGTCGACCTCGGCCAGTTGCTCGACCCAGCCGACGATATTGTTCAACTCACCGGCAAGCGGCTCCAGACGTTCCTCCGGAACGCGAATACGCGCCAGAAACGCGATCTTGCGGACATCGTCCGTGGACAGCGACATGAAGATCTCCGAAAGTCCCGGTTGGCACCAAACAGGCGCGGAAACTAACACCGCACTTGCTTATCGGCAAGCCGTCAGCGCCTCAAATTGCCTGTTTGAATATATCGTCCCACGCCTTGTCCGACCAACGCGTCATGGCGATTTCAAGCGCCGAGGACAGCGCCCGTTCGACATTGGTTGACGGCAGCGATTCCAGCGCCCCTGACTTTCGCGCATAACTCGCTTCGCTGACGCTGTCAAAACGCACCTCGCCCTTGTCGAGATCGAACATCGTTATCGTCGAAAAGACATCCGGCAAGCCATGCACACCGTCCAGCAGATCAACATTGATCTGGAACACCTGACGTTTGTTGGATCCGTCAAACGGTACTTCAGTCATGAACATCTGGGCTGGAAACCTGATCCGGACACCATTTCGCTCGCAGACGATATTGACCTCGTAATCAGCGGCCCTGAGGGCCTGGCTGCTGGTACCCACATCACTGGATGCCTTGCCCACGAAATGCACCCGATAACCGCAACGGTGCTTGACGCCAAGCCGGATTTCCCCGGTCACGTCATTGATGATTTCACCGTCTATAATCGGTGACAGCACCGTTTCGTAAATGAAACCGAGCGGTTTGCCTTTCTGTACCACGGCCAGCCATGCGGTTTTTCCGGCACGACCGGCGATCTCGATGATCTGGCCGGCACTGACGCCAGCGACGCGCTTGCCCTCGGTTTCCGGCGAAGCACGAACATTGGCATCCTTTTCCACCAGATACCGACCGGGTGCCGGGGTGACCATCGTGCCCATGAAATCCATGTCAGCGGCCAGAACATCAGCGCTCAGCATGCCGACCATGCCGACGGCCAACATACCCATCATCAGGTGTTGGAGCCCCGAACCGCCAGCATGCCCACGCAATGCGTTCATTTATTCCCCCAACAGACAAACCCGAAACACACGGAATATTCCATGTCATCCCCTTAAGTCTATGATATCAAAATCTTTCATTTGATGCCAGCAGGTGAGCACCGCTCCGATCATGAACCGCCCCCTGATCCACACATCAATACAATCGTTGATCAATAGTTTGTCGAAAGGCAAGCGGCTGCTGGGGCTGGATATCGGCGACAAAACCGTCGGCCTGGCCATTTCCGATCCGATGTTCATGATCGCCAGCCCGGTTAAAACCCTTGTTCGAGGCCGAAAACTGGCACCGACCGTAGCGGAGATGCGCACTCTGGCTGATACCGAAGACGTCGGCGGACTGCTTGCCGGGCTGCCCGTCAGCATGGACGGCACCGAAGGGCCGCGCTGTCAGGCGACCCGCGACCTCGCCCATGAATTTTCGACGCAACTGGGATTGCCGGTGGCTTTCTGGGACGAACGGCTATCTACAGCGGCGATTGAGCGAATCCTGATCCGTGAAGCGGACATGAACCGCAAACGGCGCAAGGACGTGGTCGACAAGATGGCGGCGAGCTACATCCTGCAGGGCGCACTCGACAGCATTCAGGGACGCAACTGATGGGACAGGTGTTGTCGGCGGTTGTGCCGATCTTCCTGATCATCGGCCTTGGGGTGTTCCTGAAGGCGAAAGCCGGGTTCGATGACGCTTTCTGGCGGCTCATTGAAAAGCTGACCTTCAACGGCCTGTTTCCGACATTGCTTTTTATCAAAATCGCCGACGCCCATATCGACTGGGCCGAAGCCCTGCCGATAGCCGGCATTATCGTCGCCGGTATTGTCCTGACGGCGCTGGCCGCAATCCCGCTCAGGGGATTGCTGAAGCTCAATAGCGAGCGATTTGTCGCTGTCTTTCAGGGCGGCTTTCGCTCTAACGCCTATGTCGGGATTGCCGTCGTCCTTGGCATTCTCGGCGACGAAGCCACCGGGGCTCTGGCGATCACCCTGTTCGCAGTCGGCATTACGATTAATTTTCTGGGTGTCTGGGGGCATCTGAAGTGGCTGCCACGTGATGGCCGGCAACGAGGATGGCGCGGTATTGCCGTCGACAGCATCAGGAATCCGCTGATTCAAGCCTGCCTGATTGGTGGATTGTTCAACGTCACCGGCTGGGGTTTGCCGCCTGTGATCGGCCCGACCCTTGACTTGCTGAGCCGTGCCGCCCTGCCGATGGGCCTGATGGCCGTCGGTGCAGCCTTGTCGATTGCTACGGTCAAGGATGCGGGTCTGCCGGTTCTTGTATCATGCACGTGCAAACTTCTGGTGTTGCCATCGCTGACCTTCGGGCTCGGAACCCTGTTCGGGCTGGAAGGCTATGCCCTGCTGGTGCCGGTGATTTTCGCAGCCCTGCCGACATCCTCAACCGCCTACGTGGTTTCAAGGCGCATGGGCAGTGATGCAGAAGTCATGGCGGCCATCGTCACCGCATCACATCTGGGCGCGATCATTACGCTCCCCTTATTGCTGGCGCTGATTCCGCATTAAGTCAGCAAAACCATGCTTCGAGACAGGCGCGTTGCGCCTTCCTCAGCATGAGGTTTTATTATTGGACCCTCATCCAGAGGAACTGCGCAGCAGTGTCTCGAAGGACGAGGGTCCCTGATCACGCCGCGACCGTGTAATTCAGCAGCTTCAGAAGCTCGCCCGACTGGCGGTGAAAGCGTTTGGTCGCCTCGTCGTCAAAACGCTTGTGCCAGACCCCCGGATCGATATCCAGCGGCGCGATCTGATAGGCATGCTTGATGCCTGCCTGAACAATTTCTTCGCGGTCCTCGACATCACAAAAGCGGAACAGCCGGCGGACAATCGGTGCCGGTTCCTCAATCAGGTCTTCGGCCCTGATCTGGTAATAGCGCCGCCGGTTGAGCCGGCCAAAACGTCTGGCCGCCCCGACCGAGCGCGACCAGTTGCGCGCAAATGTCTCGGCAAAATCGGCAAAGGTCGGATAGCGTCTCGGAAACTCGCCTTTCGAGATGCCCATATTGAAATCCCACGCACTCGACGCCTCATCGCGGCCGTCGCGCACCACGTGCACGATCCGCATGGCCGGAAACAGCCGGTCGAGCAATTCCAGCGATAATACGTGCTCAGGCGTTTTTTCGCCGATGCAGGTGATGTCTTCAATCTCATCAGGCAGCCAGCGCTGAAACATCAGCATCACCGATGTCCGCATCAGATATTCGACGTCGTCAAAGGTGAACCCGGCGGCATTGCCCGGCAGACCGGCAAGCTGCATGCGGTTGCCGATCCGCTCGGCATCCTGGTTGTACTGATCGACCAGCTTGGCGAGACCGGGAAACAGGCTGTCTGTGAAATGCCCTTCGCCCTTGCAGAGGATTTTCGGATGGGTATCCAGGCACTGCTGCACCCATGACGTGCCCCAGCGCGTCGCGCCGACCACGAATACGATGTCTTTTTTCAAGAGCCGGCCCAGTCTGTCGTGAGCCTTCAGATACTCTTCCATACGCCTTCCCGTGCCTTAACCCGCCGCATCCCAACGAATCGATCAAGCCGAACCATACTACGCGATCCGTCCCCGGCAAGCCATGCCGTCACGTCCATCAAGGCATTGATCACGACACTTGCAGAAAAGGGCCTCCCGGACATATAGTGCGCGCCTATGAACGCAGAGATTGACCCTTTCGGGTACCCCCATAAACACCTCCTCGGTATCGAGGGTCTCAATCCAATTGAAATTACTGCTCTTCTCGACCGTGCCGAGAGTTACGTCGAGCAGAACCGTCAGGCCGACAAGAAAAAAGCGGTGCTGAGCGGTCGCACCATCATCAATCTGTTTTTTGAAGATTCGACCCGGACCCGGACCTCGTTCGAGCTGGCCGGCAAACGCCTTGGCGGTGACGTCATCAACATGTCGGTGGCGACCAGTTCGGTCAAAAAGGGCGAGACCCTGATCGATACGGCGATGACGCTGAATGCCATGCATCCGGACGTTCTCGTCGTCAGGCACCCGGAATCCGGATCGGTCAAGCTGTTGTCCGAGAAAGTGAACTGTGCCGTGATCAATGCCGGTGACGGCCAGCACGAACATCCGACCCAGGCGCTGCTTGATGCCCTGACAATCCGCCGCCGCGTCGGCAAGATCCAGGGCCTCAGGATCGCCATATGCGGCGACATCCTGCATTCCCGGGTCGCCCGCTCAAACATTCATCTGTTGACGACGATGGGTGCCCGCGTCCGGCTGATCGCGCCCAGAACCCTGATCCCAACCGGGGTCGAGCATATGGGCGTCGAGGTATTCTACGACATGCGCGAAGGTCTTCAGGACTGCGACATCGTTATGATGCTGAGATTGCAGAAGGAACGCATGGACGGCAACTACCTGCCGTCGGTACGCGAATATTTCCATTTCTTCGGTCTTGATTACGAAAAACTCGAAGGAGCCAGGCCGAACGCGCTGATCATGCATCCGGGGCCAATGAACCGCGGCGTCGAGATCGACAGCGAGGTTGCCGACGATTTCGGCCGCAGTGCCATTCACGAACAGGTCGAGATGGGAGTCGCGGTGCGCATGGCAGCACTGGAAATTCTCACGTCTAACCTTGAACAGACGACCTTGA
Organism: Rhodospirillales bacterium; assembly: GCA_040877275.1. Classification (GTDB taxonomy): domain Bacteria; phylum Pseudomonadota; class Alphaproteobacteria; order Rhodospirillales; family Casp-alpha2; genus UBA4479. The sequence continues at coordinate 11,408 of JBBDOA010000086.1, read as the reverse complement.
GGAACCTCTGATGGCGGTCAAGGGAGATCGCATGCCGGGTCGGGTCGCCTACGTCGGTGCCCGCCTGCTGGATCCGGCAACGGGTCTTGATGCGATTGGCGGCATCCTTACCGAAGGCGAATTGATCAAGGCCGTCGGCCCGAAAGTCACCGCTGATCTGGCGCTGGAAGGCGTGACCGTTATCGATTGCACGGGGCTGTGCCTCGCCCCCGGTCTGATCGACATGCGCGTGCATCTGGGCGAGCCCGGCGAGGATTACAAGGAAACCTTCGCCAGTGCCGGTCGTGCCGCGACCAAGGGCGGCGTTACTTCCATGGTCTGCCTGCCCAATACCGATCCGGTCATCGATGACATGTCGGTGGTTGAATTTGTCGCCCGCCGCGCACGCCTGCAGGGGTTGTCCAAGGTCTATCCCTATGGTGCCGTCACCAAGGGTCTGAAAGGCCACGAGATCGCCGAGTTGGGCCTGCTGGCGGAATCCGGTGCCGTCGCCTTTACCGACGGCTTCAACGCCGTCGCCAACGCGCAAGTGATGCGCCGCGCCATGATGTACGCACGCACGTTTGATCTGCTGATCTGCCAGCATCCGGAAGAGCCATCACTGGCCACAGGCGGTGCTATGAACGCCGGCGAAACGGCAACCCGGCTTGGGCTTTCCGGCATCCCGCGTCAGGCCGAAATCATCATGATCGAACGCGATATCCGTCTGGTCGAGTTGACCGGTTGCCGTCTGCACATCGCCCACGTCTCAACCATTGAGGCCGTCGATGCGGTCAGGAATGCGAAAGCCAGAGGCCTGCCGGTGACGTGCGATACTGCACCACCCTATTTTGCCCTGAACGAGGTTGCCATCGGCGATTACCGGACCTTCGCCAAACTGTCGCCGCCGCTCAGGGCTGAAAGCGACCGCCGCGCTATCGTCGACGGCATCAAGGACGGCACCATCGACTGCATCGCCTCCGATCACACGCCGCAGGACGAAGAATCCAAGCGTCTGCCGTTTGCCGCAGCCGCGATGGGTGGTGTCGGACTGGAGACTTTGCTTTCTGTCACGCTGGAGCTTTATCACAACGGCCATATCGCACTGCTGGATGCGCTTCGCTTCGTCACGTCAGCCCCGGCTGATCTGCTGAAACTGCGTGCCGGCAAGCTGGCGCAGGGCCGTCCGGCCGATCTTGTGATCTTCGATCTTGATCAGGGCTGGAAAGTTAATGCCGACAAACTGCTCAGCAAATCCAAGAATACGCCGTTTGACGGGCGCCTGATGCAGGGTGCCGTGGCGCGTACAGTGATTGACGGACGCACGGTTTTCGTGTCCGACTGAGCCGATGGACAGTCTTGATCCGAATATGCTGGCCGCAGTTGCCGCCCTGGTCGGCTATCTGCTGGGTTCGATCCCTTGGGGTCTGGTGCTGACACGCATGGTCGGCATCGACATCCGTGCAGTGGGGTCAGGCAACATCGGTGCCACCAACGTGCTCAGAACCGGGCACAGGTTCCTTGCTTTCATGACGCTGATCCTCGACGCCTCCAAGGGTGCTGTTGCAGCGCTGATCTTCATGCAGTGGGGCGAACAATCGGGTGCGCTGGCCGGTATCGTCGCCGCCTTTGCCGCCGTCGTCGGGCATAATTTTCCGGTCTGGCTTAAATTCAAGGGCGGTAAAGGTGTCGCGACGACACTGGGTGCGCTGCTGATGGTATCGTGGCCGGTCGGCTTGTTGACGTGTTCAGTGTGGCTTCTGGTCGCCGGCATGTTCCGCTATTCGTCGCTGGCCTCGATCCTCTCGATCATTGCCTCGCCCGGCATCGCTTTCTGGTTTTCCGGCAATCAGCAAATCATGATGATGGCCGCCGGTCTCGCCGTGCTGTCCGTGATCCGTCACAAGGACAATATCCGTCGCCTGCTCAGGGGCGAGGAAAGCAAAATCGGCCAGAAGAAGGCTGACGACGCGGAAACACCACCGCCGTCATCCTGAGCGCCAATCGTCATTCTGAACTCCCCCTCGTCGCCCTGAACTTGATTCAGGGCCCATCCTTCGAGACGGGCCTTTGGCCCTCCTCAGGATGAGGCTTCGAGTCAGCCTTGCAGACCTCATCAGGATGGGGGTTGAAATAAGCCCTCATGCTGAGGAGCGGCGCAGCCGCGTCTCGTGCGCGCAGCGGGCGGCACACGCCTAGCATGTGAACAGGGATCAAAACAGCATTGACGCAAAGCCCGGCAGGCGGCCAAGCTTATAGCCCACCATTGAGGAGCGTCCCATGTCCAAGCCCGTGATCGAAATCCACTACTGCCGCACCTGCCGCTTTGTGCTCAGGGCGACATGGATGGCGCAGGAACTACTGTTCACATTCGGAGACGACCTCGGCGCGCTGTCGCTGGTCCCGGACGAAGGTGGTACGTTTCGCGTTCAGACACCGGACGGCACGGTGATCTTCGACCGCAAGAGCGAAGGCCGCTTCCCGGAAAGCAAGGAACTGAAACAGTTGATCCGCGACGTCATTGCACCGGACAAGGACCTTGGTCACTCGGACCGGCAATAAGGAAACCCTTAATGTGTTCAGGTAAAAACGGCACCGCAGTGCCGACAGTCTTAATCGAGAACGAGCGCACCCGGGTCACCGAATGGCGTTTCAGAAAGCGCGGCGACAATACCGGCTGGCATCGTCACGCATACGATTACTTGGTTGTCCCTTTGTTTGACGGCCAGCTCGAAATCGACACCGGCCAGGACCAGCGCACCGTTGCAGCGATGCAGAACGGGGTGCCGTATTTCCGCGAAATTGGCGTCGAGCATGATGTCATCAACGGCAACGACTTTGAATGCGCCTTCATTGAGGTCGAATTCCTGAAATAACCCCGGTATCGGCAAAAAACCGCCTGAACCTTGCATACATTAAAGCAGGTAGAATACTCACGAAAATCAGGGTGGGCGCATGGGTGGTTTTTTTAAATTTGACGGCTATGAATTGCTGGCCACATTACGAACGATTGGCACATTTGCAGGCCAAAACTGGACGCAATTCTCTATTTTCATATTTATATTCAGTGGGTTGGCAAGCGGCATCCAATTCGCCTTGCTCAAGACCGGCGATGACACCGGGATGATCGGCACAGTCATGGGCTTCGCTGTTAACGCCATAGCTGTTCCGTTCATGACCGCATTTCATCGAACGATTCTGGCACCTCACCAGTTCAATGGTGTATTCAAATGTTTACGCTTCGGCCGGCCAGAAATAACCTACATCGTATTATGGGGAATTTGTTCGTTGTTTCTGGAATTTGGAAAAAGCAAATTCATCACGCTCTTCTATTTTCCTCCGATCCCTGAAACGATTACAACGGACTTCATTGCAGCATCTGTCGGTCTTTTCGCATTCGCCGGCGGTGCCATCCTTTCAGCAGGCCTCCCATTGTTGGCACTGGACCGAAAAATTAGTTGGGCGTCCGCCGTGCAAAGCACTTGCGGCCATCGGAAGATACTATTCTTTTTATGGTTTTTCCTCGTTGCACTGTATGAATTCACCTGGTTTACAGCGATGGACCTCTTCCACGGTAAACCCGATATGCTGCAGATTTTCCATGCCGATATCATATTTGCTTCTGTGACCAGCACGCTCGACTATCTGAGGGCAGTTATCATCATTCTGATAACCAGCGCGGTTGCTGAACGCATTTACGGCCCCGGCATTCCAGTCGATAAATAGCGTATAGTTAAAATCCATATCGGAATCACGTGACCCATCGACGGTCGGCATCTAGACTTGCCCCAACCAACTGATAAAAATCCCGTCTGGAGACACCATGAATTTCGTGATCCGCAATGCGGCCCTTTATGATGGCACCGGAGCCGAAGCACAGTCCGACACGGACGTTCTGGTCAAGAGCGGCAAGATCGCCGCAGTGGGCCCTGACCTCGCCGCTGAAGGTGCCGAGCAGATTGATGCCCGAGGCCTTGCCCTGATGCCCGGCATTATTGATTCGCACACCCATTTCGACGCACAGATCACCTGGGATTCAGGGGTCAGTCCGTCACCGGCGCTCGGTGTCACGACCATCGTCATGGGCAACTGCGGTTTCACCATTGCACCCTGCAAGGAACGCGACCGCGATCTGGTGATGAAGAACCTGACCCAGGTCGAGGGCATGTCGCTGGATGCGCTCAGGGAAGGCATCGACTGGAGTTTCGAGACGTTCCCCGAATACGTCGCCATGCTGAGCAAAAAAGGTGTCGTGCCGAATGTCGCGTGCTTCCTCGGCCACAGCTCGATTCGCACCTATGTGATGGGCGCGGCGGCGACCGAACGGGCGGCGACCCCTGACGAGATCAGCCAGATGTGCGCCATCGTCGAGCAGGGCATGGCAGCAGGTGCGATTGGCTTTGCGACCTCGACGGCACCGCAGCACAATGGCTGGGCCGGCGTGCCGATGCCTTCCCGCCTTGCCGATGATGATGAATTGCTGGCGCTGGTGCAGGCCATGGCCAAATCCGGGCGCGGCATCTTCATGCTGACCAAGGGCAACCGCACCGACGTTCCCTATCTGGAAAAGCTGGCGGAAAAGACCGGGCGGCCGATCATGATCGCGGCGCTTTTGCACAATTCAACCAAGCCGACCGGCACCCTTGACGAGTTGGCCCAGATCGCCGAAGCACGGGCGCGCGGGCAGGAACTATGGGGCCAGGTTTCGTGCTGCCCGCTGACCATGGACTTCACGATGAAGTCCGCCTACCCGCTTGAAGGTTTCGACGTCTGGCAGCCGTTGATGAAACTGTCTACAGCCGCGCTCAAGGACAGGCTCGCCGATCCGGGATTCCGCCAGGCGGTCAAGGATGAGCTGGCCGCTCCTGCAGGCGTGCGCCTGTTCAACGGCGAATGGGACAAGATCGAAATCACCGAAGCGGCGACAGAGGCCTACCGGGGGTTCGAGCACCGTTCTATGGCTGAACTGGCTGCAGAACAAGGCGCTGACCCGCTCGATCTGATGCTCGATATTGCGATTGCCGAGGATCTGGAAACCATTTTCACTGCCGTGCTGCTGAATTCAGACGAGGATGCAGTCGGCAGGATGCTGGTGCATCCGGCGGCCTCGGTCGCGCTGTCCGATGCCGGTGCACACCTGACGTTCTTTTGCGATGCCGGGTTCGGGTTACGCCTGCTCGGTCACTGGGCGCGCGATCTTGGCAAGATGAGCACCGCCGCCGCCGTGCACGAGCTGACCGGCAAACCGGCCTCGATCTATGGTATTGCCGGTCGCGGCCTGATCCGTGAAGGGTACGCTGCCGATCTGATGCTGTTTGATCCGGAAACCGTCGGGCGTGGCCCGAAAAAGCGCATTTTTGATCTGCCGGCGGGCGCACACCGGTTGACCACGGATGCCGTCGGCGTGCATGGCGTGTGGATTAACGGCACGCGGATTGCCGGTCCCGATGGCCCCACTGAATACCCTGAAAACACCGGTGAAGTGCTGACCAGATTTACTGCCTGAAAAACGAAAAGGACCGCTGAAATGAAGACTGAGACCATCGCCGTCCTGATGCCGGGCGATATGGGGCACGGCGTCGGTCTGGTGCTGCGCGAGCATGGGTACGAGGTTATCACCTCGCTGGCCGGACGCTCCGAACGCTCCCGCAAACTGGCCGAGGCAGGACAACTGCGCGATGCCGGTGATCTGGATGCGACGGTTGGCACAGCCGACATGATCCTGTCGATCCTGCCGCCGACATCGGCGCTGAAACTGGCCGAAGATGTGGCAGCGGCCATGAATCGCACCGGCAAGAAGCCGGTCTATGTCGATTGCAACGCCATCTCGCCTGGAACATCCGTCGCCGTCGGCGCACATATCGCAAACGCCGGTGCCACCTACATCGACGCCGGGATCATCGGTCTGGCGCCGAGCAAGAGCAAGAATACCCGCTTTTACGTTTCCGGTCCCGATACCACCGCCATGATGGCGTTGAACGGCAAGGGTTTCGAAGTGATCTCGCTCGGCGATACGGTCGGACAGGCGTCGGCCATGAAGATGGTCTATGCGGCACTGACCAAGGGCAGTTGGACGTTGTGGACAGCACTGCTGTTGACGGCTGAGCGCAATGGCCTGCTGGCACCGCTGCTCAGTGAGTTTGAACACTCCCAGCAAGCCAATCTGAAAGCGATGCGGGGCAAAGTGCCGTTCCTGCCCGCCGACAGTGCACGCTGGGTGGGCGAGATGGAGGAAATTGCCAAGACGTTTCGCGAAGCCGGTGTCACCGGCGGCTTCCATGACGGCGCGGCCTGGATGTTCGAGCTTCTGAGCGAAACGCCGTTTGCCCAGGAAACCCGTGAAACACTGGACGAGTCTCGCACCCTTGAGCAAAGTGTCGTTGCCTACGCAGAAGCACTGGCCAAACGCTGAGGCATTTATTCACGTCCTGACATTTACACCCGAGACCAACCGCCCATGGAAAGCTATCAAATCATTATCCTGCTGGGCGGCCTTGCCGGTGGTCTGGTCAACGGCCTGACCGGATTCGGCACCGGCCTGACGGCGCTGACGTTCTGGCTGTATGTGGTTCCACCGGTGGTCGCGTCACCGATGGTCGTTATCTGCTCCATCGTCGGCCAGGTACAGACCCTGCCGCAGATATGGCATGCGATCAGTTGGAAACGGGTTATGCCGTTCATCATCGGCGGGCTTATGGGCGTGCCGTTCGGCACATGGCTGTTGCCGATTGTGCCTGTCATTGCCTTCAAGGTTTTCATCGGCAGTTTCCTTGTGCTTTTTTGCGGCTACATGCTGGCCAGCGGCAAGGCCTTCAAGATCACCTTCGGCGGTCGCTTTGCCGACGGCATCATCGGATTGCTGGGCGGCGTGCTGGGCGGTATCGCCGGACTTTCCGGTGCCCCGGCGACGATCTGGGCCAGTCTGCGAGGCTGGGGCAAGGATGAAAAACGCAGCATCTTTCAGGCCTTCAACCTGACGATTCTCTGCATTGCCCTGTTCAGTCAGGCGCTCAGCGGCCTGATTACAAAGGAAGTCGGCGTGGCGACTTTGATTGCGCTGCCCGGTACTCTGCTCGGCGTGTGGATCGGCCGCAGACTGTATAACCGTCTTGGGCAGAGCGGATTTGACCGGGTTGTTTATATGGTCTTGCTGCTGTCCGGTATCATGATGATTGTCTTCAGTCTCGGCATTGTGTGAGTGAAAAGTCAGGACACGGCGGCGGGTGCGATCTTTAAACAGGCATCATCAACTCTGTTTTGAATTGCTCCCCTCGTCGCCCTGAACGTGATTCAGGGCCCATGCTTCGAGACGCTCACGTCGTTCGCTCCTCAGCATGAGGCTGAAACCTCTTTTTCTCATGCTGAGGAGGGTGCGTAGCACCCGTCTCGTGCGCGCAGCGGGCGGCACGCCTAGCATGGATCCTGATCAAGTCCAGGATGACTGATTATTGATTATCCAGCATCTCCAGCAGCGCCGCTTCAAATCCGGCCGGGTCTTCGTACATCACCCAGTGCCCGGCATCCTCGATGATGGCAAACCGTGCGTCGGGCTGGTGTTGTTTGAAAATATCATGGCGTTTGAGAATCTGCTCACGACCACCGCCTGTCGCATCATGCACACCCCAGATGCCGCCGATTCTGGCCTGGATTCCCGGCAGTGCCGCGACCAGATGATTGCCGAGCGACATCGGTCGCGAGCGGACCCTTGAGCGGGCGACGTTCCTGCGATGGGTATAGATCGCGAGATCATCGATCTTCGAAGCGTTGTGCAGCATCAGGATTTGCAGGTTTTCCCGGTGAATTTGATTTTTTTCCTCGTCACTCATATCCACGTCAGGGACACGAATTCCCAGTACCCGGACATGCAATCCCTCAAAACCACTGGCACCGACGGCGATATAGGTACGCATCCGCGCGCCCGTCATCACCGCAACCCGCGAACCGATCAGCCCGCCGAAGCTGAAACCGGCCAGATCAAAAGGCATATTGGCTCCGATGACGCGGTCCAACCCGTCTGCAATCGGACCAGCCAGATTATCCGGGGTCAATTCGCCTGGCGCAGAGGCACTGTCGCCAAGGCCCGGCATATCGCATGTGACAACCAACCGCGTCTCTGATAGTCGCTCGACATTGGCGATCCAGTGCGTCCACGAGCCGAAACCGCCATGCAACAGCAGCAAAGGCAGGCGCTGCGTCGGCTTGCCCCAGATCTGCCAGACCATCTCGCCGTCACCACAGGGTGTCGTGACGATTTCCGCTGATCTGAGCATCGCTGCTACGGTTTGTTTCAGGGATTGGGCAAGCACAGGCATCGTCAAAATTCTCCTCAATTCAGGCAGCAAACCATGTCCGATCACTACCGGCAGAACAAGCCCTGATCATTGCTACCGGGTTGAATAACCGAGAGAGTATTCCCTAAACGGAAATCCGTGGCATACTCAGGGCAACATACTTCAGGAGCGTTTCATGTTCGGCATTTTCGGCAAAAGCGAAGCAAAGATTCAGGAACTGATCGACAACAGGCAATATGACGAATTGCCGAGTGACGTCATCGAACGGCTGGCAGCAGATATCATTCTGACCACCGAGCACGGCATGGCCGAATTCAGGGTCACCAAACGGATCGAGGTGCTGACCGCCGAATGCGTGTTCGGCATGAACCTGTTCAAGGATTTCTTTGCCTCCATCACCGATATTTTCGGCGGCCGCTCGACGTCATCGCAAAAAATCCTGCGCGAGGCCCGGTTGACCTGCCTAACCGAAATGCGGCGCGAAGCGCTGATGGTCGGTGCCAACGCGGTGATCGGCCTCAACCTCGCCTATAACGAGATTTCCGGTGACGGCAAAAGCATGTTGTTCGTCGTTGCCAGCGGCACAGCGGTCCATGTCGAACCCAAATAACGAGATGACGAGGCATCATGAATAAAAGTATCGAAGGCACCGTCAGCGAGCAGCTGGATACGGTATCTAAATACGCAGATATGCTTGTGCAATTCGGCATCGAGTACGGCTTCCAGATTCTCGGTGCCCTTGTCTTCCTGCTGATCGGCCTCAAGATCGCATCCATCGTCGGCGTCCGCGTCACGGCGCGCCTGGAAAAGCGCAATGTCGATGTGACCCTTGCCCGGTTTATCGGCAACGTCGTCAAGATCATCTGCATCGTTTTTCTGGTCATCATCACGCTCGGCAACTTCGGCGTATCCATTGCCCCCCTGATCGCGCTGGCCGGTGCCGGTGCCTTTGGTGCCACCATCGCCATACAGGGCCCCCTGTCGAATTACGGTGCCGGGGTGTCGATCATCCTGGCCAGACCCTTCGTCGTCGGCAACACCATCACCGTCAACAAGGATGCCAGCGGTGTGGTCGAGGAGATCACCCTCGCCCATACCATCCTGCTGGGTGAAGACGGGGAAAAGATCACTGTGCCGAACAAGGAAATCGTCGGCCGGGTAATTATCAATTCCGACAAGCGCCGCGTTGTGCAGAGCCGCATCGCCATCGCACACGGACAGGATATTGACGTCGCGATTGCGGCTGCCCGCAAGGCCGTCGCCAGCATTGCCGATGTCGCCGACGGGCCGGCACCGGAAATCGGCATACACGACTTCACCTACGGCGGCATCATTCTCGGTATCCGTTTCTGGGTCCCGTCGAGCCGTTATTTCCAGTTTCGCTATGCGATTAACGAGGCGGCGTTTAAGGAACTCAATGCCGCCGGCATAAAGCTGATGCAGGCGACGGCCCTGTCCATGCCCGCCGGTTCACTCTCGGCCGATGATGATGAAAACGAAGAAAACCGCATTCTGTGAGATGAATTCAGCGACCCTCCTGATCAGGGCGTGTCCGCAGAAAATCATCTATCGGCATATCGATATACAATCCGCATTCCGCCGGATCGATACCGAACCGGGTACAGATGGAGACTATTTCAATCTGATCGGTCAGGCTCGCCGGACCATCGGCCTCACTCACGGCAAGACAGATTCGCAACAACAGCGCACCATCTTCCAGATCTTCGGAGACTTTGCTGATCGCTTCGATGGCGCGATCATGGCCTTGTTGAGGGTTCTCCATGATGGATTCGGAAAAATCCCGGAAAATCTCAACGCCCTCGTGCGGATCGAATACCTTGAGCTGATCAAGGGTCTGCAGAATCTGGTCGACGCGCACCTGCTCGGCAAAGCTGACCGCGCCGTCAGTGGTTGCGACAACCGCGCAGGCGGCCATGACCCCCTCAAGAAACGGGCGATTTCTCTGCCGTTCCAGTCGTTCGGAAAACATTTCACCCAGAGAAGCGATCACCCCGCCCATATACCCCTCCTGATATCTGCGGTCACATGCAAGCTTATCTTCGGCCCGCATTGACGCAAGCCGGTCATGGCAGGATACACTATCACATGGGAATTGTCCGGTGAACGAGAAGAATGTCTATAGGGTGCGTCTGTTGCGCTGGGGCGACAGCAGTGCGTCCGGTCGCACCGTGACGCTGAAGTTGCCCGATGATGATGACGAGCATCCCTTCAAGGGATTGCCGGTCGGATCAAAAAACGGTCAGCTTCTGGAAATGGAAATCGCCATCGTCGACGATGACGGTGCCCTCGAAACCCTCAGTCTCGTAAAAAAGACGAAGCCAAAGATCAAGCCACGCTTGCCGGTGGTCGCGCCCGAACAGCCCGTCGAGAACGATCTGCACCGCAAACGTGCGGTCTTGACCAATGTCACACGCAAAGTCATCAAAAAGACGGTCCCCTTGCCGGAGCCGGCACCGATGCTGTCGCCCGCTCCCGGTCCCTTGCCACCGCCACCTCTGCTCCAACCAAGGGCGGAGCAGCCGCCACCGCCACAAGCTGTCGCCAGTACGGATTCGGACGCTCAACCAGGCGCGGGTAGCGGCAATATCAATAGCGATCATCTGGACGCCTATGCCAATCAGATGAGCCAGGCCGCCGAAGCCCTGGCCGCCGTTGCCGAGCGCATGGACGACCATGTCGAGGACGACCGGCCGCAGTTCCCGACCATGCCCGGCGACGACGACCCCGATGCCGCCCCCGGTGTCCGGGCGGTCAGACGTGCGACCGATCTCTGCAAGGCAATCGACAAACAACGGGCCGGTTTTTTCTATTTCATGCGCTCACGCTATCCGGAAGCACCGAAGATGCCCGGTGGCGAGAGTGACTGGAGCCGGGATGCGAAATCGACGCGCGACCGGGTTTGCCTGCATTGTGAATCCGGCGGACTGGACGAACTGGCAATGGATGAAGAGGCCAGGCGGAAATTCGAGGAGCTCGAAACCGAATTCGAGCGGCATGAGCGGCTTCGTTAAGGCGGCCCGTTATTGAACGGGCACCCTTGCTGAAAGGATGTCCCCGATCACGTTCAGGGCGAATGTGCGATCATTAACAGGCGTCACCCCGGTGCAGACCGGGGTC
>JBBDOA010000085.1:0-27514 GCA_040877275.1 Rhodospirillales bacterium | reverse complement strand
TGACGGGGTGCTATTAATTTAGTTTCTGTAACTCATTGTTACCAAATCAAAACTTTCGGATCAGACACTCAGATATGCCGGTCAGAGTTCCGGTGCGTCGATGCCGTTCTGGCGGCACGCCGCGACCAGGGTATTCCTGAGCAGGCAGGCGATGGTCATCGGCCCGACGCCACCCGGAACAGGCGTGATGGCCGAAGCGATTTTTGATGCCTCGGCGAAATTGACATCGCCGACCAGTTTCGATTTGCCGTCGCCCTTTTCCGGTGCCGGTACCCGGTTGATGCCGACATCGATCACCACCGCACCCGGCTTGATCCAGTCGCCCAGGACCATTTCCGGACGGCCGACGGCGGCGACCAGAATATCGGCTTCCCGGCAGCGGTCGGGCAGGTCTTCGGTTCTGGAATGGGCAATCGAAACCGTGCAGCTTTCCGCCAGCAACAGTGCCGCCATCGGTTTGCCGACGATGTTGGAGCGGCCGAGCACCAGCGCCCGTTTGCCGGACAGCCGGCCCTTGAAATGATCCTTCAGCATCAAAAGGCAGCCGTAGGGCGTGCAGGGTACCAGCGCATCCTGCCCGGTCCACAGCCGGCCGACGTTGATGACGTGAAAGCCGTCGACGTCCTTGTCCGGCTTGATGGCGGCCAGCACCTTGCTTTCGTCGATGTGGTCGGGCAGCGGCAACTGCACCAGAATGCCGTTGCAGGCCGGGTCGGCATTCAGCGTTTCGATCAGCGCCAGCAGGTCCGCTTCCGGGGTTTTGACATCAAGCCGGTGCGTCACCGAGTCCATGCCGGCCTCTTCGGTCTGTGTGCCCTTGTTACGGACATAAACCTGGCTGGCCGGATCGTCGCCGACCAGGATAACGGTCAGACTCGGCTTCAGGCCGTGTCGGCTTTTGATGGTTGCCACCTCGGCGGCGATCCGTTGGCGCAGGGTGGCGGCGAAAGCCTTGCCATCAATAAGGGCAGCATCTGTCATGGAAGGAACCTCGATCGGACATTCTGTTAATATAGGGCAGTTAATATAGGGCTGTTAATATAGGGTCGAAGGATTGTCAGCAGCGTTGGCCTTACCATTCTCGGGAACGGCGTTGACGGCAATCTTGATCGCGCCGTTTCCTTGTGCGTCAGCGACGATGCCGGCACCGGGATGACAAGGCGACGGGGGTGTCAGCCAAGACGCAGCGCGAGACGCGCGATGACATCCTTGGCGAACCACAACAGCAAGATCAGGATCACCGGAGAGATATCGACGCCGCCGAGATCGGGCAGGAAGCGCCGGATTCTGCTGAGCAGGGGTTCTGTCAGCCGGGTGACGACATCGTAGATCATGCGCACGAACTGGTTCGACAGATTGATGACGTTGAACGAGATCAGCCAGCTCATGATCACGCCGATGATCAGGACCCAGGTATACAGCTCGATCAGGTGGTAAATCAGGGCCAGGGCGGGGCCGGCGATCACGTCCATGCGCTTCCTCTCTGCTGGGGCCGGCGGATTTCGCCGATCAGGCGGTTAAGGTAATTGCCCCGTTCCCGACGCGCAAGGGGAACGCCGATCCGGCCTCGAATCGGGGCTCGATCCGTCCATGCCATCTTGACAGGCAAGACCCGCTCGCCGCATATTCCGCGCCCGCCCGGGAGCGGTACGTCAGCGTATATCCTGTGTGGGAAATTGTGGGGCCGTAGCTCAGTTGGGAGAGCGTCGCGTTCGCAATGCGAAGGTCAGGGGTTCGATTCCCCTCGGCTCCACCAGTCTTTTCAATGACTTACGGCCATTTTTAAATCTGGTGAAATTCCCGGCGTGACAATATCGTGACGTGATTTGTCATGTAGTCCACCGGGCCGCGTATCGAGAACGCGGATAGCGGCCTCCTGAAATTCAGGGGCCAGGTGGGCATAGCGTTGAACCATACTCAATGACTTGTGCCCGGTGAGGTTCATCACCTCGTAGAGCGGCACACCGCCCTGCACCAGACGTGATGCAAAGGCTTCTAAAGTGTGAACTGGGAAGTACTTGGATGGGCGAAAGCTCTCGAAGGGTGGGGACATAAGCACAATCCATGACCTGATCCCCATCGGGGTTGCGATGTGATGCGCGATGCGCGATGCGCTTGCAAATTCAATCTGCGGAACAGAAGTGAAGGCCAGGACCTTGCGCCACAAACAGTAAAACAATGAATGCAAAACCCTGCCAGTGCGGACGTGAGCATATTACACCCCTCGACAGTTATGGAGTCCTGCGGCGTGTAGTTAGTGTAATCTTTCGTTGACGCAACAAACGGCTTCAAAGCGACGATCCGTATGCACTTTGCTGCAGAGATGACTCGTTCTACAGATGATCGGTAGGCGGCACATGTTTACTTCAAGGAATAATTTCTGAACTAGTGGCGACCTAGTTGCCATGTTAAATTCTAATGGTGCGTGCGACTGTCGGCCTACAGACAAAAATTTTGATGTTGTAGCAAGCATGCAATTTATTAGCAGACTATGGAGTAATAGAGATGGGTCGGAAGAAGATAGCGCCATCATTTCAGATGAGTTTGTTCAATGACCCGGACTTATTGAAGCCCGAACATGACGATATGGTTGAGTGGACCCAAGCATTGGCTCAAGCCTATCCGGAACGCTTCGACAAATTCCTTGATGAAATTGATTTGGCCCCTAGATTTTCCGATCTCTGGTTAAAGGTTGGAAAAGAAAAACCTACAGTTTGGAGATCGAGCGTTTATGCCAGTGACAATAGGGAGGCTAAGGCGAAGAAATTTTTATTCCCGATATGTGAAAGTGAAGCTGGTCTTCCCCCTCCATCCCCTCCGACTAAAACAGAAAAGGTGAGTTGGGAATGGCCCTTGCGGTTTTCACCAAATGAAAAGCGGGAGGTTGGGTTTGTAGACCTAAGAGTTCTTTTCAAGAGACAGCAGCCGATTGGGTTTGGCATTATCCATTCCAGTGACATTGCTCCTGAGTTGGTTCCTGATGCTGAAGCAAATCACCGTCACAAGAGTGTGCCGAGAACTGACGTCGGATTGCTGGGAGAGGCGGCATTCGTACTTAAACGAGCGCCTGGAACAGTCGGTGTGAAGAATGATGAACTTCAAATTGTTGATCTCTCAAGCGGCTTATCTTTTGAAAATACTAAATCAGAAGTCGAGCAGTGGCTTGAAGAGCAGCAGAGCGCACTGGTATTAGAGATGGGCAACAATTCAGTATTGGACCAGAAGCATTATTATCGAATTGCTGAGGTTGGTTGGCAGTTCAGAGAGCACATTTCCGCCGTCTACATAGAGGTCAAGACAGAGGTCCCGTCTAAAGGGGAGCTAATTCGTCAACTTCGTTTCTACCACGCCAGAGGCGCATACCCGTTGGTTGTTGTTGCGCCACCAGATGACAATTTGGCCAATCTTCTCAACGAGCAAGGTTTTGGTTTTATTCCTTACCAGCCCGGGAATGTAGCAATCGGTGACGATCTCAATACAAGTACTGAATAAGTGACTAGTAGCGATGGATTTCCCACTCAATGATCTCCATGCCAATCGGCATTCTATCGAGCGAAGAAATCTTTTGCCGATGTTACATGCTGTCGAAGCAACGATGAAACTTAGTCCCGACGGAGAATATGAAGAAGATAGAACTCTCTATTATGAGCAATACGTGAAGCCACTCGAAGACGAGATTGTCTCAGTATTTCCGAAAAATATGACTGACCGGGAAGTCTGGGAAATCGTGCTGCGGGAGCAGTATTGGGAAGCCATCATCACAGGATGGCAACAACATGGCGCAGCACTTTTTTCGTTCTCTCAGGCTTTGATTTCAAAATTGGCGAAGACAGACGTTCTAGACACGCCTATACAGTTTTTACGTATACCTTATCGCCAACTTTACGTATCACTTCCCGGAGGTTTTTTGCCAGACTTTGATCCTGATTTTGAAATTGATGGTTTTTATCTCACTTCAGAACAGTTTCTTCCCGATACGTTGAAAAATGGATTTAAATTAGATGCCACAATCGTAGCCGAAGCGGAAAGCAATTACCGCCGCTTTGGCGAAGAGGCAATGAGTAGGCTATATCAAATCTATGATGCTAACTCGTTTGATCAGTATGTTGGCTGCCAATTAGAGGAAAACGCTAAATCGCGGACCAGCTACGAGCGTTATTTGAATGATCCTGACGAGTGGTATGATATCTATGGAAAAAAGGAATGGTCGCCCTACTGGATGCTTTTCGTTGATTTCACATTTCGCTCAAAGTCGAAAAGAGTAGGGCCATGGAACAATGAGTACATCGCCAGCGAGCCAATCCTTAGGGCTGATTATACGTTTCCCAACCATAGGAGTACCGTGAAGGATGCGATAGCCGAAACAAGAGCAAATGGTCTGCCTCTAGAAACCTTTTTTGAAGGGGAGGATCGCCCCAATGATCTCAGGAACGTCGTTAGCTCTCCAATTTATTTAGATGATGTGACTCGACTCGTCTTTAACATCGTGTGTTACCTGAATTGGCCAGAGCGCGATGAGTTGAAACGATTAAATAGTGCTCGGGCGCAAGCACGTATTGACCGCCTGCCTTCACAAAGGAAAAGACGTAAGGAGCAGTCCAAAGCAGTGAAAGAAGGGATGCGTATAATCCATTTTTGTGGGCATCGTGTGGAAGACTCATTGTGCGTGCCTCATACTTCTGAAACGACAGTTGCAACGCATTGGCGGCGTGGACATTGGCGGAACCAAAGGTGTGGCAGCGCACTCTCCGAAACGAAATTGATGTGGATTGCACCTACGTTGGTAAAAGCCGCAGACGATACGGGCCAGATAGTGACAACCATCTACGATATAGAAAAAGACAAGTCCTAAAATTTGTCAGCCCTGAAAAATCGGCATTTGTGTGCGCATGAGAAATAGGCTTAGAAACCAAGTATTTCTGTGGGACATTACCTATCCTCATGCTATACATTCTCTGCGCTGGGCAACGCTAAGCCGTTGGTTATCAAGGTGTATACAGGGCTAAATTCATCACCCCTCGGCTCCACCAGTCTTTTCACCCTCAGTAAATTTTCCGCTTTGCCCTAAATGTGCCCAAGTGCTTCGGGCCATTGGTCGGGCGCATCGCAACAATCAACGCGCACATCAAACTCAGGCACCTGTACCCGTCACGTTGGGTGAACAGGACGACCAGCGCGTTTGGTCGCAAAAACCATGTGTACAATACAGGACAGCGCACGGTCGTCTTTCATGGGTAGTATGATCTTCCACGCCAGATAATGCGGATGGAATCCCTGTCAAACTCGGCGGGCATCAGAAAGCTCGGCAGTTCTTTTCAGGCTGAAATATTGGGTCCTGGTCGCGGTTGAATTTTTTCGGCCAGGAAAACACGACCATAACGCAAGTCACGCGTGTGCGCCGGGGCGGGCATAGGCGAACGACGCACTGTTGATATTCATCGGGGTGCGAACAAGATCAGGATACCAAGGAAACCAGATTATGAAGACCGCTTCGATTACGTTTCTCATCGCCGTTTTGTTAACGATAGCTGGTTGTGGATCAAGCACCCAGGACCGCGCCATCTCCGGCGGTGCCATTGGTGCCGGGGTTGGTGCCGTCGGCGGGTTGATGGTCGGTTCACCGGTTCAGGGCGCTGCGATCGGTGCCGCCGTTGGTGCAGGCACGGGCGCGCTCACCGACGAAGATGACATCAATTTCGGCAAGCCCGCCTGGCAGTAAATCGCGCGGGCAATTGCCGGGCCCGCGTTCTTCTCTGCAATGCCGCTAACAGCCTCGTAATGAATCAGATGGAAAGAACACGTTATGTTTATGAACAGGAATACATTACTCCTCGCCGCCATGCTTGCGATAACCGCCCCGCTCATCGCCTGCGACCCGATCGCGGGCCGGGAAACGCCGGGTGAATATGTCGATGATGCGACAATCACCGGGAAAGTGATTGCGGCCATTATTGACGATCCGATACTGAAAAAATCGGAAGTGAAGGTCGAGACCTTCCAGAACGTCGTTCAATTGAGCGGCTGGGTCGATTCCAATGCAAGCATCAATCGCGCCGGTGACGTTGCCCGCAATATCAAAGGTGTCCGTTCGGTGCGCAACGATCTCATCGTTCGCTGACGGCAACGGATATACATCACATGTCAACAAATAGAATATTAGGTTTCGTCTTATTGGCTCTCGGGCTGGTCCTGCTGAAGTTTGCTTATGACGCCACCCAGGCCCCCGTGGAAGAGCTCACCAGCACGCTCACCGGCAACTACAGCGATCAGACGATGTGGTACTTCGCCGCCGGTGCCGTCGCCATCGTCGCGGGCGTGCTTCTCGGCTTCTTTGGCTCGCGACGTTAGCGCAATGCACGATAACCTGCCTGGCTGGAGAAAATCATGAGTCTCGGAACAATCATAATCATCATCCTGCTGCTCATGATGGTTGGCGCATTACCGTCCTGGCGGCATAGCAGAAATTGGGGATACCTCCCAAGTGGTGGATTAGGCGCCGTGCTGGCGATCATCGTCGTTCTCTTGCTGCTCGGACGAATATAGCCGGCAGGCGGTCTACGCCGACTTTTTTCAGAAGGGTCTGCCATGAGCGAAATCGCTGATCCGCAAGATCTCGCCCGGAAATTCGGACGCCGGCATATGCTCGGCATGACCACAGCCGCCGTGGCGATGCCGATGCTGGGCGCAATTTTCCCTGCCGGCGCCGGCAATTCCTCTCAGCCAGACCTGCATTTTAGTGCTCTGTATCAGGGGTCGCCTGTTGGCGAACATCGCGTCGCATTCAAGTCGGATGGGGAGCGACTGATCGTCACCACGCACATCGAAATCACGATCAAAGTTCTGTTCTTCACCGCATTCCACTTCGCCCATGATGCCATAGAAATCTGGCATGCCGGTCGGCTCCATTCGGTCGAAAGCACGACGGATGACAACGGCACCCGGCTTGCTGTTACCGGTGCCGCGGCCAGCGACGGGTTCCGTATCATCGGCGTCGACGGGCCGTTCCTGGCGGCACCGCAGTTACTGACGACGAACACACTGTGGAACAGCCGACTGTTGCGCGAGAGCAGGATGATCGACATCCAGTACGGCGGCGAGGTCGGGCTTGTCGTGAAACCACTGGGCGCAGAGCAGATCCTGACCCCGCGTGGGCCGGTCGCCGCCCTTCGCTACCAGATCATTACGCCGAACTACGCCGGAAGCCTGTTTTTCGATGCCGACGGGCAATGGGTTAAAAGCCTGATGGAGCGACAAGGGGAGATTCTCGAATATGAACTTTTATCCTGATAGCAGCGCAGACAGATGGCACCGGATGATCTGCGCCGGTTGCCTGCTCATACTGATATCCATGATCGCCGCGTGTGGGTTCGTCGTCCCGGGTGCGGACGTGATGATCGCTACCGACAGCCCGAGCAGGACCAGTTACAAACTGGGCGGCTCAATCTGCCGATTGTTCAATCTCGGACTTCCGGTGGATGGCCGACGTTGCGTCGTCATGCCATCGTCCGGACCTGTCGCCAATGTTGCTGCGCTTCGGGATGGTCGCATTGATGTTGGCATTGTGCATTCAGATGTCGTCGTCGACGCGGTGGTCGGCACGGGTCCATTCACGGCGATGGGACCAGATACCGAATTGCGCATTTTGTTCGCCGGTCATGCCGAAGCCTTCACGATCGTTGCCCGCCGGGAGCTTGGTATCCACAGCGCGGCGGCGTTGCGTGGCAAGCGGATCAACATGGGCAGCCCCGGGTCCGGCGAGCGGGTAAGTATGGAACGCATCATGGCGGCGCTTGGCGCAACCCGAAACGACTTCGCTGAAGTGCATGAGCTGACGCTTGCAGAACAGTACCGTGCGCTTTGCGCGAATGAACTCGATGCCATTGTTTATGAAGTCCCTCATCCGAACGGCCTGATACAGGACGTGGTTCGCAGATGTCATGGGGTGCTGGTCGATCTGGGCGGCAAGGAGATCGACAACCTGCTGCGTCGGCACCCGGAATACGAACGCACCGTGATCCCGGGCGGCACCTATCACAGTAATGCACACGATGTCCCGACCCTTGGTGTCCGCGTCGAGGTCGTCACAACGACGCGACTGTCCGATGACATGGCCTACAAAATCACCAGGGCCGTGTTTGAAAATTTTGAGGATTTCCGACGCCTTCACCCGGCATTTTCCATGTTGTCGGCTAAGGATATGGCCAATTCGAGAAGCCTTGCGCCAATGCATGCTGGCGCGATCCGGTACTATCGCGGTCGGGCTTTACTTCCACAAAAATGAATTTATACTAAATGTAGGGACTAAATGGGTACTGCTGTGCTACGTTTGGCATGAAAATTTACTCAGGTTGCACATTTGTAGTTCACAAACAGTTCCAATATGTGTTTTCTAATCAGATCACGCGACAATCCCCCTTGATCAACCGGCTATGATTGCCGCCCTGATAATCCTGTCATTGAAGTGGAAAATGCATGCCAACGAAGAAGCCCAAGACTGCAAAGGCATCAAAAAAGTTTGATACCAAGCTATTCCTGGATTCGGTTCCCGGTGGAAGGCGCAGCGTTTCATACGCGGCCAATGATGTCATCTTCAGGCAGGGAGATCCGGCCGATGCCGTATATTATCTCGAAAAAGGCAGCGTGCGGATTACTGTCGTCTCCGACCAGGGCAAGGAAGGCGTGATCGCCATTCTTGGTGCGGGCGACTTCTTTGGTGAGGGGTGCCTTGTCGGTCAGGGATTGTATCTGGCAACAGCCAGCGCGGCGAAACAGACAAGTGCCATTGCTGTCGACAAAGTGGCGATGATCCGTGCCCTGAATGAACATCCGGCGTTCTCGGAAATGTTTATGTCTTTTCTTTTGTCGCGGAACGTCCAGATCGAAGCCGACCTGGTCGACCAGTTGTTCAACTCCAGTGAGAAACGTCTGGCCCGCGTGTTACTGCTTCTTGCCAATTTCGGCAAGGAGGGAAAGCTGGAGCTTATTGTCCCGAAAGTCAGTCAGGAGGTTCTGGCCGCGAGGGTCGGCACGACCAGATCCCGGGTTAACTACTTCATGAACAAATTCCGCAAGCTCGGCCTGATCGAATACAACGGTGAGATAAAGGTGCATTCCGCTTTACTGAATGTCATCGTTCACGATTAAGGCCAATCCCCGGAATAATTTCTGAACAATTTCTGCACGATTCCTGAACGCAGAACGGCGCCGGAAAATACCGGCGCCGTCAGTTCATAGCTGGTTCGTTATCGTGCGGTCTTACTTCTGCAAGATAACGACGACACGACGGTTGTGCCAATCGCGGACGTCGTCGCCGGTTTCCACGGCGGAGCGTGTTTCGCCAAAGGACTGGTATCCGACCGTCGGCTTAATGCCGGATTGCTCAATGGCATTGGTAACGGTCGCGGTGCGACGTTCTGCAAGCAGCCTGTTGTAGTCCGTCGTTCCGGAACGGTCGGTGTAGCCGTTGACTGTGACACTCGTTGCTTTTGATCTCTTGATTTCTGAAATAATCTCATTGTTCAGCACAAGGGCCTGATTATTCAGCGATGAGCTGTTGTGGTCGAAGTAAATCGTGTACGTCGCGATTTCCATGAGTTTCGTCGGGGCAGCAACCGCTGCGGTTTTCGGCGCTTCAGGTGCCGGCTTGACCGCGGCAAAGACTATTGCAGACGCCTGTTCGAGTGCGCTCAGGAAACCGGCGCGGCAGGCCGCGATGTCGTCGGGTTGGTAATTTTCTTCCTGTTCTTGCATCCAGCAGTCGAACTGGGTCTGGGCACGGGAGGATTGCAACGGCGCCCGGGTGGTGCCGCCGCTGTCCAGAACCCGCATGAGGTTAGCGCGGGCCTGAGTCAACTCGGCGACATACTTGGTCGGGATGTCGCGTTCATCCATCCCCGTCGGCAGGACATTGCCGTTGGACGCTGCGCGTCGCGCTTTTTTATTGAAGTAATCGGTGTCTCTGCGATCTGCTTCGTTTAACTCATCCTGAGCGAGCGTTGCATAACCCTGGTGTAGGCTGGCATGAAAGCTGTCGCCCTGGTCTTGCAAAGCGCGGACTTGCGAAACGTTCAGGTCCTGAGGTGCCGGAGCGGCACAAGCGCCGAGTACGGTAACAACTGCGATGGCGGGTAGAAATCTGATCGGTCTCATTTTAACATATCCTCTCTGAGATGGCGTGGGTTTGAGCCAGGCCCAATTAAATCAGACACGGCCCACAATTCTTTTCAAGAAGCAGTATTTTGTTAAATATTAAATTGTTTATACTTTAAAATAACCACCTTTAATGTTCAATATTGCACACTATATTTAATTTAAACTGATATAATATTTACATAGTTGTAAGTCTTTGTTTATAATGACTATTATAAGGAAAAGCCTGATCAAATTACGACCCGGCGCAGGCCGAAACGGTGTTCTGCCGGTCGCTTCGGCTTTTTGCTTCAATCGAATCCGGCCTGAAAGGCTGTGGCTGTGCGTGTCACATGGGCATCCAGCCAGTGGAGGTGAAGGCATCCAGCCTTTGTTGCCCAACAAGCCCAGGGTCGGCACGACAACATATCTGGACCGGGGCTGGCTGGAATAAAGCGTGCTGTTTCCGAACAATAGCTTCGTTTCAAAAGTTAGTCTCAAGACAAAGTCAAGTTCAGAACAATTTCAATGCTCAATGCCATCTCATAGATCAACCTAGTTACCGAAAGTTCCGTTCCGAAGCTCTGGACGAATGGCAGGCATTAGCCTGCTGACATTCAACGCTGAAGGCTATTCCTTTCGTCAAAGACGTCCCTCTGACAACGCCAATGGAACTGCTGTTCATTGCTTGTTATGGGCACACACTTTAGCGGACCCACTTTATATCAATTTTCGCAGCTAGTTTTATCTGTGCAGCAAAACCAGTAAAACGTGCAAGAGTTTGATGATAAGTTTCGAACAACAAGCCATTGGCAATGGAGTTTTTGCTTTTACCAAACCTGCAAGGCACATATCTCTATCGTGGGCCTATAAAAAGTGAATGGGGTCCCCGAATAGCGATTGCTGGACTGCCTCAACCACGCAGGAAGGATTACAATATGCGCGACGCAATAAAGGTGAAAAGAAAAGCTGAAGATTTTCTCCGTCGCGGAGACTCGAACCGAGCCGTACAATTATTAGCTACGCATTTGGATAAAAACCCAAAAAACAAAATTATCCGCAATTTTGCCATAGAGATATTACTCGCCAACGGCTCTTTTGGTTCTGCCTTATTACTCATTTGCGGAGGGCTGGAACTAAGCCCTGAAGATGTGAAACTGAGAAAGCATTTCTCTCAACAGTTTCGCTCTGTTGTTTTTAATACTAATACACAAGAGAGAGGATTGGCTGAAGCAGAACACTTTATGCGGATATTAGGGCCAACACTTGAGCGCGCGATTAAAGAGCAATGGGATACTCAGCTTTCCAATCTAATCAAACCTGCATCGAGCCTGGTTTTTAACGCTTATATTGATTTGCTGACTTTATCTTCAAGTTGCGAGGCAGAAACAGCTTTGAGGCATCCAAGGGTCCGCTCCTTTATGGAGGAGTCCTTGCTTTTAACCGTTTTGGAATTTGGAACCGCTTATACAGTTGAACTCGAACGACTTCTTGTGATGGTACGAATGTTTGGGCTGAATTGGGTTGCTAGTTATGAACCCTTGGACGCAGGTCAGGTCTCTTTTTTTCAATTCTTATCAATGGCGTGCTCATACAGCGAATATTGCTGGTCAATCTCTAATAAAGAGATCGAGCTAATTGAAAAACTACTAAAAGTTCTGAAAGAGAGTCCACCCCAGAGAGATAAGGTAACTAGGTCAATTTTAGCCGTTCTCGGCTGCTACATGCCGCTTACAGATGATTTAAATTTAGGCGAAGACATATTAAAAAGTCGTCATGTATTTTGGAAGGCTCACGCTGAATGGGAAATGAAAGAAATTGCACTTGCAAAATCTATCGATGAGAGCGCCAAAATTCAGGACCCTGTGTCAGAAATGGTCTCAGCACAATACGAAGAAAACCCTTATCCGAGGTGGAGAGGCCTGTTGCAATCAAGCAGCAAGCGCTATGAGCTGCGCGAGTATCTCGCAATGCAATTTCCCAGCTTTCCACCTAATCTAAATTTGCCAGAACGAGCACAGAATATATTGATTGCTGGATGCGGCACCGGGAAGCATGCAGTATTAAACGCCCATAATATTAAGGCCTCAGAAATAATAGGTATAGATTTGAGTAGCCGGAGCCTTGCGTATGCTTGTCTCAAGGCGGAAGAGCACAGGCTGGAAAATATTCGTTTTCTTAAGTGCGATATACTCAATGTTGCATCACTAGGGCGCTCATTCGACTTCATAGACTCCGTTGGTGTGATTCATCATATGAATCATCCGGAGGCCGGCCTTAACGCTTTGCATTCAGTTTTGAAGCCACGCGGTATCATGAGGATTGGCCTTTATAGCGATTCCGCGCGAACCGCAGTTAGCAATGCTCGTCGCTATGTAGAAGAGAATGCTTTCACTAAAAAGCCCCAAGGAATTCGGCAGGCAATTGCAAACTTGGAAGCTTCCCATCCTGCAAAAGATATAGTCAAAGCTCATGATTTTTTTACTGCCAGCGGCTTTAGGGATTTAGTGATGCACGAAATGGAACACTGCTTTCGTATAACGGACCTAAAGGAACTAGTTAAGAAATCAGGATTACGTCTGATCGGCTTTGGATCACTCCCGCCAAAATACATGGCTTTGTATTCAACGGAGTATCCGGACGATCCGACACGATCAAATTGGTCCTATCTAAATAAATTCGAGCAAAAACACCCGGGGGCATTTACTGAAATGTACGTGATGTGGCTGACGCCTTGTGGCAAGTAAGTCAAACAGTTACTCAATTCGGAATTGTCAGAAGAAACCGCGTTTTTATGATAGGGGGGCAGCCAGCCTTCCTGTCCTGGATGGACGATCCCATTCCTTTCCGATAACTGACCTGAGCATTTATGAATACGCATTTTATTGGAGGGCTGTCATCGGACCTGCGGTTCGCAGGAAGGCGATTGGCGGTGGACGCAGTCTTGAGCGAACCCGTCTCCGCCGATTTCCCTGATCAGCAGGGAAAATGCAGGGAATTTTTCAAATTTTGGCCGACTGAACGCTAATAGACAGTCGTAAATGCCCAAATTTCTTAAGCTATTTGGCCAATTCCCTAAATTAAGGAACAGCGAAAAAATTATTCATATCAGCGAATTTCTTTTGAGAATCAGAGAATATATGTACACGCGTCCACGGTAGCGTTCTGTGAACCCGGCTTAGCATGAAGTTGATTTGCCGTGACAATTGGTAACTAATAAGTTACCAATGTGTATGATTGTGCATGCTAAGGAATACCTGACGAGTAACGGTGTTAGTTCGTTTGGCAAGTGGTTTGAAGACCTGCCGCCCGATCAGGCTGCGAAGGTGACGACCGCCGTTGTCAGGATGGAAAACGGTAACTTTTCGAACGCCAAATCTGTCGGCGGCGGTGTTTCGGAGTACAAGATCGATTACGGTCCTGGCCTGCGTATTTATTTTGCATTAGAGGGTCAGGCGATAATTTTGCTCTTGGGCGGTGGTACGAAAAGGCGACAGGGGAATGACATCGAAGCCGCGAAGCAACGGTGGAGCGATTACAAGGACCGCAAAAAGGAGAAGTGAAAATGGCTTTAACGCGAGATTTTAAGCAGACCGTCAAAGCGCGCGTCGATCAAGACCCGGCTTTTCGTCAGGCATTATTCGCCGAGGCGGTGGGACTGATGATGGAAGGTGACGTTACGACGGGGAAGGCCTTGCTCCGTGATTATATCAATGCGACCGTCGGATTTGAGAAACTGGCCAATGATGTGGGCACGCCCTCGAAAAGCCTGATGAGGATGTTTTCCAGGACCGGAAATCCGCGCGCCGACAGTCTGTTTTCCGTCGTCAGCCACCTGCAGAGAATGACCGACGTTCATTTAGCTGTGAAGTCCGAGGCTTGATTGCTTTTGCGGCGGAAGTATTCCAGAGTTTGCAGTGAGCACACGCGGTAAAGCGTTGGCAGGCAAGTACGAAATTGAAGCATGGAGACCGGGACGTTGATGATTCGCAGAATGTTTTTGAAGGCTTTGGCGTCGACCGGGTTTGCGGCGATGCTGCCCGGTTCCGTCAGCTTTGCCTTCGCCAAGGGGAAATCGCGGCTTCGGCCGACCGATGCCGGCTGGCCCACCGAAAGCGATTGGGCGGCGTTGGGGGGGCGCCTCGACGGTGCGCTTGAAAATTCGCGCTCAGGTTTGCAGGCGGCCTTGCACGAGTCTGGCGGCAAGGTCACCAAGGCGGTCCTGAAGAAACTCGTGAACCCTTTTTATCTTCAGGATTATTCCGGTTCGACGCAGTCTTCAGGCTGGCTGGACGGCTGGAGAACCGCCGAAAGCGCAAAAGTCGGCATTCCGAAGAATGCCAAGGACGTCTCCGAACTCGTCAGGTTCGCGCAGAAACACAACCTTCGCCTGGTCATCAAGGGGGCCGGGCATTCTTATTATGGTCAGTCGTGTGCGCCCGACAGTCTGCTGGTCTGGACCCGCGACCTCAGGGGCATCAAAATCGAAGATGCGTTTATCCCCGAAAGCGGGACCGGGCCCGGACAACCGGCCGTCTCGGTCGCATCGGGTGAGAAGTTCATCAGCTTGTATGCCGAAGTGGTCGTCAAAGGCGGTCGCTATGTTCAGGGCGGCGGATGTACCTCCGTCGGGGTCGGCGGACATACCCAGAGCGGCGGTTTCGGGCATTATTCGAAATACGGCGGCATGACGTCCGGCAACATCCTCGAGGCGGAAATCGTGCTGGCCGGCGGCGACATCGTGGTCGCCAATGCATATCAGAACAGCGATCTGTACTGGGCGTTGAGGGGGGGCGGTGCCGGGTTGGGGATCACCACGCGGCTGACCCTGGCGACCCGCGAGCTGCCGGCGACGTTCGGGTTCATCGGTTGCGCCATCAAGGCCAGGGATGAGACCGCATTCCGCAAACTGGTCGAAACCTTCGTCACCGTGGCGCGCGAAAACCTCGTCAGCCCGAAATGGGGCGAGCAGGTCCACTTCGGGCCCGACCATCAGATGTATGTCAAAATGACGTTCCTTGATCTTTCGCCCGAAGACGTGCGTCAAATCTGGGCGCCCGTGCTCGGTCTCGTCGACGGCGACCGTTTCAAATTCAGCGAGAATCTGGTGCTTTATTCGATCCCCGCCCGGAAATGGTGGGATCTTGAGTTTCGCGCCAGGGAAATGCCGGAGACCATCGAACTCGACCAGGCGTCCAGCAACAAGGGCAAGCAATTCTTCTGGAACGGCGACAACGGTGAGACCAATGTCTTTTGGGCGGGCTATGAATCGTCGTGGTTGTCGCAGGGGCTTTTGGCGGAGGACCGGGCATCCGACTTCGCCACCACCATCATCGATGCCGCCAAACAGTTCCGGTTCGCGTTCCATTTCCAGAAGGGCCTGGCCGGGGCAAGCGAGGAACGTCTCGCCGATGCGCGGAACACACCCGTCCATCCTTCCGTGCTTGACGCCTTCGCCCTGTTACTGATCGCCGGTGCTCAACAGAACGTCATCGATGGTGCTTCCGGTCATGAACTGGACGAAGCGATGCTGCGCGACAAGGCGGCCAGGATCAAATCGGTCTACAACCGTTTCCGGCAGATCGAACCGGACACCGGCTCTTATTCGGCCGAGATGAACTTCCACGAAGACGACTGGCAGGCGAAAGCCTGGGGCGATAATTATCCGCGCCTGCTGGCTATCAAACAGAAATATGACCCCGACGGTTTTTTTGTCGGACACCATCAGGTCGGCAGCGAGTATTGGAGCAAGGACGGGTTCGAGCGGGTGGACTGACCCGGGTCGATGCAGCCGTTTCAGCGAGCAGGTTTATTAAGGGGTACACCGTGATGTCTGGTTTGAAGTCCGTCTTTCGCGTGCAAATGATGGCGATGGCGATTGCGCTTTCTTTCATCTGTTCCGTCGCACTTGCCGACAATCAGGGCAAGCTCGTCGAGTTCAAATTGCCTGACGCAGGCGGCAGCACGCACGAGATCGCTGCGGGACCGGACGGCAATATCTGGGTCACCCAACAGAACCATGCCAGGCTGGTCCGCATCTCGACCGATGGCAAGCTCAAGACCTTCGACGTCGCGCCCAAGTCGGGTCCCCACGGCCTGCGGTTCGACAAACAGGGCCGGATGTGGCTGACGCTCCAGTTCGCCAACGAGATCGCCCTGGCTGGTTTCGATGGCGAAATCAGGAAACGCTACAAAATTCCCGTGGATGACGCCAATCCGCACGGGCTTGGGATCGGTTCGGACGGCAGTATCTGGTGGACCGGAAAGACGGCCAACGTGATCGGTCGCCTCGATCCGGAAAGTGGCGAGATGAAGGTGTTTCCAATCGATGCGCAACCGTCGACGCCGATCTATATCGCGGCGGGACCGGACGGGAACATGTGGTTCACCGAGCTTGAGGGCAACCGCGTCAGCCGTATCACGCCTGAAGGTAAGATCACCCGCTTCAAGATCCCGTTCGAGAATGCCCGTCCGATTGTCATCTTTACGGGGCCGCAAGGGAATATCTGGTACACGGAAGAGCGTGGCAACGCCTACGGCACGATCACGACGGACGGTCAATTCAAGCGCTTCGAAACCGGGGTCGAGGGCGGCAAGCTCGCGGGCGCCGTGTTTGATAAAGACGGGCATCTCTGGGTACAGTTCAATACCCCCGACATCATCCAGAAGATCGGCAACGATGGCGTCAAAACGACCTTTGAGCTTCCCTCGAAGAAAGCCGTACAGCACCGCATCACGGTCGGGCCGGACGGCAACATCTGGTTCACCGAGCTTGCGACCGACACGGTCGGACGCATCACGGTCAACTAATGGCGCTTATAAAAGCTCCGTCGGCGGCTCGTTTGGTCAGCCCCGCCCGAGAGCGTGGCGGACAAGCTGATCCGTCGCGACGTGTGCGCTGTCGAGCGCATTCGCCAGCCCGGACTGTCGGCGGCATACTGCGGGACCGAAAAGCTCTCTCCGAACCTCAACACAGGGTCGGGGCGCCGGAAAATGGCGGCAATCCGCGCCATTGGCGGGCCTCTAGAATCCTCATATTATACAATAAAAAGAATATGTTAGGTGGTGGCGGAGGGAGAGGGATTCGAACCCTCGATACAGTTTCCCGTATACACGCTTTCCAAGCGTGCGCCTTCAGCCACTCGGCCACCCCTCCGTCGACCTGTACGGTCGGGGCGGAACCTAACCGAGCCTGCGCCGACGGGCAAGGGGATTGATCATTGGGTGAATGAAACGCATCTGTTATGCTGTTGATGGTGTGTTAAACCCTTTTCAGTGACCATGGCATGATGCGCAGCGTCTTTATCACCGGCTGGATATTGCTTTTCGGCGCTTTTGCGGTTGCCGCTGCGGAAACCGTCGCCCGGACCCTGCCGGGCGGCAGCGGCTGGACGCTGTCGGCGGACGAATTATGGCAGGCTTTATGGCCGGGCTCTTACCTTTTGGCTGAAATCCGCCTGAACGCCCTGCATCCGTGGTTCTGGGATCCGGTGATCAGTTGGTTTCTGGCACCGCCGGCGTGGTTTCTGCTGGCCGTGCCGGGGGTTATCCTGGCCTGGACCTGCCGGCCGAACCGGGTCCTCAGCGCCCATGCCGAAGAGGAGCTGCGCGAGCACGAGGCATCCCTGTTTCTGTATGACGAGCTGGCCCGCGAAGCCCGCAAATGGGCGCGCGAGGAAGGCGACAGTTCACATGAAGATGACCGCCTGCCGAGCCACGATATGATCGATGTCTACGACGAGATCGAAGACGATGCATTTGATCCCGAACCGGAACCGCTGCCGGAATTCGTCAAGCCGCAAAGTTGACAAGCAGAGTGGACAGGCGGGGTTAACAGGCAGGGTTAACGGGCAGGGATTACTCGCTGCCGGTCTTGAGGGCGGCGAGAAACGCCGATTGCGGGATTTCCACGTTGCCGATCTGGCGCATCCGTTTCTTGCCCTTCTTCTGTTTTTCCAGAAGCTTCTTTTTCCGCGTGATGTCGCCGCCGTAGCATTTTGCGGTGACGTCCTTGCGCATGGCGCTGACGGTTTCCCGCGCGATGACCTTGCCGCCGATCGCCGCCTGGATGGCGATCTTGAAAAGCTGCCTCGGGATCAGGTCCTTGAGCTTCTCGCAGACGACCCGGCCGCGGCCTTCGGCGTGGCTTTTATGGGCAATGAAGGCGAGCGCGTCGACCGGCTCGTTGTTGACGAGGATCGAAACCTTGGCCAGATCGCTCCGGGCATAGCCGATCAGCTCGTAATCGAAACTGGCATACCCTCTGGATACGGATTTCAGCCGGTCATAAAAATCAAACACGACCTCGTTCAGCGGCAACTTGTAGACGATCATGGCGCGGTTGCCGACATAGGTCAGTTCCATCTGTTCGCCGCGCCGCTCCTCGCAGAGCGCCAGCACCGAGCCCAGGTATTCATCCGGCACCATGACCGAGGCCTTGATCAGCGGCTCCTCGATATAATCGATGTGGACGGTATCGGGCATGTCGACCGGGTTGTGCAGCTCCTTCATGGTGCCGTCGGTGCGATACACCTTGTAGACGACGCTGGGGCTGGTGGTGATGAGGTCGAGATCGAATTCCCGCTCCAGGCGTTCCTGGACGATTTCAAGGTGTAACAGGCCAAGAAAGCCGCAACGGTAACCGAAACCGAGCGCCGCCGAGCTTTCCGCCTCGTAATGGAAGCTGGCATCATTGAGATGCAACTTGGCCAGCGCATCCCTGAGATCCTCGTATTCCGACGCGTCGGTCGGAAACAGGCCGCAGAAAACCACCGGGATCGACGGCTTGAAGCCGGGCAGCGGTGATGCGGTCCGGCGCTTGTCTTCGGTGATGGTGTCACCGACCGATGTTTCGGCAACGGTCTTGATGGCCGCCGTCATGTAGCCGACTTCGCCCGGCCCGAGGGCGTCGATTTTTGTCGGCTTCGGGGTAAAGACGCCGACCTGGTCGGCCTGATGCATCGCATCCTCCTGCATCAGCCTGAGCTTCATGCCTTTCCTGAGGGTGCCTTCATAAACCCGGACCAGGGTCATGACGCCAAGATAGGCATCGTACCAGCTGTCGACCAGAAGCGCCTTCAGCGGCGCTGCCGGATCGCCCTTGGGCGGCGGGATGCGCTTGACGATCATTTCCAGAACGTCCGGAATGCCAAGGCCGGTCTTGGCGGAAATCAGCAAGGTGTCCGAGGTGTCGAGGCCGATCACATCCTCGATCTGTTCCTTGACCCGCTCCGGCTCGGCGGCCGGCAGGTCGGCCTTGTTCAGGACCGGAATGACCTCAAGATCGTTCTCGAGCGCCAGATAGACGTTGGCAAGCGTCTGTGCCTCGACGCCCTGGGTCGCATCGACGACCAGCAGGGCCCCTTCACAGGCGGCCAGCGAGCGGCTGACTTCGTACGAGAAATCGACGTGGCCCGGGGTGTCGATCAGGTTGAGGATGTAGGTCTCGCCATCGTTGGCCTTGTAGGTGAGACGGACCGCCTGCGCCTTGATGGTGATGCCGCGCTCGCGCTCCAGCTCCATGTTGTCGAGCACCTGCTCCTTCATCTCGCGCTGGGTGAGGCCGCCGCATGTCTGGATCAGGCGGTCGGCAAGGGTCGACTTGCCGTGGTCGATATGCGCGATAATCGCAAAATTGCGGATGTGTGCGGTGTTGGTCATGGCGCGGCTATGTATCACCCGTCGGGCGACTTTTCCATCCCAATCGACGGTTTACTGGTCGCCGAGCTGCAGCGATGCGAATTCCTGCTGTCTTTCGTCCAGAAGCTGGCGGTATTCAGCCGTTCCGAACACATAGCCG
This sequence comes from Rhodospirillales bacterium, assembly GCA_040877275.1. Classification (GTDB taxonomy): domain Bacteria; phylum Pseudomonadota; class Alphaproteobacteria; order Rhodospirillales; family Casp-alpha2; genus UBA4479. The sequence goes on along the minus strand of JBBDOA010000085.1, from coordinate 7,587 downwards.
CAAACCATGCAGCCGACGCGGGCACCTTGCGACAGCGGGTCGACGGCCCCTTCAAGCGTGTTCTGGGCTTCGCCGCAGCCGGGGCAGCGTACCGGCAGGATATCGGTCCGCAGCAATTCAGCCTGCGATGGGGGTGCCATCATGGCTCTCCCTTGACGTCGCATGCCCTGGACGCGGCGCTATAGGCGGCGGTAAAGCCGCTCAACGAAAAGGTGTCGGTGGTTCTTGTGCCTCGGCTGGATGTGCCCTGCACGATCATGTTCTGGCCGCGGATCATCGCCTTGACCAGGGGTGGATCCTCATAGGCAAAGGCCAACTCTCCGTCGGCGAACATCGGAAAGTTGTCGGACCCGATCCTGGCAATGATTTTGCCGTCCTTGCCGTAGGTGTATCCGGCTTCCATGCTGACAAAGCCGATCATCCTGTCGCCCGGGCGGTGCGAAACCAGCAGGAAGACGTCACCGCGCACGGTATATTTACCTTCAGATTTCAAAGGCACGCTGGCGGCGTAACAGACCTTGGCACCGCCGTCGGTCCGGGCATGCGCCTCCCAGTCCTGAAATTTGCCAAGGAAATCGGCGGATGCGGGCCCGGTCCACAGCACGTGCACGGCAAACAGTGCGAACAGGACAACTCTTGAACTGAAAATCTGCGTAATATTCATAATCACGTGATATACCGGACACGGTTGATTTCGCAAGGCCCGATCTTAAAGTGGGCAATGGATGCCCGATCTGATAACGGGTAATGAGATGAAGTTGGAAAGTCCATGTTTGATCCCCTGATATGCGAAGTGACCCGCGGCACCATGGTAGAAAGCCGGCACCGGGTTCATGCAATGGTTTGTGATGCGTCTGGACCGGTCAAGGTCTGGGGCGATCCGGATCTGATGTTTTATCCCAGATCGGCCATCAAGTTCATGCAAAGCCTGCCGCTTCTCGAAACCGGTGCCGCCGATGCCTTCGGGGTGGCCGAGGCCGAACTGGCCCTGGCCAGCGCGTCTCATTCCGGCACGGCCGCCCATGTCGATGCGGTTGCCGCCTGGCTTGGCCGACTTGGCCTCGGCGGCGATCATCTCCGCTGCGGCGCGCATCTACCCTACGATATTGATGCCGCGCATGATCTGATTCGCGCCGGCAAGGCGCCGAGCCGGCTGAACAACAACTGTTCGGGCAAACATGCCGGGTTTCTGACCACGGCATTGCATCTGCATGAACCACTGGATGGCTATCTCGATACGGATCACCCGGTGCAGCGGCGGCTGTTTGATATTCTGGAAACCCTTGGCGGCCAGTCCCTGGCGGACACCGGCCGCGGTCGTGACGGTTGCGGCATTCCTGTTTATGGGATGACACTGACGGCGCTGGCCACGGCAGCCCGGAAAATGGCCGACCCGCGCGAACTTGGCGAAGCACGCGGCAAGGCCGTGAAACGCATCCTTGATGCCGTCACCGGCATGCCGTTCATGGTTGGCGGACCCGGTCGCTTCGACACCGACGTCATGACCGCGCTTGCCGGCCGCATTGCCACGAAAGGCGGTGCTGAAGGGGTGCACATCGCCATATTGCCCGACAGGGGGCTTGGCATCGCGCTGAAGGCCGAAGACGGCGAAAAGCGCGCCGCCGATGTGGCCATGGGCTGGCTTCTGGATCAGGCCGGTCTGATCGGGGCCGCTGACCGCATCAAGCTGGCGACGCATCTGGAGCCGACGATGTACAATGCGGCAGGTGATGCCGTTGGCGTCATACGTGTCGCTCAGTAGACCGTCAGAAAAAGTCCGGAGGGGCGGCTTGCGCATCGGATCGATCAGAATTGTTCTTTATACGGTCTGCATTTCCGCGACCGTCATCCTGAGCCAGTTTGTTTATGAACTGAGGCGCTCGACAGAAGAGCAGTTCCGTGCCGATTTTGAGGGCGAAACCTCCGAGTTTACGCACGAGATCAGGCATACCGTTACGTCCGCCATCAATTCCGTGCTGAGTGTCGGTGCCTTTTTCGAATCCAGCAGTATCATCCGGGAAGGCGAGTTTGCCCGCTTTGTCACCCGCTCGAAATTCCTCGCGGACTCACGTCATCTGCGCTCTATCAGTGTGATGCCGCTGCTCAAACGGTGGGAGCTGCCGGCATTCCGTGCTGCGCTCGAAGAAAGAGCGGAAGAACGGAGCTATAACGGATATACCCCGTTTGAAATCAGCGAAAAGCCGGACCGTGAGCTTTATGCCCCCGTCACATACGTCGAGAGTCCGGGCGCAAAAAAGGATATTCTCGGATATGATTTTGCCGCTGTCGCCGAAATGATGCGCGCCGCCAGGGCGGCCCTGCTGTCGACACAACCGCACATGACCGAACCGATTATGATGCCGCACGCCGATGGTGGTGCCAGCAAGGACGTTTTCATCATTTCTGCCGTCAAAAGCTATGGCAATATGGGGCTCAGGAGCTACCTGGGGCCTAATGAAGACCGGACTCTGTTCGTTGCGGCCGGTTTTTCCCCGTCCATTGCCCTTTCGGAGATCATCAAACAGGCGGCAATGGGGGCACGCTTTAATCTGCGTATTGTTGACACCACCGACACCGAGCCAAAGCTGATTTTCGGCACTGCGGACGCCCCGCAGGGGGTAGCGCCGCTTAAAACCGATCAGGTTGTTCTCGGCAACAGAGTCTGGGCCCTGGATTATTATCCTCTGCACGCTGCAACGGGTCTCCGTAACCAGCAGCGCTCCATACTGCTCGGCGTCATCGGCATTGCCCTGATCCTGGCCCTGACGATTGCCATCGACCGCCTGATCAAGAGTCGCAGTCAACTGGAAGGTGACGTCCGGGAACGCACCGAACAATTGCATTCCCTGAACAAGGTGCTGGCTGCAGCTGCGCAACAGGCGAACGCGGAAAACGATGCCAAATCGATGTTTCTGGCACATATGAGTCACGAACTCCGAACACCGCTGAACGCCGTGATCGGCTATGCGCAGATGCTGAAGAAGGAAACCTTCGGGGCGCTCGGCGACCAGCGCTATCTGGACTATGCGGCAACCATCGAGGAAGCGGGCAACATTCAATTGCGACTGGTTGAGGATATCCTCTCGCTGACGGCGTTGCAGGGGGGCAGCCGGGAGTTGGATATGCAGCCCCTGAACCTGCGTGCCGTTGCCGAAAAATGCGTCATGCTGCTGCAGACACGGTTTGAGGCCAAGGGCCTCACCGTCAAGGTTATTTCATTGATGGGTGCGGTGCCCTTTGTCGGCGACGAGCGGTCCCTGCAGCAGATCTTTCTCAATCTGTTGTCGAATGCGATCAAATTCACCGCCGAAGGTGGCCAGGTATCGATCAGGCTGGCGCGCGACAACCATGCAACGACAACAATTGCCGTAGAGGATACCGGCATCGGTATTGCGCCGGAATATCTGGTTAAAGTCCTGCAACCGTTTGGGCAGGCGCACGTCAATCCATACAACGCCCATGAGGGCGTCGGCCTCGGCTTGTCCATCGTCACCGGTCTGGCCGAAGCCAACGGCGGCACGGTGCGCATTGAAAGCGAACCCAACAAGGGAACGACGGTTATCGTCGAGTTTCCCTACCGGGAACACCAGTCGGCCGAGGGGATGGGTATTTGACGCCTGATCCCTTCAGTCGTTGTAGGGACGCGGCGGCGGTTTCCGGTACTGATGGGTTTCGGTGCGGAATTTCGGACCGCCGTGGACGCCCGTCTTCAGGGCCGTGTCCGGCCCGCCGACCCTGACCGGCCTGGGTGCGAAACGGCCCATCGACAACACCCGATCATACATCACCAGAGCGCCGGCAATGCCGACGTTGATGCAGAATTTTGTCGGGATCTGGATGACATGATCGCAACGATCAAGCACTTCCGGTGACAGTTCACCACGTTCCGGGCCAAGGATATAAGCGGCCTGTGCCGGATGATGAAAGCTTGGCAATTCAATGGAATCGTTGATCAACTCGACACCGACCAGCTTGCAGGATTTGGGCAGGAGCATGGCTTCAAGATCGGGGAAGGCATAGAACGGCAGATGATTGAGGGCGCTGGAGGTATCCGACCGGCCACCCAGGCGCTGCGTATAGGCGGCGCGGACGGTGAACACGAAACTTGCGTCGAACGCATGTGCCGAGCGAAACAGATTGCCGATATTCATCTCTTTCGAGACGCCTTCGACGCCGATACCGAAATAGCCTCTCATGGCAGAGCTATAGCGCCCGCATCCCGCATTGCCAATGTTTTGGTTTTATCGGGCCCGCTAATATGAGAAGAGCATGCAGCAGGCCCGAACACAGTTCAGACCCAATAAATGAGGAGCAGCGCATGCGTGCAGTTATTTGTAAAAGTTTCGATGGTGATGAGCCGCTTGGTGTTGGCGATCTGCCGCCGCCTGATCTGCCGGCAGGCTATGTGCGTATCGCTGTCCGCGCCGCCGGTGTTAACTTTGCCGACACGCTGATGGTCAAGGGCCAGTATCAGGTCAAGCCGCAACTGCCGTTCGCGCCGGGCCTTGAAGCGGCCGGCTTCATCACCGAGGTTTCCAGCGACGTCGACGGGCTGAGCGTTGGCGACAGGGTTATGGCCAGTGTTGATCATGGGGCCTATGCCGAACAGGCCGTTGCCCGGGCGAGCAGCACATATGTTATCCCTTCCTCTATGACGTTCGTCGAAGCGGCAGGATTTCCGATTGTTTACGGTACCTCGCATATCGGTCTGGTGCATAAACTCAAACTGCAGCCGGGCGAGACATTGCTGGTGCATGGCGCTGCCGGTGGCGTCGGCCTGACCGCCGTCGAGATCGGCAAATTGCTCGGTGCCCGCGTTATCGCCACGGCGGGCGGTGCCGACAAGCTGGCCATCGCCAAACAATACGGTGCCGATGAACTGATCGATTACCGGACCGAAGACATCCGCGAACGGGTCAAGGCACTGACGGATGGGCGCGGTGTCGACTGTGTTTATGACCCGGTTGGCGGCTCGGCATTCGATGCCAGTCTGCGCGCCACCGTTCAGGGCGGACGGATTCTGGTGGTCGGTTTTGCCAGCGGTACCGTACCGCAAATCCCGGCCAACATTCTGCTGGTCAAGAACATCAGCGTGATCGGTTATTACTGGGGCGCACATCGTATCCTTGATCCGGAACTGGTAACAGGGTCGTTCAGGGAACTGCTGCAGTGGTTTGAAGCGGGCAAAATCAAGCCGCATGTATCGCATGTCTTTCCGATGCAGGACGTGACGGCTGCGCATGACGTCTTGACCGGACGCAAATCAACGGGAAAAGTTGTCATAACCACCAGCGATGCGCCGGATAGTGATTAACACGTCAAACCCCGGGATTCCTCTTGAAGCGAGCGCTGCATGAAGATCGGCACTAAACTCGCAATCTGCTTTGTGGCCCTGGCCGTATTGCCGTTAAGTGCTGCATCGGTCATGTATCTGCGTGCGACATCCGAATTCGGCAAAGACATGGCCGAGCGGAGCAAATCCCTGTTCGCGGAAAGACTGACCCGTAATCTGCGTCGCTCGACCGAAATGGGTGCGATCACGATTGAGGAATCCCGCAGCCGGATTACCCGAGAAGCGCGTTTTCTGTCCCAGGATGTCGCCGCCAGACTTGGCCGTGAAGCCGACACCCGTCAGGTCCTGTCCGATGAGACGTCATTCCTGCTGCAGGAAAAGGAATCCGCACCGCAGAGCGGGACGAAAAAGATCGATCTGCAACGGATGAGCGTTCACATTTCCAGTGATGCGGTGCGCGATCACGTTGCCGGGACGCTCAACCGGCTGGCCGGTCTGAGCGACATTGCACGGACGATCTATCTCCGAAACCGGGGCACCATAGATATCGTCACAATAACGCTTGAAAGCGGTCTGACGATTTCCTATCCGGCCAACGCAGCAACGCTCAAGGGCGACCAGCGCGAGCAGAACTGGTATCTGTCGACTTTGGAAAGTGGCGAGCCTGCCTGGTTCAGCGCCGCCGATACCGATGCCGGGCGCCTGTCCGTTGCCGTACCCGTTCAGCTATCGAATGGGCAACTGGCAGGCGTGGCCCGGATCTCGCTGCGTCTCGATGCGCTGTTGATGCAATCCATCGATGCGACCCGGCTGCCGCCCGAGGTGCCTGCCTACCTGATTGCCGTGCCGGTTGATGACCCGGAGCTGATGCCCCATGACGTGGCGATCTTCAATCCGGATGCAGGACAATGGAAAGTGATCGATCCGGCCCGACCGATTACCCTGAACGGTAACGATGCCTGGCTCAAGGTGGTCGGTGATATCCGCACCGGCGTGCCGGGACTTGAATATGTCGAGCGCGCCCGGACACGGGAAGTCTGGGCCTTCAGTCCGGTCGGCGCGACGATGGAAACCAGTTATCATCTGGCCGTCGTGATGCCGACAGCGATCATCGAAACGGCCGAGACCCAGGCTCAGGAAGTTGTCGAGGAATCCTATAAGGTGCAGTTGCGTGCGGCAGTTGTGTTTGCGCTCATGGCCGGGGGCATTGCCGCGATGCTGGCCCTGCTCGGGGCCAGAAACCTGACCCGTCCGATCCGGCGTCTGCATGAAGCGGCAGCGAAATTGACACGGGGTGACTTCAGCGTCCGGGTTGACGTGGTCGGCAGTGACGAGATCAGTGACCTGGCCAAGGATTTCAACCGCATGGTGCCGGCCCTTGAAGAGCAACTCAGGGTAAAACGCGACCTGCATGCAGCCCGGGAAATCCAGCAGCATCTTGTGCCTAAATCGGCACCGCAAATAGACGGTTTCGATCTCGCCGGATCGACCCTTTATTGTGATGAAACCGGCGGTGATTATCTGGACTACATCGGGCTCGACGCGGGTCGTTTCGCGGTCGTCATCGGCGATGTGACCGGACACGGTGTTGGTGCTGCGTTGCTGATGGCGACTGCGCGCGCCGTCATGCGTGCCAATGTCTCGCACGAAGCCGGTGCCGCCAAACTTCTGGCTGCGGTGAACCGACAGCTATCCGCAGACAGTTCAGGCGGTCGGTCACTGACGCTTTTCTTCATGCAACTGAGCCCGGAAAACCGTAACATCGAATGGATCTCGGCAGGTCATGAGCCGGCGCTGATTTTTGATCCGGAACGGGATACGTTTTCCACGCTGGACGGCGAGGATATACCGCTCGGTGTTGACGGCACATGGGTCTTCAATGGCAATACGGCAACCCTGCCCGCAGGTGGTATGCTGGTTGCGTACACCGATGGCATTCGCGAAGCGGTGAACGCGAGCGGCGAAAACTTTGGGCTGGACCGTCTGAAGCAGGCCGTGCGCGCCGCCCATCAGCGGGGCAGCGCCGCGGTTATCGCGCATGTCCTGGACGAGGTGAAGGCTTTTCGCGGCGGTGTCCCGGCCGGGGATGATGTTTCGATCCTGGCCGTGCGCCCGGTCGGAAACGCTGACAACGCAACGTCCCGAAACGCTTCTTCCTGATAACTGCCTAGTGTGGTGGATTCGAAGTTCCCATCATTGTTCAGGGCAACCACTTTCGGGAACTTCGGATCCAGAATCCACACTAGAGCGTGTTGCGTTTAATTGGTCTCATACCCTGCGGCTTTGAAGAAATT
>JBBDOA010000084.1:656-5133 GCA_040877275.1 Rhodospirillales bacterium | reverse complement strand
GCCGATCCGAATGATCAGAACGCCGTCAGCCGACGCGCGGACCATCGCGCGCTCCGCAACGTTCAGGCGGTGCAGCACGCGCCCGCTCGCGTCGAGGATCTGGTAGTCCGACGTGGCGCCTACCTCGACCTGGCTCGAGTCCACGACGAGGCCGACGCGAACGGTCGGCTCCCGATCGGGAAGGCCAGGGATCGTCGGGCCGGGGCGTAGCGGGGCGCAGGACGCGAGCCCCAGGCAGATCAGGAGAGCGAGCCTAGGAGAGCTCGCCGAGCGCGTCAGCGACGCGATCCAACGTATCATCGATATCCCTCTCGTCGTGGGCGGTGGAGGTGAATCCAGCCTCGAAGGCGGAGGGAGCAAAGAATACGCCCCGGGAAAGGCATGCGTGGAAGTAGGAACGAAAGCGCGCGATGTCGGTTGCCTGGGCTTCGGAGAAATTGCGCACAGGCCGTTCGGAGAAGAAGAGTCCCCACATCGAACCGAGCGAGCCGCCCGTGGCCGGGAAGCCCGCGCCCTGGATCAGCTCGACGATGCCGCTCACGAGGCGGGCCGTCCGCCGCTCCAGCGCTTCGAACGGGTCGGTCTCATTCAGGACGCTCAACTGTGTGAGTCCGGCGGCCATCGCGAGTGGATTGCCCGACAGGGTGCCAGCCTGGTAGATGTCGCCGAGCGGCGCGACCCGCTCCATGATGTCGCGCCGTCCTCCATATGCGCCGACCGGAAGGCCGCCCCCGATCACCTTGCCGAGCGTCGTGATATCGGGACGGACCTCGAACCTCCGCTGGGCGCCGCCGCGCGAGACGCGGAAGCCGGTCATCACCTCGTCGAAGATGAGCAAGGAACCGTCCTCCTCGGTGAGGCGCCGGAGCCCCGGCAGGAACTCCTCATCCGGCGTGATGAAGCCACCATTCCCGAGGACCGGCTCGACGATCACGCCGGCGATTCGACCGGGATAGGTGCGAAAGACCTCGTCGACGGCGTTCAGGTCGTTGAAAGGGGCGCTCAGCGTCAGCTCTGAGAGCTGCTTCGGCACGCCCGGCGAGTTCGGCAGTCCCAGGGTGGCGACGCCCGAGCCGGCCTTCACGAGGAAGGAGTCGCCGTGGCCGTGGTAGCAGCCCTCGAACTTCAGGATCATGTCCCGGCCGGTGAATCCGCGGGCGATCCGGATCGCCGTTCAACTCCCGAATGCCGCTGACCGACTCGCAGACAATGCCATAGCCGGCGCGATCACTGTACGGGCCGTCCTGGCCGTAACCACTGATCCTGACCATGACCAGACCCGGATTGGCAAGCTTCAGATCGTCATAGCCCAGGCCCCATTTTTCGAGGGTGCCGGGTCGAAAGTTCTCGACGATGATATCGACCTGTTCGGCGATCCGGCGCACCACCGCGCGGCCTTTTTCGGAATGCAGATCGACCGCGATCAGGCGCTTGTTCCTGAAGATGCTGGAGGCATAGAGCGACTTGCCCTCGTCGCGCATGCCCATCGCCCGCACCGCATCACCGGCGGCCGGTTCGACCTTGATGACCTCGGCACCGAAATCGGCGAGCAGGCGTCCGCAGAACGGACCGGCCACGGTCGAACCCACTTCAAGAACCTTCAGGCCGGCCAGCGGGCCGCCTTTTTTGGCGTCTGTCATGCTGCGCGCCCTATCGTCTTGCTGAATTCTTCGGCCAGCGTCGTGTGGTGGCGGACCTGCCGGAACACGTCGGCGTCCAGCATGTTCACAAGGAACGGAATGTTGGTCTTGACCCCTTCGACGGTGAACGCGCCGAGCGCCGCGATGGCCTTGGCGATGGCATCATCACGGGTCCGGCCTTTGGCGATCAGCAGCGCCAGCATCGGATCGTAATGTGGTGTCACCTGACCGCCGACGTCCAGATGGGTTTCCGTCATCACACCCGGCATATCGGGCACCGCAAAGACGTCAAGCGTACCGGGCGACGGGAAGAAACGGACCGGATCTTCTGCATAGATGCGCAATTCGATGGCGTGGCCATCCGTGGCAAGCTGTTGCGGCAGCACCGCATCAAGTGTCTGGCCGGCCGCGATACGGACCTGCGCCTCGACCAGGTCCAGTCCCGTCACCGCCTCGGTAACACCATGCTCAACCTGCAAACGGGTATTGGTTTCGAGGAAATAAAGATTGTCCTCACGGTCCATCAGCATCTCGACGGTGCCGAGACTGTCGTAGTTCCAGCCGGCCAGCGCTGTGACCAGTTTCTCCGACATTGCGCCGATGATGTCTGATCTGACGGACGGTGCCGGCGCTTCCTCGATCACCTTCTGATGGCGGCGCTGGATGGAACAGTCGCGCTCAAAAATGCTGCGCACATTGCCCTGCCCGTCGCCGATCATCTGAAACTCGATATGACGCGGCTCCTGCAGGTAGCGCTCAAGATAGACGGTGCCGTCACCAAACGCCCGTGCCGACAATGCCCGTGTCTTCTCGACCGCACTGGCGAGTTGTTTCGCCTCAAAGATCCGCTGCATGCCGATCCCGCCGCCACCGGCAGCCGCCTTGATCAGCATCGGCAGGCCAATGCTGTCTATATACGGCGAGAAATCAGTAACGCCTTCGGGCACAGGCCCGCTCGCCGGCAGCACCGGCACACCGGCACCCGACATCAGCGTGCGCGCCGTCACCTTGTTGCCCATGTCTTCGATATGCCGGGCAGCAGGGCCGATGAAGCGCATGCCTGCATCCTGCACCATTTGCGCGAATACGGGATCTTCCGCCATGAAGCCATAGCCGGGATGGATGGCATCACAACCGGCGTCTGTGGCCGTGCGAATAATCAGCTCGCGGTTCAGATAACTCTCACGCGCCGGCGCCGGGCCGACGGAATAGGCCTCATCCGCATCCTTCACATAGCGATGCCCGGCATCCGCTTCCGAGTAGACCACAACATAAGGAATACCCATTTTGCGGAGCGTGCGGCCAACGCGGACAGCAACAACCCCGCGGTTTGCGATGAGAACTTTCTTGAACATTTTTCTTCCTGATCAGATGGTCTTCAAAGAACGAATTTCTGGAATTTCCGGAAGGTCTCGCGTGACCCCTGGATATTGGCGCGTTTGAGCTGTTCGGCTTTTTCGGCATCACCCGCCCGCATGGCGGCGAGCATCGCCCTGTGCTCTTCAAGGCCCTGGCGGGCACGACCGGGAAGGATAACCAGCCTGCGGATCAGCACCCGGGTGCGGTCATAGATACTGTCCAGCATGCCGAGCAGCAGCGGCGAATTGGCCCCCTCGACGAGGCGGGCGCGGAGCGTTGCCAGGGCGTCGATATAAATTTCAAGATTGTTTTCATTGACCGCTTTTTCCAGCGGCTCGTCGAACAGCTCGACCAGATCCTGCCAGCTTTCCGGCGGTAGGTTCTGCGTTGAAAGCCGCACCGCGAGGGCTTCAAGAAGCTCACGCACGGCGAACAGTTCCAGCGCCTGCGACGCTTCGAGGCGGGTCACGACGGCCCCCCGATTGGGGATACGCTCAATCAGGCCGCGCTCTTCCAGGCCGCTGAAGGCTTCGCGAACGCGGCTTCGGGACACGCCGAATTCTTCAGCCAGGCTGCTTTCGCGCAGTTTGCTGCCGGGGGGCAGGTCATGGTTGGCGATGCGGTCGCGCAGAATATTGGTGAGGAACTCAGGGGATGCCTGATCCGGCGTCTTTCTGGATTTTCGCTGCGTGCCTGATTTCGGCTTCGTTGCCATCCATCCCCCCATTGATTCCGACCGGCATTCGATGCCTTGTTGCAAGCAGCATATTTTTGTAATCATTTTTGTCAACAATAAAAATACTAAAATGATTTTTATGGAACCTGCCCGTCATCAAAAATACCATCTCCGTCGCCCTGGACCCCGGTCTGCACCGGGGTGACGGTTTCTGTGTAATGTGTCATTCCGGCGCATGCCGGAATCCAGAGCGGCGGCCACGGCCCTGTCCCTGCGAAATGCGGATGTGTAACACTGGACCCCGGTCTGCACCGGGGTGACAATATCTGTGTAATGTGTCATTCCGGCGCACGCCGGAATCCAGAAAACGGCCAGAACCTTTCATATCCGTTCACATGGAAAAGCAGGGTTACGTCTACATTCTCGCCAGCAAGCGTAACGGAACGCTTTATATTGGCGTGACGTCCGATCTCGTCAGACGTGTTTGGGAACATCGCGAGGACGCCGTTCCGGGTTTTACACAAAGATATGGCTGCAAGACTCTCGTTCATTTCGAAGTGTTTTGTGGAATCACAGAAGCCATTCGTCGTGAAAAGGTACTCAAGGAATGGAAGCGGGCTTGGAAATTACGATTGATTGAGACCGAAAACCCGACGTGGCGGGATTTATGGGATGAAATCAACGCTCCCTGAGTACGGGCACTGGTCGCCCTGGACCCCGGTCTGCACCGGGGTGACGGTATCTGTATAATGTGTCATTCCGGCGCATGCCGGAATCCAGAGCGGCGGCCACGGCCCTGTCC
>JBBDOA010000084.1:0-556 GCA_040877275.1 Rhodospirillales bacterium | reverse complement strand
CTGCGAAATGCGGATGTGTAACACTGGACCCCGGATCGAGTCCGGGGTAACGAAGGTCTCAGCCCGGCAGGGCGTTGGCTTGTTCCGGCGCGATTGCGTTACGAACCGCGTAATGCAGAATCCCGCCGTTCAGGAAATACATAAATTCAAGCGGCGTATCCAGACGACACAGAAGCGGGACTCTTTGGCTGCTGCCGTTGCGCTTGTGAACCATCAGCTCCAGCGTGGCGCCTGGCCCGCGCATGTCATTGACCCCGGTAATGTCATAGGTTTCGGTGCCGTCCAGACCCAGCGAGGTCCTGGATGTGCCATCCTCAAACTGAAGCGGCAGCACCCCCATGCCGACAAGATTGGATCGATGGATGCGCTCAAAACCCTCGGCAATCACAACGCGCACGCCCAGGATCCGGGTCCCTTTCGCAGCCCAGTCACGTGACGACCCCTGACCGTATTCGCGTCCGGCAATGATGATCGGCTCAATGCCGGCGTCCTGATAACGCGCGGCGGCTTCGTGCACCGGCATGATTTCGGCGCCTGGCTCATGCCGCGTCCAGCC
>JBBDOA010000083.1:0-5161 GCA_040877275.1 Rhodospirillales bacterium | reverse complement strand
GCCAAAGGTTATCGTCACGGACAGACTCCGTTCATACCGGGCAGCCATGAACCTGACAGGCAATGCGGACATCCAGACCTGTGGACATTGGCGAAATAATCGGGCGCAAAACTCACACCAGCCGTTCAGACGACGAGAAGGTGCGATAGCTCGGTTCAGAGACGTAAAAACACTGCAAAAATTTACCGCGATTCACGCTTTAATCCATAACCACTTCAACCACGACCGTCACCTCACCTGCCGCGACATTTTCAAACAGGACCGAGCCGCCGCCCTGACCGAGTGGCGTCAGCTTGCAGCCTAAACACGGAGAGTGACCGCCATAGGCGCCTGTTCAATTTAGTCTAACAACGCCCCGACGAGAGACTTTCAGTCAAAGCTAAGTTTCCTCTGACAAGACTCGCATGAGCGACAAATATTGTCTTCCATTGAAGACGTTTGTTTCTTATTGCATCTTTCGCCATTTTATGTCGTTTATTATGTCAGAGCGCGTGATGAAATAATTTAGAGGCCTGGAACGCGATAATTCGCGTTCTCATCAGCGAGACTGCGCTCTCGTCGCTAGGCCTCTACCGTCCGGCATAACCGGCGGATCACACGGGAGGACAACAATGAAACACAAAAGCATAATTGCGGCTGCCGCTCTGGGAGCCATGTTCGCGGGCCTGTCACCGGCCGTCTCGGTGGCGGACAACTACCCAAATCAAACGGTCAAGATTATCGTCGGTTACAATCCCGGCGGCGGAACAGACACCATCGCCCGCACAGTCGCAGATGCTCTTTCGAAGAAATGGAATTCGCAGGTCATCGTCGAAAACCGTCCGGGTGCCGCCGGTGCCATTGGCGTGCGTACCCTGAAAAGCGCCGATCCGGATGGCTATACACTTGGCATGTGGTCGACGTCCGATGTCGGCAACGCCGCAGTGCAGGAAGGCCTCAACTATGACCTGGTAGAGGATTTCGTTGCCATCAGCCAGATCGCATTCGGATCGACGGTGCTCGTTGTGAACAGTAAACTGCCGATCAAAAATCTTCCGGAATATATCGCCTATGCGAAGGCCAACCCGGGCAAATTGAATGTTTCTATCGTAACCGGGGGCGATCTGCATCTGGATACGATCCGCATCAACAAAGCGGCCGGCATCGAAACCACCCTGATCGGCTATCCCGGCACCGCGCCCGGCCTGACCGACGTTGTCGGTGGACATACTGACGCCATGTTGTTACCAATCGGACCGGCCAAGCCGCATATCGAGGCCGGGACACTCAGGGCAGTCGCCGTCGGATCGAAAGTCCGCTCAAAGCTGTTGCCGGATGTCGCCACGATGGCCGATACCCTGCCCGGTTTCTCGAGCACGTTCTTTTATGGCATGGCTGCCCCTAAGGGCACGCCGGATGCGGTCATTGCCAAAATCAACGCGGCCGTCCAGGACTCGCTTTCCAACCCTGACCTTACCAATAAGCTCACCTCGCTCGGGTTCACCGCTGAAGGCACCACTCCGGCCGAATACCGGGAAATTGTCGTACAGAAATTGAAAAACTCGCGCGAAGCGGCAATCATTGCCGGTATGATAAAGCCCAATTGAAATCTGCCCCACAGGGCGGTCTCCTGGTTTGGTTGCCGGGCCAATACGATGGCCCGGCAACCAAAATCATTGCAGGATAATACAGGGGTGCAAATGGTTGGGCGGTCTCGTCCCGTCAGAGCCCTTTCAGCCAGATCGAGGTTGTCATGCTTCAAAAAAGCATCACCGTCAGAAAACCCAAGGATCTCATCCTGGGTATCATTCTCCTCACCATCTCCATCTTCGTCATTGTCGTTGCGTCGGGATATGATCTCGGAACAACCCGGCAGATGGGTCCCGGATATCTTCCGATCATTCTGGGCAGTTGTCTTGGCGTGATCGCCGCTATCCTTATCGGCGGGAGCTTCATCGGCGAAGTCGCCCACTATGCACCATTTGTCATTCGGCCGACGATATTCATTCTTGGCGCAGCCCTGACGTTCGCACTTCTTATCCGGCCACTGGGCTTGCTGATAACGGTCTTTTTGCTTGTCATCCCGGCCGTGTTCGCCGACGGCGGCCGTCGGCTGAAATCGATACTGACCCTGGCGCTGGTCCTTGCGATCGGGACCACACTGCTGTTTCCGATTGCGCTTGGGCAACAAATCCCGATATTCGGCCACGTCTTCAGTCACTGACCATGATGGATATTCTCGCCAATGTCTCGCTCGGACTAAGCACCGCCATAACGCCGGGCAATATGCTGTTTTGCCTGATTGGCTGCCTTCTCGGGACGCTGATCGGCGTCCTGCCGGGTCTCGGCCCGGCGGCAACCATTGCCATGTTGCTGCCCCTGACCTTCGGGCTTGATGCGACGGGTTCGCTGATCATGCTCGCCGGCATCTATTACGGGGCGCAGTATGGCGGCTCCACCACCGCCATTCTGATCAATCTGCCGGGAGAACCATCCAGTGTGGTCACGGCACTGGACGGGTATAAAATGGCCCGACAGGGCCGCGCGGGGGCCGCGTTGTCGATTGCCGCTCTTTCATCCTTTTTTGCCGGCACCGTCGCGACCATCGTCATCGCCCTGTTCGCACCTGTGCTCGGCCATGCGGCACTGAAGTTCGGTGCGGCGGAATATTTCTCGTTGATGGTGCTAGGCCTTGTCGTTGCAGTCGCCCTCGCGCGTGGCTCGTTCGTCAAGGCGCTTGGCATGGTTATCCTTGGCGTAACCTTGGGTCTGGTCGGTTCCGACAGGGGCTCAGCCGAGCTTCGATTCACCTTCGGGCTTCTGGAACTTCAGGATGGCCTGAACATTGTCGCCGTCGCCATGGGCATGTTCGGCCTGACCGAAGTCATTCATAACCTCCAGGGGAATACGGGCCGCCGATCAAGCCTCGCGCCGTCCCTGCGCGAACTCTGGCCCAGCGCAGCGGACCTGAAAACATCCGCGGCACCCGCCATCAGGGGCACCGTGATGGGGAGTTTTCTCGGCATGTTACCGGGTGGCGGCGCAATGCTTTCTTCGTTTGCCGCTTATCTGGTTGAAAAGAAGATATCAAAGAACCCGGAAAAATTCGGAAATGGCGCCATAGAAGGTGTCGCCGCGCCGGAAGCTGCAAATAATGCCGGCGCACAGATGTCGTTCATTCCACTGCTGACACTCGGCATTCCCTCGAATGTGAATATTGCGCTGATTGCCGGTGCACTCATTATCCAGGGCATCCAGCCGGGGCCCGGTATTATCCATGCGCAGCCGACGCTGTTCTGGGGACTGATCGCGTCCATGTGGATCGGCAATCTGATGCTGGTCGTGCTGAACCTGCCTCTGATCGGGTTGTGGACGAGACTGCTGACGATCCCCTACAAACTGCTTTACCCCTCAATCGTCGTATTCTGCTGTGTCGGCGTGTACTCGCTCAATAATTCTCCGTTTGACGTTTACGTGATGATAGCGCTCGGACTGTTCGGATACATTTTCCGCCTGCTCGATTGCGAGCCGGCCCCGCTTATACTCGGCCTCGTCCTCGGACCGATGATGGAAGAATACCTGCGCAGAGCGATGCAGCTTTCACGTGGCGATCCGATGATCTTCATAGAACGCCCTATCAGTGCGGCGCTTATTGCGGTGACAATCGTCACGGCGGTTCTTGTCGTCATCCCCGCTATCCGACGCACACGCGATGCCGCCCTGCAGGATGAATAATGTGGGCAATTCCATCGATCCTGTAGCCGATGCACTCCTCGCCGAGATCCGCAAGGTCGCAAAGCCCCGGACTGAATCCTTAAGCCCGCTCGAGGCACGGCGCACTTCAAGGGAAGCGAAACTGAAACTCGCAGGCACCCCCCTGCCGACCGCCGAAGTGCATGATCTTGTCATGGATCGCCCCGGCGCTCCGATACCGGCGCGGATCTATCGCCGTCGCGCCCTCGAAAAGCAGGATTGCGCTGCACCCCTGCTGGTCTTTTTTCACGGCGGCGGCTGGATGATCGGCGATCTTGATACACATGACCAGCTCTGCCGTCGCCTCGCCAACGAGACGGGCGGCACGATCCTTTCCGTCGACTACCGGCTGTCGCCCGAACACAAGTTCCCCGCCGCCGTGGAAGACGCACTTTTCTCTGTGGCGTGGGCGCACGAGAACAGCGCCTTCCTCGGGATCGACAGCACCCGGCTCTCGGTCGGCGGAGACAGCTCGGGCGGCAATCTGGCGGTGGTCGCATCCCTGGCGAACCGGGACCGGAAGAAAGTCCGCATCTGCTCACAGGTGCTCTTGTATCCGGTCCTCGACATGACCCTTAAATACGCCCAGCACTATGAACTGGATCCGGCCTTCCCCCTCACTTATCCGACGCTGGCGTGGTTCAAAAGCCATTATCTGGAAAATGGGGCGGATGAAATGGACTGGCGCGCGTCGCCAATGCACGTAGAGACACTCGAAGGTCTTCCGCCTACCCTGATCGTGACGGCCAGATATGATCCGCTCTACCCCGAAGCGGCGGCGTTCGTCCACCACCTGCGGAAAAGTGACATCGACGTGGACCACACCCACTTCAACGATCAATGCCACGGCTTCCTCAATGCCGGCCACCACGACCCGGCCAGAATAGAAATTATGCGCACGATCTGCCAAAAGATCAGGAGCCTGTGGAATACGTAAAATACCTGATCAGGACGGCGATCAAACCTGATCATGAGATCATCTTTATCAAACCCTACGAATGGAGAATTCAATGAACTACGAAGAAAGATATGCGCTCGGCCGGGAGATTAGAAACAAGGTCCTGGACACCAATCACACCGGCGAACCCGCCAACAAGTTCCAGGCCGCGTTCCGCCAATTCACGGAAGAAAACTGCTGGGGGACGGCCTGGGTGCGACCCGGTCTCGAGCACAAAACGCGAAGTATGCTGAACCTGGCCATGCTTGCCGTCATGGCACGCTGGAAGGAGTTCGAGGTTCACGTTCGCGGCGCACGTAACACCGGCGTCACCGATGACGAGATGATCGAGATCGTCATTCAGGCCGGCGTTTATGCGGGGGTTCCGATTGCCGCTGAATCTATGCGCATCGTGGAAAGGGTGATGAGCGAACCGGCCTGACATTACCGGTCGTATCGGGACCGGTCGTATCTGGTTTCCGGCTTGGGAAA
>JBBDOA010000082.1:0-5177 GCA_040877275.1 Rhodospirillales bacterium | reverse complement strand
GGTGCCGTGGTTACTGGCGGCGGCGGTGGAGCGGCTGTCGTTGTTGCCGGGGGCGGTGGCGGCGGCGAAGCGTTGGCTGTCTGTGTCGTTGTGGCTGTATCGCCTGAGGGGGTGCCGGCATCCGGGGTCGCGTCGTTGGCAGCGATGTTCGAAACCGTTTCCGCCGCGCTGGCAGCAGCGGCAGGTGTCGCGCCATCCGTCACGGCATTTGAAAGCTGTTGGCTGAAGGCCTGATTGGCGGCAGCGGCTTGTTCAGCCGACATGCCGGACGTGTCGGGGCCGAGATTGTCTGCATTGCCGGACGCCAGTTGCGCCAGAACAGAACCCTGTTCACCGGCATTGGCTTCGGCGGTTGCGGTGGCGGCGGCACTGGACGTATCGGCAGCGGTGGCCAGTGCAGCGGCCGGGGATGTGCCGTCGGCCAGCGCGTTTGACAGGGAATTCTGAAACGCCTGATTGGCGGCGGCGGCCTGTTCCGGTGTCATGCCCGAGGTGTCGGGACCGAGCCCGTCGGTATTGCCGGACGCCAGCTGCGCCAGCACTGAACCCTGCTCGCCGGCGGTGGCTTCGGCAGAAGCCGAGGCGGCGGCGTTTCCGGCATCTCCTGCGCTCTGCAATGCCTGCGACATCGACTGACCGCTGTTCAGTGCCTGGTTCAGTGTCGCCTGAAAGGCTTCATTGGCGGCCTGTGCTTCGGCCGGTGACATGCCCGATGTGTCGGGGCCAAGCGCGCCGGAACTGTTGTTGCCGGTCGCCAGTGCCGACAGCAGCGGATCCGCCCGGGATGCATCTGCCTGCTGTTCGGCGCTGACCAGCGTACTGGTTTCCGCCGCCTGACCTGCCTGCTGCAGGGCGTCGCCGACGTTACCGCCTTCGTCCAGTGCGGCGACCAATGCGTTCTGGAAAGCCTCGGCAGCAGCGCCGTCGCCATCTCCCTGCAGGGCACCGACGGTCTGCTCGACATTTTCGCCCGATGACAGTGCCGCAATCAGGGAGTCGGCCGGGGTGGCAGCGGCCAGTTCAGCATCGATCTGGTCCTGTGCCGCCTGCGCCGCTTCGGCCTGCGCCAGCGCTTCACCGATGTCGGCGCCGCCGTCGAGCGCGGCTTGCAGGGCCTGCTCAAAGGCCTGGGTGTCCTCTCCGACGGCCTGATCAATATTCTCACCGGTGGCCAGGGCATTGGCGACGGCCGCCTCCTGCTCACCGGCCTGCTGTTCCTCAGCAACCTGCAGTTTGCTGAGAAAGGCTCGGTCGGCCTCAATCACGGCCTGCTCGGCCGGCAGCCCCTGCGACATGATGTCGAGAATTGTGGCGCGGAACGCCTCGATGGCGGCGGTGATTGACTCAGGTGATGCGTTGAGGTCAGCAGCCCGCGCCAGGCTGGATTTCAGCATCTCGTTCATCGCCGTGTCGAGATCCTGGCCTTGCGAAATGGCCAACAGCAAGGCGGCCAGCGCATCGGGGTCCAGTTCGACAGGAGTGTCGGCAATGCCGGTGCCTGGTCCGGGAGCCGTATCGGTCACAGGGTCGGTCGGGTTGATTTCAGCCTGGGCGACGACAATCGCGTCATCGGATGTGTCGACAGCATCGGTGCCGGAAAGCGTCCGATCATCGGCGTTTTCGGGCGACTCTCCCGGAATGTCCGTTGTGTTGTCCAATGCCATTTAAACGATGCCGCCCCGTGCCACTTCCCGCTTGCTTAAAATTTTACAAAATTATCCTATTTTCGACAGTGATGCGTGTCACTAATAATCTGAATTTTAAACGTCTTAACATATTGAAAAAAATCATTTATTTGGAGCCCCGTTCGGGCTTGTCCAAGGTTTCCCGGTGGTCGATTCTGAACGATTTCCCATATTCTCGTACCTGCTGCCGTCGCGGCGTTGTTCCTGAATCAGGCTCAGACCGTTTATCTGACGCATATATTAGGGTTTTTAAGCGTACAGGGCAGCAGGTTTATGGTTTTGATTTGTTACAAAAGGTTTCCGGACAGCGGGCCCGGCAATTCGGCTCGGCCAGGGCAATGCATGGGCTCGAATTTGCTCAAGTAATCAAAATCCAGTTAAGGATATTATAATAACCTATATCTGATTAATTATGGTGCCGGCGGCAGGAATTGAACCCGCAACCTACCGCTTACAAAGCGGTTGCTCTACCAATTGAGCTACGCCGGCATCATCAGGGCCCGCAACATAGTCGCGCCGGGCACCCGGGACAATAACGTTTTCATGTGCCGGTTCCATGCCATATCGCGGCCCCCAATTCCAGACAAATCATGATTCCCGAAACGCCGGTATATCCTTCCGCAAAGCCATGACAGCGCTTGTCGGCAGGGCAGGCTTTCTGGATTGTCATTAAATTTTGTCAACGTACAGCATTATTCCCTGATCCGAGTTGCAATCACACTGACGATTGCTTACGAAGATGTTGAGTTTCAGGCACAATCCGGGGTGCGCCTGCCTGTCGATGGGGGAATTCCAGCAATGGACGCCATGCGCGAGAAAGTCGGTAATCTCGTAGATCATAAACTTTCGCAGCGGTTCATCGTTGTTCTGCTGTTTCTGAATGCGCTGACGCTCGGCCTCGAGACGTCCGACGATATCATGGCCACCTATGGTTCGTGGATCGGGTACATCAACGACGTTATCCCATACATATTCGTCATCGAAGTTACGGCGCGGCTTTATGCGCGCGGTCGTCGTTTTTTCAACGAAGCCTGGAATATCTTTGACGTGGTTATCATTTCGATCTCGTTCCTGCCTTCGGGAAGCGCGTTTTCGGCGCTGCGGGCGCTTCGGATTTTGCGTGTCCTGCATGTGATTTCGCTGGTGCCGAGAATGCGCCATGTTGTTGCGGCGATGATCGGTTCACTGCCGCAAATCGGATCGATCGTCGCGCTTTTGATCATTATATCCTACATCTCGGCTGTCATCGTTACGCATCTGTACGGCGCGGATTACCCGGAACTGTTCGGCTCCATCGGGAGTTCGATGCTGACCCTGTTCCAGTTGATGACTCTCGAGGGATGGGCCGCCGAAGTAGTGCGTCCGGTGATGGAAACACACCCGTACTCGGTGTTCCTGTTTATTCCCTATATGCTGATGACGGCGTTTGCGATCATCAACCTGTTTACAGCGGTGCTGGTCGACAGCATGCAGCTGATACAACAGAACTATTCCTATGAGAGCAGCGAAAACGAAACGCGTTCGATCATCAAGGCCGAGCTGGCAGACGTCAAAGAGGACCTGTCGACCCTGACCCGGGAAATCAAACAGCTTCGTGCGGAACGCAACGACAGGAAATAATGCCTGTGATCTTGTCCTGATGGCTCCCTGTAAGGCTTTGCAGGGTCGACGATCTATGTCAGCATGTCAGGCTTTGAGACAATACGCAGGGGAATCCGATGTTTCTTAATCTGTTGAGTGACAGGCAAAAACAGTCGTTTCTCGCACTGGCGACAAAAGTTGTCATGGCGGATGGCGGTGTAGCCGTTAAGGAACATGTCACGCTGAATGTGCGGGTCGCTGAAATGGGTGGTGACATCAAGGCTCCGCCCGATGAAATTTATGGGGCCCCGAATTTTGACGTCTTCGATACGCCGCAGGCGCAAACCATCGTGCTGCTTGAGCTGATGGTCATCGCCTATTCCGATGGTGAGTACCACGAAGACGAGCGGCCGATCATCAAACAGCTGGCCGAGCACTTCGGTCTCAGCAGCGCCGACATGAAACGCTTTGAAGATTGGGCCATTCGCCAGTCACCGCTGAGCGTCGAGGGCTGGAAATTCATCGTCGCAAGCGGACCGGTCGATATCTGATTTCCGTAGTTCAGCGGTTTCTGGTCACGACATAAAGGGCGATGGCGGCCGCGTTCGACAAATTCAGGCTTTCCGCCGCCTCATCCATCGGTATGCGCACAAGCTGATCACAGGTTTCCCGCGTCAGGCGCCTGAGGCCGGTGCCTTCGGCGCCCAGCACGACAACCCGTTTCGCGGTCGGATCAACCGTCCCGATATCAGATTCTGCGGAACCATCGAGGCCGAGGCACCAGTATCCGGCATCCTTTAACGCCCACATGGCGCGCGCCAGATTGGTGACACGCACCAGCGAAACGTATTCCAGCGCCCCCGATGCAGCCTTGGCCATGGCACCCGTTTCGGGCGGCGCATTGCGGTCCTGAAGAATCACAGCCCTGACACCGAATGCCCGGGCCGAGCGTAATACAGCGCCGATATTGCGCGGATCGGTCGCCTGATCAAGAACGACAAGGGTGTCGGTGGTCTGGGCGGCATCGCAGATCACGTCCTCGATATACAGATCGGCAAGCGGGCTGGCCAGAAGCGCCAGCCCCTGATGCACGCTGTCGGGGCCGCACACCGCATCGATATCCGAGCGGTCGACAATCTCGGCTTCCATGATGCCGCTGAAGTCGTTGCCGGCTGTATCCTTCAGGGACTCTGCCGCCTGCTTTGTTGCAATCAGCCTGTGTTTTTTACGCGCCGGGTTCTGCAAGGCGGCGGTGACGGCATGCAGGCCATACAGCCATAATCCCTTGCCGGATCCCTGAGTGTGCGTGGCAGGCGCGGTGGTTCTGGTCGCAGTCCCGGTCGGACGCGGCGCGTTAATTCGGCTTCTGGCTGTTCGGGCGGGTCGCTTGCGCTTGCTCATGCAGGCATTTATGATCACTTCCGGTGATGGTCTGCAAGCCTATTTGATCATTAGGCTTTGCGCCATTTTGTCACGTTTAGGCGTTGACAATAGTGCGGAAATCTTCATATTCCGAGCGCCCGAACCACCGCCCCTGCGGTGGTTCGAAACGTATTCGGGGAGGAGTGCCCGAGTGGCTAAAGGGGACGGACTGTAAATCCGTTGGCTAAGCCTACGTTGGTTCGAATCCAACCTCCTCCACCATTATTCCGGATTTACCGGAAAAGTGGCAACGAAGATGCAAGGCGGTGTTGGCGGGTGTAGCTCAATGGTAGAGCAGAAGCCTTCCAAGCTTACGACGAGGGTTCGATTCCCTTCACCCGCTCCAACGCCGGCAAAAGCGGCCAAAGGGCATTTGTACAGGATTTCAGCTTTGCACCGACATCGGGCAACGGCGACAAGGAAAAGAGAGAACGAAGATGGCCAAGGAAAAATTTGAGCGTACGAAGCCGCACTGCAACGTTGGCACGA
>JBBDOA010000081.1:0-5335 GCA_040877275.1 Rhodospirillales bacterium | reverse complement strand
CCCCGCGGGGGATGACGGGCATAATGGGTAATTTTGGTCATTTCTTGATATTACATAATAGCTTTCGAATTGTACTCCTGGACCTCAACCTCTAGGCAAGGCAGCCCCCGCTCCCTATGTTAACAGCAGAACCGGGCACCGGGTGCCCATGATCATTGAGGGAGAGCGACAATGGACGGAACGACCGGCTACGTGCCACCGAAGGTCTGGACCTGGGACAAGGAAAACGGCGGCAAGTTCGCCAGCATCAACCGCCCGGTTGCCGGTGCGACGCACGACAAGACCCTGCCGGTCGGCAAGCATCCGTTGCAGCTTTATTCCAAGGGCACGCCGAACGGCATCAAGGTCACGATCATGCTGGAAGAGCTGCTGGCGCTCGGCCACCAGGGTGCCGAGTACGACGCCTGGTTGATCGAGATCAATAATAGCGATCAGTTTGGCAGCGGCTTCGTTGACATCAATCCGAACTCGAAAATTCCGGCTTTGCTCGACCGCTCGACGCCGGAGCCGACCCGGGTTTTTGAGTCCGGCGCGATCCTGATGTATCTGGCCGAAAAATTCGACGCCCTGCTGCCGACGACGTTGCCGGCCCGTTCCGAATGCCTGTCGTGGCTGTTCTGGCAGATGGGCAGCGCCCCCTATCTGGGTGGCGGCTTCGGTCATTTCTATGCCTATGCGACGGAAAAGTTCGAATACCCGATCAACCGCTTCGCCATGGAAACCAAGCGCCAGCTTGACGTGCTCGACCGGCATCTGGCCGAACATCCCTACATGGCCGGGGATGACTACACCATTGCCGACATCGCCATCTGGTCGTGGTACGGGCAGTTGTGCCTGGGCCGGCTCTATGGTGCCGGTGAATTTCTTGACGTGCAGTCTTACAAGAACGTGCAGCGCTGGACCAAGGAAATCGCCGCCCGCGATACCGTCAAGCGCGGCCGCATGGTCAACCGCACCGCCGGCACACCCGAAGAGAAACTGGCGGAACGGCACGACGCCAGCGACTTCGACGGCCGCACCGGGGTCGAGAACTAGCCCCCCAATCCCGTCATATAGACATCGAAGCGGGTTGATTTGCCGAGTATCTGATGCGAACAGGGCCGGACCCCTTGCGGCGGGTCGGCCCGCCGCGGCCATTTCAGCACCACGCGCTTTGACGCGCACTGAAGCGCGATCCGCAGCAGGTCGGGAAAATCGTCATCGCTGCCGACGATCTCACGCAACAGCCGCATCTCGTTCTTGACCAGCGCCGATTTCTGCCGGGGCGGGTGCATCGGATCGAGCAGCACGACCTCGGCGGACAGCGTCGGCAGCACCGTGCGGGCATCACCCGCAAGCAACGTCATGCGCCCGACCACGGCCGCCACCGCACCGCCGGCCAGGGCGGCACGGGTCAGGCCTTCGTGCAGCAGCGCGTGCATAACCGGAGAGCGCTCGATCAGCGTCACCTCGGCACCCAGCGACGCCAGCAGAAAGGCATCGCGACCAAGCCCGGCGGTCGCATCGATCACACGGGGCGTTTTGCCTGCCTTCATGCCGACGGCGCGCGGCAGCGCCTGACCGCGCCCGCCGCCGAAGCGAAACCGGTGCAGCACGGCACCGCCGGTGAAATCGCAAACCAGACCGGGCACATCCGTTGCGCTAGACGGCATTCGCAAATGACCTCAGGCACGCATCGACGTTTTCGATGGTCATGATCTTGCTGACGGTCTGTCCGTCATCCGAGATCGGCAGGCGGACGACCGGAAACTGACGGCGGACACCCTCGGCCGAGGTAATCGCGTGTAATAAAAACTGCGGTTTGCCGTCGCTCAGGACGGACCGCGCCGTTTCCCTGAAGCTCGTCATGACACCCCGATCAAAAACATCGGAGAGCCGTTTCCCGGTCAGTTCGATCTGAAACGCATCAACCAGTTTGACGCCCCAGAAGCGCACCCGGAAATCATCTTCATCCGCCAGATAATCGGCGACCATCGTGCCGCCGCGCAAGGCGTTCGGCAGATCCATCAGATCGACATCCTTCCAGATCGGGACCGCGTGCGCGCCCGCCCACATGCGCCAGATTTCCACGGCGTCGGTCAATCCATGGCTGGATAACAGCGCCTGATCCGGCTTGTCGAGAATTTGCGTCTGCGCCTCATAGACAAGGCTGCGGCCGGATGGTTTGATCATATTCAGGTTCCTGTACCGCGCCATTCTATGCGGAACCGGGCCGGCTGTCATGGTGTCCTGATCGGCGGATGCGCGCCGTCTCAGCGCGGCAGGGTAACCCGAATGGTCGTGCCTTGGCCGAGCGCATCCGGTCTACTGTGCATAAAGAACGAAACCGGATACATGATTCTCAGCACTCTACTCTGCCAGTTAAAAATTCAACCCACGCTGGACTTGGTTGACGTGCCCGGATCATGAATTTTGAAATTGTTGCGCCCGGCTTCCTTGACTTTGTACATGGCGTCATCGGCAAGTTTGATCAAAGTGTCTACATTATTGGCATGATCCGGGTTAACGCTGATGCCGATACTGCCGCCGACGGAACAGTCTTGACCGTTGAATTCAATTGGTTGACGAATTGTTTCAAGGACTTTACGAGCGATTATCTCGATATCGTCAAAGCTGTTGATCTGCTCCAGAACAACGACAAATTCGTCACCGCCTATGCGTGCAACCAGGTCGGTTTCACGCATCAGCCCCGACAACCTGTCGGCAATTGTGCACAGGACAAAATCCCCTGCATCGTGGCCGTACAAATCGTTGATCGGTTTGAACTTGTCGAGATCAAGGAACATCAGCGCAACTTTCTTGCCAAGTCTTTTATTGCGGTTGATGGCCTCTTCCAGCCTCTTGATGAACGCCACCCGGTTCGCCAACTTGGTCAAACCATCCGTCAACGCCATTTCTTTATATATGTCCTGCTGATTCTTCATCGCCGTGACGTCATGCCAGACACTGACCAGACCGCCGACGTTGATTGCATTCTGGCTGACCACTGCCCACCGACCGTCAAACAGTTTGTCTTCATCTTGCTCAATGACCGGGTGCGTCCGGTTGCGGAAGGCTTCCAGGGATTTCTGTATATAGGATTCCCGGTCCATCTCGCCGGGAAACGTTTCGCGGCCCTTTACCCAGACACGTAACAGGCTCTCGTAGCTCGTGCCCGGTTTCAGTAACTGCTTTAAATTTGGATACATGCCGGCAAATATCCCGTTATGCATCAGTAACGTACCGTTCTCATCGAACAGCAGAAAACCATCGCGAATACTTTCAATCGCCGAGAGCATGCGCTCTTGCGTCACAGCAGCGTTTTTTTGCACCCTTCTCATTCTTGCATCGAATCTGACGGCAACCAGTGCCAGCACGGCGATGATAATGGATGCCAGCGATACGTTCACTGACAAGACAACGGGGCTCAGTGTTTTTTCTATCGGAGTGTGGCTGCTTATGCCGGGAATATAGATGGCCGCTTGCATGGCAACGTAGTGCATGCCGAAAACCGATAACCCGAGAATGGCGGCACTGGAGATCTGAAATGGCAAGGTCAGCCAGCTTGCGGATTTGTAGTCCCGGAGTTTTTCAGCGAATACACCAATAATACCGAGGATGACCGCAATCAGGATGGACAGAAAAAACCATCGCTGATCATAAAAAAACTCGGCGTTCATGCGCATGGCCGCCATGCCGGTATAATGCATGGCGCCGATTCCTGCGCCGATAATAGTCCCTGAGAGAACCCGGCGCAGATTATCCGAATAAGGAAGAGTTTTGCGCAACAAGGACAGCCCAAGCGAACAGCCGATAATGGCTGGCACCACGGAGACGATTGTCAGAAGCATGTCGTAGGCAACCGGTATCGGCAGCTGAAATGCCAACATGCCGATAAAATGCATCGCCCACACACCGAAGCCCATTGTCACGCCGCCGGCGATCAACCAGCGCCAGTCATAGACCAGTTCGTGTTCAGCGTAGCGCGCCAGCCGGATACTTGAGAACGCCGCTACGGCAGCGACAATGTATGACGCCAGCACCAACGGCAGGTTGTATGTGGCCACTAGCTGTTGATGGGCAATTTCCAGCAATTCGATATGTGAGATCACGCTCACCTCCAGTGCAACCATTTATGCATTAAACCAACAACCGATTAGCACTCGCACCGGTTATCTTATGGAGTAGAATCCGCTGCTTAGCTATGAGGGCTTACCGTAATATCAAAGCTGAGATTCAATCTTTATCATACAAAATAGCAAATTCAGCGCGGCAGGGTAACCCGAATGGTCGTGCCTTGGCCGAGCGCGCTGGTGATCGCAAGGGTGCCCTTGTGCGCGTCGACCAGGGATTTGACGATCGACAGACCGAGGCCGGTCCCGGCTTCGCTGACATGCGGATTGGTCTCGGATTTGGAGAACGGCTCGGTGATATTCGGCAGCGCATCCGCCGGGATCCCCTTGCCGGTGTCGGCAACGCTGAGCGTCAATGTCGTGTCATCGGCTTCGGCCGAAACCGTTACACGGCCGCCGGGTCCTGTGAATTTGATCGCATTGGACAGCAGGTTGAGCAAAATCTGCTTCATCGCGCGACGGTCGGCATGAAGCGCAGGCAGGGTATCCGGCAAATCCACAATCAGATCAAGCCCCCTGTCATCAGCTGCCTGCCCGACGTGCCTGATGCAATCCTCAACAACGTCGGACACTTTCATGTGTTCCCTGTGGATGGGGCGCTTGCCGGCCTCGATGGTCGCGATATCAAGGATATCGTTGACCAGACCGAGCAGATGCTGACCGCTGTCGTTGATATCGCCGGCATAGCGCTTGTACGTCACGGATCCGAGCGGGCCGAAATATTCGTTGCGCAGCATTTCGCTGAAACCCAGGATCGCGTTCAGCGGGGTCCGGAATTCATGGCTCATGGTGGCGATGAAGCGTGATTTCGCCATGTTGGCTTTCTCGGCTTCTGTCAGTGCGGACCGAGCGGCTTCCTCGGCCTGCACCTGCTCGCTCAGATCGACGCTGATGGAGCCGACCTTGATGATCTGGCCATCACGGTCATAGATCGGAAACTTGGTGATGCTGACGGTATGCGGCTTGCCGTCGGCAAAGGTCCTGACCACCTGACGATGCAGGATGCGACCGGTTGCCAGAACCTCCTCTTCCTGGGCATTCATGATGCCGGCGTCGTCTTTGGGTTGAAAATTCTCGACGTAATCGGAAGGGTGGCCGATCATTTTCTCGACGTCATTGCCGTACCAGGCGATGTAGGTGCGGTTGGGCCGCTCGACGATGTGGTTCCGGTCCTTGATCAGCAGTCCGACCGGCAGGTTCTGAAAAATCGAATCGAGGATGCT
>JBBDOA010000080.1:0-28503 GCA_040877275.1 Rhodospirillales bacterium | reverse complement strand
CGACCACGCCTTCCGGACGTGCCTGGCTATGGCTTCACCGGCGTCCGGGTTATGCCCACCGTCAAGCCAGACTTCCCAGTCATTCCCCAAAGCATCAATGATCGGGCCCCTCTTGAGGTGCTGCAGCCGCGCCGGCCACTGCACGCCCCTGAGCCCTTCGGCAATGTGTGCGATGGTGACCGTGAAACCTTTCAGGCTGCGGGCCATCACTGCGGCATGTCCGGCATTGGCAATCTGATGCGCCCCCGGCAATGCCGGCAGCGGCAACGCTAACGTCTCGCCATTGTGCTCAACAACCATACCCTCGCCCTGTTCATAGGCCCGCCAGTTGACGCCCCATTTCAGCAGCGGTGCCTGTTTCGCATCCGTGTGACCGACGATCACATCCATGGCATCGGCGCTTTGCGGGCCAACGATGCAGGGCACGCCGGGCTTGATGATGCCGGCTTTTTCGGTGGCGATTTCGGCCAGGCTTTCGCCCAGGAACTGCTGGTGATCCATCGAAACCGACGTTATGCCCGTCAACGCCGGGCGGGCAATGACGTTGGTCGCATCAAGCCGCCCGCCCAGGCCGTTTTCCAGCAGCACGATATCGGCCGGGGTTCTTGAAAAAGCCAGAAACGCCGCCGCCGTGGTGATTTCAAAAAACGTGATCGGCTGGCCGGCATTGGCGATCTCGCATTCCTGCAGAAGTTCATCCAGACTGGCGTCGTCAATCAGATCACCGGCGAGGCGTATCCGTTCGTGAAAGCGCACCAGATGCGGCGATGTATAGACATGCACGCTGTATCCCGCCGCTTCGAGGATCGCCCTGAGATACGCCAGCACGGAACCCTTGCCGTTCGTCCCGGTTACATGGACGACCGGTGGCAGTGCGCGTTCGGGATGGCCAAGCGCGGCCAGAAGCCGCTCCACCCGTCCCAGCGATAAATCAACAAGCTTTGGATGCAGTGAAAGCAGACGCTTAAGCGTCTCGTCAGTCTTCGCTATCGTCACCGTTTTCAGTGCCGCCTTTTTTACTGTCGGCTGTACGTTTTTTTCTGCCGCTGCCTTCGGGGGGTAGAATTTCCCCGTCGAGTGTCAGCTTGGCAGATGTGGCAACAGGCACCAGATCGCCGGCCTTGCCGGGTGCCATCAGAAGATTGATGACCTGTGACAGGCGATCACGAAGCTCGCGTCGGGACACGACCATGTCGACCATGCCATGCTCGAACAGGTACTCGGCACGCTGGAAGCCTTCCGGCAGGGTTTCGCGGATCGTCTGTTCGATGACCCGCTGACCGGCAAAGCCGATCACCGCGCCGGGCTCGGCAATATGGATATCGCCCAGCATGGCGAACGACGCCGAGACGCCGCCGGTGGTCGGATCGCACAGCACAACGATATACGGCAGACCCGCTTCACGCACTTCCTCGACAGCAATCGTGGTGCGGGCCAGCTGCATCAGGGAATGAATTCCCTCCTGCATTCTGGCCCCGCCCGATGATGTCAGGATCACCAGCGGTGCCTTGTGCTTCACTGCCAGTCTGGCCGCGCTCACCACGCCCTCGCCAACAGCCAGCCCCATCGAGCCGCCCATGAACGAGAAATCAAACGCCGCCATCACGGTCCGGATACCGCCGAGCTTACCGTCAGCAACCATGATCGCATCTTTCGATTTGGTCTTCGACTGCGCTTCCTTGAGACGGTCGGAATAACGCTTGATATCGCGAAACTTGAGCGGATCGGCAATCGGCACCGAAAGTTCGGCTTCTTCGTACGCGCCATCATCAAACAGCATATCGAGGCGCTCTTTGGCCCCGAGACGCATGTGGTGATCGCAATGCTGGCAGACCCTGAGGTTCTTGGTCAGATCACGGTGAAAGATCATCTGCCCGCAATTCGGGCACTTGTGCCACAGATTGTCGGGGACTTCCTTGCGTCCACCGACCAGCTCGCGAAGCTTCGGACGAACGAAATTGGCGATCCAGCTCAAGAGGCTTTCTCCGTTTTGACGACACCCCGGACACCTTCGGCCAGGGACCTGACGAGATCAAGTACGGCATCGACGGTGCCGGGACCCGGCTTGCCATCATCATCAAGGTTTGCCGTGATCCGGTCAACCAGTGCCGAGCCGACCACCGCGGCATCAGCGACGGCGGCGATATCCGCCGCTTGTTCCGGGGTACGAATACCGAAACCGACGGCGACCGGCAGGTCCGACTGTGCTCTGATCCGCCCGACATGCCCGGCGACATCCGCAGCATTCGCCGAACGGGTGCCGGTAATCCCGGTGATGGCAACAAAATAGACGAAGCCGGATGCGTGTTCGAGGACGCGCGGCAGCCGCTGGTCCGTCGTTGTCGGTGCTGCCAGATAGATAAAGTTGATCCCCGCATCCAGCGCCGGAAGGCATAACTCGCCCTCTTCTTCCGGCGGCAGATCGACGACAATCAGGCCATCGACACCGGCCTTTTTGGCGTCCCGCAGAAACGCCTCAACGCCGTAGATATAGATCGGGTTGTAATAGCCCATCAGGACAATCGGCGTATCGTCATCGGTTTTGCGGTAATCGGCGACAATACCAAGCGTCTTCCTGAGTGACATGCCGCCCTTGATGGCGCGCAGCGAACTGGCCTGCACGGACGGGCCGTCCGCCATCGGGTCCGAGAACGGCACGCCGATCTCGATCATGTCGGCACCGGCTTCAGCCAGGCCGTTCAGGATCTGCACCGATGTTTCAAGATCGGGATCACCGGCGGTGGTGAATGTCACCAGACCGGGGCGACCTTCTTTCCTGAGGGCGGCAAAACGTCGGGCGATGCGGGTTTCGGGTTTTTTGCTCATGTCCGGCTCACATATCAAAGCCGAAACGCTCGGCAACGGCGAAGATATCCTTGTCACCGCGTCCGCACATATTCATCACCAGCAAATGATCTTTCGGCAAATCCGGTGCGATTTTGGCAACGTGGGCCAGCGCGTGGCAAGGTTCCAGCGCCGGGATGATGCCTTCGTTGGCGGTGCAGAGCTTGAACGCTTCGAGCGCTTCCAGATCGGTCGCCGACACATATTCAACCCGGCCGATATCACGCAACCAGGCGTGTTCCGGGCCGATACCGGGATAATCGAGACCGGCCGAAATGGAATAGCCGTCCTTGATCTGGCCTTCGGCATCCTGCAGCAGATACGTCCGGTTGCCGTGCAGCACGCCGGGCTCGCCCCCGTTCAGCGACGCGCAGTGCTCGCCGCTTTCAATGCCGTGGCCGGCCGCTTCGACGCCGATGATCCGGACACTGTCGTCGTCCAGAAACGGATGGAACAGACCAATGGCATTCGAGCCGCCACCGATCGCGGCGATCAGGCTGTCGGGCAACCGGCCTTCCTGTTCGGCCATCTGCTCGCGCGTCTCGTTGCCGATGATGCACTGGAAATCACGCACCATCATCGGGTACGGATGCGGCCCGGCAGCGGTGCCGATCAGATAATAGGTATCTTCAACGTTGGCGACCCAATCCCTGAGCGCTTCGTTCATGGCGTCCTTGAGCGTGCCGGTACCGGCCGTCACCGGGATCACTTCGGCACCCAGAAGCTTCATGCGGAAAACGTTCGGCTTCTGCCGCTCGACATCGGTCGCCCCCATGTAGACGATGCACTTCATGCCGAACAGGGCGCAGACGGTCGCGGTCGCAACGCCGTGCTGACCAGCCCCGGTCTCGGCGATGATGCGTTCCTTGCCCATGCGCCGGGCCAGCAGGATCTGGCCGACGGTGTTGTTGATCTTGTGCGCACCGGTGTGATTCAGCTCGTCGCGCTTGAAATAGACCTTGGCACCACCGAACAATTTGGTCAGACGCTCGGCAAAATACAGCGGCGACGGACGACCGACATAGTGCTTCATCAGATAGTTGAACTCGGCCCAGAAATCGTCGTCCTGACGGGCCGCTTCCCAGGCTTTTTCAACCTCGAGAATAAGTGGCATCAGGGTTTCGGCGACAAATCGCCCCCCATAAATACCAAAATGACCATTTTCGTCGACGCCGGAGCGTAATGTGTTCAACTTGTTCATAACCCGTCCCTTCCTGAGCGCGCAACTTAGCTCCTGAGCATCCGGTTTAACAGGGCTTTTCGCAGCAATATCGCGCTCACACAGCCTTTACGGCAGCGATAAAATCGCGGATTTTCTGCGCAGCTTTCTGCCCCGGCGCATCCTCGACACCGCTTGAGACATCGACCATCGGCGCGCCGGTGATGCCGAGTGCGCGGCCGACGTTGGACGCATCAAGTCCGCCGGCCAGCAGCCACGGCACGCCGAAATCAATGTCCTGAAGCAGCGTCCAATCGAAGCTTTCCGCGTTGCCGCCGGGCCGGGTCGCATCCTTCGGCGGCCTGGCGTCGAACAGCAGCATGTCGGCATGCCCCTCAAAAGCACGGGCGGCGGCGACATCTGCAGCGGCTGAGACCGGCATTGCCTTGATGATCGGCAAAGCAAAGATCTTGCGAACGTGATCGACGCGCGCAACCGATTCCGATCCGTGCAGTTGCAGGGTATCGATCCCGGCACCGGCAATAATGCGGGCCAGAAGATCATCATCGGCATCGACGGTCAGCGCCACCTTGCGCACTCCGGCCGGGACACGCGCCGTCAGGGCTGCGGCCTGCTCGATGGAAACATTGCGGGGCGAGGGCGGAAAGAACACATAGCCGGTCAATCCCGCCCCGGCATCCACAGCGGCGTCGACGTGCCTGGCTTCACTGAGCCCGCATATTTTGACGATGGCGCTCATTGCAAATTCCTTCCCGTCACTGCCGCGAAGACGAGTACGGGGTGACAGGAGTATTTAAAGTCCTGCCAGTTCGTCGGCAATCCGTTTTACAGCGGCCAGCGGGTCATCGGCACCGGTGATCGGTCGGCCGATCACGATAAAGTCGGCCCCGTCCCGGATCGCCTGCGCCGGTGTCGTGATCCGCTTCTGATCGCCCGCCGCTGCCCAGTCCGGGCGGATACCCGGCACAACCAGCTTGAAATCGGGACCGCACGCGGCGCGGATCGCCCTGATTTCACGCGGGCTGCAGACGACGCCGCCCAACCCGCACGCTTGCGTCAGCCTTGCCAGCCGCACGACCTGACTTTCCGTACCGTCGTTGACACCGACCGCCTGCAGATCATCGTCACTCAGCGACGTCAGCACCGTCACCGCAATCAGCAAGGGCTTGTCGTCACCGGCAGTTTCCACGGCGTTAGCGGCGGCCTGCATCATGGTCGGGCCGCCCTGCGCATGCACATTGAGGATGGCCGGGTTCAGATCAAGGGTCGATCTGACCGCACCGGCGACCGTATTCGGGATATCGTGGAATTTCAGATCAAGGAACAACGGCATGCCGAGTGCCGAAATCGCCCGCGCCCCAGCAGGACCGTTGGCATAATAAAATTCCATGCCGAGTTTCACACCGCCGACATGACCGGCCAGCATTCTGGCGAGGCCCATTGCCTTTTCGATATCAGGCGTATCGAGAGCGACATAAATGCGATCTGTCGGTGTGAGGCTCATCATGCGCCCTATTAACCTTCCAGATGCCGGTAGGCAAGCATGGCGGCGGCCAGATCCTCAATCGCCGTCCCGGCCGATTTGAACAGGGTAATGTCATCTGCCGCGCGCACCGGCTTGTACGCGCCGGAGGCAAGATCAAACAGGTCCGCCAGCACATCCGCTTCGCTGATGACGTCCCGGTCGAGCGGATCGCAAAGATCACCCGCTTCATGCATCGCGCCTGCTCGCGTATCACAATAAACTCTGGACCGCTGTAGCGCCGTATCGTCAGCTTCGCGCATATCCGGGCGAAACGCGCCGACCAGGTCAATATGCTGTCCGGGCCTGAGCCAGTCACCTTTGATGATCGGCTGTTTCGACAGGGTCGCCGCAGACACGACATCGGCCCAGGCAACATTTTGTTCGAGATCATCGACGGCAGCGGCAGCAAGACCTGTGGCGCGAAGCGCCACCGCGATTTTTTCGGCATTGGCCGGATTGCGGCCCCAGACCCTGACCTCGGCAATCGGCCTGACCGCCGCATGCGCCAGCGGCAGATGTTGCGCCAGCACGCCGGTCCCGATCATCAGCAGCTTTGATGCCCCTTCAGGTGCCAGATACCGCGCCGCCAGTGCCGAGGCGCAGGCTGTCCGACGGGCTGTCAGCTCTGGCCCATCCAGCAGCGCCAGCGGCTCGCCGGTATCGCGTCGGAACAACTGATAGGTCGCCTGCACTGCCGGCAACGATCTTTCCGGCATTTTCCGGCGCGACAATGACGGTCTTGACGCCGGTAAAGCCGTCATCCGACCACGCCGGCATCAGCAGCATCGTGGAATCCTGCCCATCGATAACGGGGATATTGTGATGCGCCCGCACCGGGACCGTGACGCCGCCCCTGAATGCCGCATCAATGGCATCGACAAGGGCCGCATAAGGCAGGGACCGGGCAAGGTCCAGGGCGCTGAAAAGCTTCATGATCGGGCTCTTATTGCCCGCTGGTGGTTGCCGGCAGGGATTTCGATGCGCCCGCAGGCTGGTCCGGGGCGTTCTGCATCTCGCGTTCACGATCCTGCAGCTTGTTGGTCAGCGTCCGCAGTTCGCGTTCCGACGATTCCGCGCGCCACAGCGCATTGCGGGCTCGGCGGCGCTGGCTTGAAGCCGATATCCAGGCAACCACGGCCCCCCACAGGAAACCGACAATAAAAATCGCCAGAACCAGGGTGAAGACGGGTACCGTGATCTCGTGCGGAAACGGCCACAGATCAAGCGTGACAAGATCTCGGTTGACGGCCGAGAAGATGATAACCGCCAGGGCAAAAGGGATCATGATGATCCAGGACAGTATGCGCGTCATGCCCAACCTCCAACAACAACAGCCTTGTTCGCACGCACAGCCCCAATATGGATTATTGGCCGCCGTTCAGTCTTTCACGAAGCTGTTTACCGGTTTTGAAATACGGAATGAATTTCTCGTCGACACTGACCGAAGCTCCGGTCCGCGGGTTACGACCGACACGTGACGGCCGCGCCTTGACGGAAAATGCACCGAAGCCACGCAGTTCGACCCGGTCACCGCGCGACAGGGCTGTCGTGATTTCTTCGAAGATCGTAGAGACGATCCGTTCCACTTCGCGGTGATACAGGCGCGGGTTGTCCGCGGCCAGTTTCGCGATCAGCTCAGACTTCGTCATATCCGGCAGTCCTCCAAAGATATGCAGCAGAGCACCTTATCGCCCACCGCTCAGGGAAGGGTGCCAAAGGGCTTGTATGCCGTCAAGTCTAAGTCGTTCAGGCAAAAGAAAATTTCCAAAAATTGCCGCAGCCAGGGATGACACCTGTTCGCGCCACCAGGCAAGCGGCTCATCCGGTGCCCACTCCAGCAGCGGCAGATCAGCGGAGATGCCCCGCTCCTGCGCAAGCCAGGCACGCGCTGTATTCACATCACCGATTGCGTCAATCAGCCCAGCCTTGAGCGCGTCGGTACCAACCATGATGCGGCCGTCCCCGGTGCTGGCGCGGACGGCGTCGATGCTCATGCCCCTGCGCTCGGCAACCATTTCCATGAAGCGGCGGTGCAGCACATCAATGACCCCCTGCAACTGTTCGCGGGCCGCCCCGCTCAGCGGTTCCGTCGGATTGGGGGATGCCTTCACGGCACCGCTCTTGATGATCTCTGGCTTGACGCCGAGTTTGTCGAGCAGGCCCGTCACATCGGCAGATTGCATGATGACGCCGATCGATCCGGTGATCGTGCCGTATCCGGCATAAATGCGGTCCGCAGCGATGGCCGCCATATAGGCACCACTGGTCGCCATGGCACCCATGACGGTGACCACGGGCTTGTCGGCACCGATCCGCCTGAGCGCCCTGTAGAGGGCATCGCCACCGGTGAAGGTACCGCCGGGACTGGAGATATCGACGATGACGGCACGCACATCTTTATCCCGGGCCAGGGTATCGAGCATGGCCAGGAATGCCTTGTCCTCGACGATAACCCCTTCGATCTCGATACGCGCCACGTGCGCCTCTCGGGGGAAGACGTCGCTGTCTTGAATACTCACAAACAGTGCCAGCGCAAAGCCGATCACGGCCAGCAGACGCCACCAGGTCAGATGGCGCCGTAATCTTCTGAGCGCGATCAGGGCGTCGCTGTCGAGGCCGGAACTCATCGGGAAAAACTCCTGAGGGGCCAAAAAAGAGCGGGCAGCACGAATGCCGCCCGCCCTGTCTGCGGATTATTCTTCCGACTGATCGTCGTCGGCAGAAGTATCGTCAGCCTTGGCCGCTTTCTTTTTGGCAGCAGCTTTTTTCGGCTTTTCGGCACTTGCCGTATCCTGGTTGCCGGCCAAAGCCGCGCCCAGAATGTCGCCAAGCGTCGCACCGGAATCGGTGGAGCCGTATTCGTTCATCGCCTTTTTCTCTTCTTCGACTTCGCGGGCCTTGATCGAGAGCGTCACGCGACGGCTCGATTTATCGACCTGGGTGATCTTGGCGTCGACTTTTTCCCCGGCGGCGAAACGGTCAGGGCGCTGCTCGGAGCGGTCCCTGGACAGATCTGCCTTGCGGATAAAGCCCGGCACCGCATCATTGACCATGACTTCGATGCCGCCGTCGGTGATTTGCGTCACCGTACAGGTCACGACTGCACCCTTTTTGATGCCGTCGATGGCGCCGCCGATCGGATCAGAGCTGAGCTGCTTGATACCGAGCGAAATGCGCTCCTTGTCGACATCAACGTCGAGGATCTTGGCTTTCACCATGTCACCCTTGGTGTAGTCGGTCAGCGCTTCTTCGCCGGCTTTTTCCCAGCTGAGATCGGAAAGGTGCGCCATACCGTCGATATCACCATCCAGTCCGATGAACAGGCCGAATTCGGTAATATTGCGGACTTCACCTTCAACTTCGCTACCGACCGGGAACTTGATCAGGAAGTCAGCCCATGGATTTTCCATGCACTGCTTGAGACCCAGCGAGATGCGGCGTTTGTCGGAATCCGTGTCGAGGACCATGACTTCGACCTCTTGCGACGTCGAAACAATTTTGCCCGGATGCACGTTCTTCTTGGTCCAGCTCATTTCCGAGACGTGGACAAGACCCTCAACACCGGCTTCCAGCTCAACAAATGCGCCGTAATCGGTGATGTTGGTAACGCGGCCCTTGAGCTTGGCGCCGACCGGATACTTGCCGGCGATGCCTTCCCACGGATCGGCTTCAAGCTGCTTCATGCCGAGCGAAATACGCTGCGTTTCGGAATTGAAGCGGATCACCTGAACTTTAACCGTCTCACCGACCTGCAGGGCTTCCGACGGATGATTGATGCGCTTCCACGCAATGTCGGTGACATGCAACAGGCCGTCAACGCCACCCAGATCGACGAATGCGCCGTAATCGGTGATGTTCTTGACGACACCGTCCAGAACCTGGCCCTCGACCAGATTCTGCATCAGTTCGGAGCGGGCTTCGGAGCGGGTTTCCTCGAGCACCGCACGGCGCGACACAACGATGTTGTTGCGCGCCTGATCCATCTTCAGGATCTGGAACGGCTGCGGGGTACCCATCAGCGGCGAGATATCGCGAACCGGACGGATGTCGACCTGGCTGCCCGGCAGGAAGGCCACGGCGCCGGAAAGATCGACGATGAAACCGCCTTTGACGCGACCGAAAATCACACCGTTGACGCGCTCGGCCTTGGCGAAAGCTTTTTCCAGTTCGGCCCAGGCTTCCTCGCGGCGTGCCTTTTCGCGGCTCAGGCGGATGACGCCGTCACGGTCTTCGTAACGCTCGACGAACACGTCGACTTCGTCGCCCGGCTTGATATCCAGATCGCGGCCGGGGATACCGAATTCCTTGACCGGCACGCGGCCTTCGGATTTCAGACCCACGTCAACCACGACGGAATCACCATCAATCGCAATCACGGTTCCTTTGAGGACACGGCCCTCGAAGCCATCGTCCTCAGCACCAAGCTGTTCGTCCAGCATGGCGGCAAAATCTTCAGTCATATTGGGGGCCTCGGTAGAGGCGGTTGAGCTAGCCATTATACTCTCTATCCTTCATTTCGTTTCCGGCCGACCGGTTGGTTCCGGCGGTCTTCATACAACAGATGCCCAGAGGACTATTGCGTCCCCTGAACGGTTAAGGCGCCACCCTTGGCAGGTGATCTGGTCTATTGGGAAATGCTTATGGCCGCTTGCCGGCAACGATTGCGCGGGCTTTTTCGAACACCTGATCGGCATCCAGCCCGGACGTATCGATGACAACGGCATCGTCAGCCGGTTTCAGGGGCGCTACGGCACGGGTCGTATCCCGTTCGTCGCGTTCCTTCATCTCCTCTAAAACGCGGGCGTATATAGCGTTCTCCCCCGCTTCGCGCAACTCTTTAAAGCGTCTTTCGGCGCGGACCTCGGCAGACGCGGTGACGAAAAACTTCACTTCGGCGTCCGGACAGACCACGGTACCGACGTCACGACCGTCAAGAACCGCCCCCGCCTTGCCCCCCGGCGGCTCGGCGGCAAAGTCGCGCTGAAACCGCAGCAGGGCGGCGCGGACATCGGCAATAACCGATATTTTTGACGCCACCTGACCGACCTGTTCCGTCCTCAGACCCTCAAGCGTGATATCTTCAGGGCTCAAGGTCAGCGCCACCACCGTACAGGCCTGAACATCATCGGGGTCAATCGCCTTGTCGAACACCTTTTTGGCGGTTGCCCGGTACAGCGAGCCGGTATCCAGATAGGCGAAATCAAACGCGTCTGCGATCCGCCTGGCCAGAGTTCCCTTGCCTGCCGCTGCCGGGCCGTCGATGGCGATGATCATGCCTTGACCTCTTCGATGTGTGCGCCGATCCCGTTCATCAGATCGGCAAATCCAGGGAAGCTTGTCGCAATTGCAGCCGCATCGTCAATGGCTACCGGGTTTTGCGCGGCATTTCCCAACACCAGAAAACTCATGGCGATGCGGTGATCAAGATCGACGCTGATCGTGCAACCGCCCGGCGGCGGCTGATCCGAGCCATCAATTTCCATCCAGTCGTCGCCGGAACGGACCGTCACACCACAGGCGGTCAAGCCCGTCACCATCGCCGCAAGCCTGTCGGATTCCTTGACCCTGAGCTCGGCCAGACCGGTCATCCGCGTTGTTCCGCCGGCAAACGCAGCGGCCACTGCCAGCACCGGATATTCGTCGATCATCGAGGGCGCACGCGATGGCGGCACGTCGATACCCTGCAAACGGCTGCTTCTGACCCTGATATCACCGACCGGCTCACCCCCTTCGGTGCGCCGGTTCGAGATGCCAAGATCAGCCCCCATCTCGAGCAGCGTCTCGACCAGACCGGCCCGCAGCGGGTTAAGCCCGACGGCCTCAATCGTGATATCGCTGCCCGGCGTGATCAGCGCGGCAACGATCGGGAAGGCGGCAGAGGAAATATCCGCCGGCACACGAATATCGTTCGCGATCAGCTCGGGCTGCCCGCTCAGACGGATCAGCACGCTGCCGTCGGGGTTCGGCTCAGACACAATTTCGGCACCGAAATGCCGCAGCATGTTTTCCGTATGGTCGCGGGTTGCCTCGCGCTCGATCACCGAGGTCTCGCCCGGCGTGTTGAGCCCGGCCAGCAGCACCGCCGATTTGACCTGCGCCGAGGGCACCGTCATTTCGGCCCGGATCGGCACCGGATTGGCAGCACCCCTGACGGTGATCGGCAGCAGGCCGCCCTCGCGCGACGTGAAAGTGGTGCCAAACCGCCGGAGCGGCCCCATCACGCGTTCCATCGGCCGCCTCGACAATGACGCATCCCCCGTGAATGTGCAGGTGATCGGGTGCGTTGCCACCAGCCCCATCAGCAGCCTGACACCGGTCCCGGCATTACCCATGTCGATGACCGCAGCCGGTTCTACCAGACCGCCGACGCCACGGCCGGAAACCTCCCAGCTGCCGTCATCATGGCGGCGCATCTGGGCACCGAGCGCGCGCATGGCGGCCGCAGTCGCCAGCACGTCTTCGCCTTCGAGCAGACCACAGATCCGGGTTGTGCCGAGCGCCAGCGCCGACAGCATCAGGGCGCGATGGGAAACCGATTTATCGCCGGGAACACGGATGCTCCCGTTGAGGCCGGAAACGGGATGGGCGGCAAGGGCAGGCACGCGGATATCCTCTGGATTGTGAACGGTTTGCAGAGGTGTCATACACCGCCGGGCGGTGACTTACCAAGCATCGATTGGCACCGCACCGAAAAACCATTTGCATCAGATGATTTTAGACTTTGACAGGCGACAAGGATCATGGCAAATGCCCGTTTGATGAGACCGTTAATGATCCTCAGGAGTTAAGCCGTGGTGAAACCAGAATGGGGAAAGAAGCTGTCGTGCCCGAGTTGCGGTGCGCGTTTCTATGACTTGAACAAAGATCCCGCCACCTGCCCCAAGTGCGAGACCATCGTGGAAGCACAGCCGGTCCTCAAGCCGCGCCGCCAGCCGGCCGAGCCGCCAAAACCGAAAAAGGTGGCCCCCGTCGTCGACGAACTGGAAGATGACGATGTGGATGAGGATATCGAGCTTGATGATGACGACGATATCGATCTTGATGACGATGACGAAGACCTGATCGAAGACACGTCCGATCTTGAAGAAGAAGACGATGTTGCCGAAGTGAAGGAACATATTGAAGTCGACGACGAGACACACTGAGCCGCCAAATAGCAACCGGGCGGCAAACAAGTCAGCAAACGAGTTGGCAATCAGGTTGGCAATCAGGGCGTCCGTCAGGTCGCCAGATCAGTACAGTGAATGAAGGCAAAATCGGGGTTTGTCATTTTTCGCTTGATAGGCCGGAACCCCGTTCGTATGTTCCGGCGCGTTCGCCACAGGGTCGACACCCGGATCGACCCACCCGTTCGGCGAACCCCGTGGGGCCATAGCTCAGTTGGGAGAGCGCTACAATGGCATTGTAGAGGTCGTCGGTTCGATTCCGTCTGGCTCCACCATTCCAACCCCTTGAGAAATCAAGGGGTTTTCGTTTGTCCCGTTACGGACCTTTCCCGAAAATCCGGCTACTGTGCCCAAAACGTGCCAGCAGCCGTCGATACGGTCTTCCGAGCGGTTGACCACATCATTAAGTGCGCCGATTGCACGCTCCTGAAACTCAGGAGCAAGGTGTGCATAACGCTGCACCATCACGAGCGATTTGTGCCCGGTCAGCTGCATCACCTCGTAAAGCGGAACACCCCGTTGCACCAAACGTGATGCGAAGGTGTGCCGTAGATCATGAAAGCGCACATCGTCCAGACCGGCCTTTGCCCGTGCGGACTCGAATGCACTGGTAACGCTCGCCATCGGCTTGCCCTTGTAGGTGAACACAGGGCCAGCATCGCATGGCCCCAGATGCTCAAGGATCGCCCTTGCGCGGTCGGTTAACCGGATGGCGCGGTCTTCGCCGTTCTTGGTTTTGATAAACACAATCCGATTGTTCGCAAGATCGACATTGCGCCAATCAAGCTTCAGCAACTCCGAACGTCTGCCGCCGGTATCGAGGGCAAACATGATCACCAATCGCAGATGATCCGGGGCCGCTTTGATGAGGCGCTTTTCTTCGTCATGCGTAAGCCAGCGAGTCCGTCCCTTTGGTAACTTAACTTTGGGGAACGGGGGCACATTCAGCAAAAGCCCTTCTCGCTTTGCCTTGTTCATGATTGCCTGCACCACGGCAAGTTCACGGTGCAGGGTTGCTTCCTTGATGGTGCGACGCCGGAGCGCCGCATAGTCGTGCAGGACCCTGGTATCAATATCAGCAAGCTTGAGGCCGTCGAAGTGATCGAGAAGCCGTTGCAGCTGGTATTTAAGGCTCGCCTGATAGCAGTCCGGGTTCTCCCGGTTCTTTTCCCCGGCATAACGAACCAGCGCGTCATGGAAGGGCGTATCGGGTATCGTGCCGAAATGCTGTTCCATGAAACTTTCCTGCATCCATTTTGCCGCCATCGCTTCGGCTAACTTCTTATCGTCAGTCCGAGTGCTCTTGCGGCGTCTTCGACCTTTGGGGTCGTACCATGATGCCCACCAGCAGGGTGAGTCGTCGCGTTTAAAGATACGCATGGGTGCCTTCTCCTCGTTGTCGAGGTTCGGGCGCTGTCGCAGTTCCGAGTATCATCCATGAAGGCGATGATGTCGATAACGCTCCAGCGCCGTATACGGGGGCCAAGATCGCAATACGGGATGCCAAGAGCGGCGAAGGTATCGACGGACACGGATAGCCATTGAGCGGCTTCCTCACGGGTGAGGTAGCGTCTTTCCGGTATGGGTGCCTCAGTCGTCAATGTTCGCTTTCCTGTCCCTGTTTGTGTTCCTGAAAACCGTTCCGTATACGAACATCCCTGAAGGCCGCTTGTCGCCCTTCCGTATACGTATACGGAAACATCTATTTTCTAGCCGTGTCCGGGAGGGGTTTCCGTATACGGCGATTCGCGTATACGTACGTGAAAGGGTGAATCGCGTCTCACACGTATACGTACGTATACGTGCAAATCCATGTCATGATGAGAAAGTGCATTATTTTCGTGATTCATTCTGCCGTCTCCGTTTATCGCCAACGAATCCCGTTTGCTGACAGGCGCATTACGGTCACAAAACGCGGAGCCTGTCGCCCAGGCCTTAAGGCTTCGTAGACAGGGGGATCGGAATGTGCCTTATGGCGATTCGGGGCGGGTGTGGAGCCATATGAGGGGGCGCTGTACCGTGCAATAACAGACCGCCACGAAGGCTTTAAGGGATAGGCCTTAAGGCTTCGGAGGCGCACAGGAGGCCTTAAGGCTTCGGAAGCGGAACGGAGGCCTTAAGAGGGTGCCGCGCGTATCGGGCGCGCAATGTATCGCAGAGCATTTCAAACAGGCGTACCTTTCAGCGACTTTGATAACCCCCTCTCCTGACGTTGGGCGGCATTCTCTCAAGCGGCTATTTTAGCTTGCCAATAGTCCATATATGGATTATTTATTTCATAATGAACAATATTGGAGATAATCATGTCCGCGCAAGCACGACCGGCGACCGTCATAGACAGAAAGGGGCTGTCCGGCCCTGCGTTACGCACATTTTTCCGCATTGCGGGACTGTGGGAGCTTTCCGTTGATGACCAGATGACGCTTCTTGGCGTGACGGCCCGGTCAACCTTTTTCAAATGGAAGAAAGACCCGAACACCGTTCTCCCCAAGGACACGCTTGAGCGTATCTCGTATCTGATCGGGGTTTACAAAGCGCTGCAAATTCTGCTGCCGGATGAGCAAGCGGCAGATGAATGGGTGAAGCGCCCGAACACCGCGCCCCTGTTCGGCGGGCAGTCGGCACTGGACCGGATGCTGTCGGGCCAGGTCGCGGACCTGTTTGTTGTCAGACAGTATCTTGATGCGCAACGCGGCGGTTGGGCATGACGATACCGGTTGCCCGCATCGTGTGGAAACCGTGCTGGCGGATCATCCCCAGCCGGTTCCCGCCGATACAGCTGTTTGAGCGGGTCACCGAGCCTGACGACCTTGAGGCCATCTTCGCGCTGGAATCCCTGACCAATCCCCGGCTGCGCGACGAAGTGGGCGATATTCAACTGGTGCCACCGGCGGAACGGATCACCGGCCCCGGATCAAGCATTATCATGGCCGCCTTTACCCACCTTAATGTGGAAGGAAGCCGTTTTACCGACGGCACATACGGCGTGTTCTATGCCGCTAACGATCTCGACACGGCCATTGCCGAGACGAAGCATCAACGCGAACGCTTCATGCGTGCGACGGCACAGACCCGCATGGAACTCGATATGCGGGTTTATGCGGTCGATCTTGATGGCGAGGTGCATGATTTGCGCGGGCAGAAAGCCGCCCAGCCGCTTGTTTACCACCGGGATCATTACGGGGCCGGGCAGCAACTGGCGAAGACACTGCGCAAGGATGGTTCAAACGGCATCGCCTATGACAGCGTAAGACGGGAGGGCGGCGAATGCGTTGCCATTTTTCGCCCCCGGCTTTTGTCAAACGGGCGGCAGGAACGCCACCTCTGTTACGTCTGGAACGGTGACAGGATTGGAGCGGTTTATGAGAAAAAAGAACTCTCAGACGGTGATAACGGGGGGTGAGTGCGCTGTCACCAGTCAGATTCGGCGAATGGCGATGCTGAGGATGAAGACGAGACGGCAGCATGAACGAACGTCTAAATCATATATCGATTGAGCACGTTCAATTCATGCCGAAAGAATTACAGCCCGGCGTTCTGTACGTTTCGAAAGAGTATAAGACCGCCGCACACCAGTGTGCGTGCGGCTGTGGTGCAAAAATCCGAACACCACTAAAGCCAAAAGAATGGGCACTCAGGGAAACAGCTTCCGGCCCAAGTTTATGGCCCTCTGTCGGCAACTGGCAGCGTGACTGAAAATCTCACTATGTAATAGACAAGGGACGCATCATTTGGTGCGGCCAATGGACGCCGCAGAAAATTGCTTCAGGCCGGAGCTTCGAACAAATTCGCCGTGAAGCGTATTACGCCGAGAAGAACAGGAGTATCTTTACGAAGATTTGGCGTTATATCCAATGCATCTTCGGTTGATAT
Source organism: Rhodospirillales bacterium (assembly GCA_040877275.1). Classification (GTDB taxonomy): domain Bacteria; phylum Pseudomonadota; class Alphaproteobacteria; order Rhodospirillales; family Casp-alpha2; genus UBA4479. Next base: position 11,915 of record JBBDOA010000080.1, on the reverse strand, counting down.
AATCTGCGGCTCAACACGCAGCTGAGGCGAACTTTGGGGCTAAAAAATCGTGATCTCCTTATTTGGAATGTGGCGTATTGATCAAATGTTTTATCGCGTATCCCGAAGTCGTGATCATAAACCTCTTGTCGTTGACATCGGCCCTAGCCTGCCCCCCTTCCAACAAATAGAGTAGTCGCGATTGCACCACCCTATGCGTGCACGATTTTCACTCGCCTAATCCTAGGTAGAGACAGGAATAGTTTTCCCGTATATACCTTTAAATAAATGAACAGTTGCACCATCAAGGAGACATTCTGACATGGCCAAGACGAGCTCGAAACTTAAGATTGCTAATGATGAGGAAAAGAAGCCCGTTCCAAAGGAACTTTCTCCAAAAAGCCCCGAGTTTGTTATTGGACTTGTGGGTTATGCAGGATCATACGATTCAAAGTTAACAGAGGATTTTGTGACTAAACTCAACGATGATTATGGATATAACGTCTTAGAGCCAATCAAGTTAAGCAAAATTATTGAAGAAAATTACCCTAATGAGCCTGATCTCAAAAATATAGGAAAAGGGGTTGGCGCAGGTAAATCTCGATTAAAACGAGCAAACGTCCTGCAAAATTTGGGAGACACAATGCGGACAGAGCGAGGGGACGAGGTCCTTGCGTTGCTCGCCATCAAGAAAATTAGATCACTTAGGGGAGGACCTCCTTCCGACGATAAGAACGCATTCATCATAGATTCCTTAAAGCACGAAGCTGAAGTCGAACTTCTCCGCCAAGTCTACGGTGATGGATTTCGTTTGGTTGCTGTGCATTGTAGTCACGCCCATCGGCTAACCCGGCTGAGTGAAACTAAATTTAGAAGTGCAGACTCCAACAATATCGAAGCATTACTCAATCGCGACGAAAAAGATGAAAAAACTGATCATGGGCAGCAAGTTAGAAAAGTTTTTCACTCTGCTGACTTTTTCATTGATAACAATCAAAAGGAGCAAGGCGTTAGATACGAGCCTGACTTAAACCGCTTCTTAGAATTGTCGCTGGGACAAGGGTTAATCCGCCCAAGCGCCGAAGAGACAGGAATGTATTTTGCTTATACGGCCGCCCTTAGATCGTCTTGTTTATCTCGCCAAGTAGGTGCCGCCTTAGTTCGTAAAACGGGTGAATTAATTTCGACTGGAACAAATGAAGCTCCAAAATTCGGAGGCGGCGTATACTCCGATATTACGCATTCTAAAGATGCAAATGACAACCGGTGCTTTAATTGGAAGGACTGGATTGCGGAAGACGGCTCAATCTCTGGTATTCCTTTTTGCCATAACGCGAGGAAGAAGAAGGAGCTACGAGAGAAAATTGCAGGCTGGCTGGGCACTGAGCTAAGCGAACGTATCGCGCAAGTAATATTTCCAGAAAATACAGAACAAGAAAATAATCAACTCATAAGAAAGCAAAAAGAAGAGGTAGAGAAAGAAAGACAGAGAAATATTAAAACCGCGGAGACCGTAATAGAACAATTTATTCTCAACAACACTCACCTTTTTGATAAATTACCGGGAATAAAAGATATTATAGAATACTCCCGCTCTATACATGCCGAAATGAATGCTATTCTGAACGCCGCTCGACTTGGCGTTTCTCCTGACGAGGCCAATTTGTATACGACAGTTTTCCCATGTCACAATTGTGCGCGTCATATTGTTGCGGCAGGCATCCGAAAAGTTTTTTATATGGAACCATTCGTGAAAAGCCTAGCGGAGGAGTTGCATTCTGACTGTATCGTCCACGAGGTTGAGAAAGTGGGCCATGTTAGCATCCTACCATACACCGGGATTGGCCCTAGGATGTATGAGGAACATTTTATAAAAACAGAAGATTTGAAAAACGACTCGACTGGGGAGTATAAGAAGGTTTCTAGAGGGATGCTTAAACGGTCAGTTAACCTTCTTTCTTTAGACGATATTGAAGAACGAGCCGTCGAAATGGCAAATAGATCCTTGGAGTAAATATACGTGACGGCCAACCTTAGGCTTATCGAACCAGGCACAAACGATAAACACTCTGGGTTTGTCGGAGACGTTTTGCACCAAAATGCTCAGGTTCAATTAAATTTACCATTTATGGATGAATGTAACTTCGGTGTCGTATGGAACGCTAATATTGCCGATATAACGCCATCTCTACTTTCAAAGGGTGTGTCTGAATTTTGCCTTACTGCAATTGTAGATATTAGAAGATCTCCTAAATTTGGTGACACTCCACAACTTCATCATTTATTTTGTGAGCATTTAGAGAAGCTATCTATTAAATATTTCAGGATCGGGCATTTAATAGCTCGTGCGGAGAAAGCCGCTTCATTTAATTTCCAAAAAAAAGACGCATTTATCAATTGTCTTATCGAAGAAGAATGGATGCTCTTAGATATTAGTAAAGCATTGAGAGAAGGCTCCGTACTTTTCATTCACGGAGATGGCTGCTTCCCTGCATCTTCTAGGTCGTTTATAGACCATTTTCTTGAGGCCACAAAAGTGAGCCATACTCAAGTTTTTACCCCAAATGGGTTGTGGCAAAAATAGCTTCCTGTGCCCAAACCGTGCCAGCACTCTACAGCTTTATTAAGTTCTATCTGGCACAAAATGGGCACAATGTTGCGACAGCGCCCGAACAAGTTGTTGATATTGCTTATATTTTCAGGATATCCCGAGCCAATGGCATTGTAGAGGTCGTCGGTTCGATTCCGTCTGGCTCCACCATTACAACCCCTTGAGAAATCAAGGGGTTTTCGTTTGTCCATTTTCCGTCTTTTCCCGAAAACCCGGCTACTGTGCCCAAAACGCACCACTCGCGCGTTACGCCGGTTATTGTGCATGCATCAGAAAAAGGCGTGCTGATCCCTTGAACGGTGTCCAGCACGCCCACCCGGCCCAGCACGTATTGAATGCAGACCGATTTCCTGATGACTGTTGGCGGTATCTAGCCGCTGGCTTTGTTTGCTCGCTCCAGCAGAGTCTCTGCACACGCCTCGGCAACCTCGTCGTTCGGTTCATTGCTGCCAGGCATCGTTGCCCAGCCCTGCTTTTCAACGTAGGTGCCCTGTTCCCAGGTGCCCTTTTCTTTCAATGCGGCGAGATGTGTCGCCTCCTGTTTCTGGGCCAATTGCTTGAACTGGGTTATGCAGATCGGCGTCAGCGCACTAATAACCTCGCGATCAGCCTGTTCCTCTGCCTGACGCATCGCGTCTCCCTTTGTGACAATCCAGTCAGCGCTGAATCCGACAATTGTGATCGCAAGTGCGCCGACGATACCGCCCATTACGGCTGGCGTGATCCACGTGGGTTTACCCTGTTCCATGAATAGCTCTCCTGTGCCTGTGTGAAATCTCCATTAATGATTATTGATCTTGTTTTTCACGGATGACCCTAACACATGGGCGGAATCGGGTCTAACGCTGTGAAATTCAGGCAGACATAATTTTGCCACAATCAACCACGTTAGTTAACAGCAGGGACAAGGAAATGGAGGTCAACCTGATGACAAAAATTCTGGGTGCGCTTGGCGTATTTTGCGCTGGCGCCATCGTCGGGATATTGGTCTTTCGCATGGTCGCGATCAAAGGTGAGTGGGTTTATACCGACTATGATTACAATCAGGCACTCAAAGAGCAGCGGATAACCTATTATTCATCACTCTGCGACGCGCTCGGCGAGACACAATGGCTTGAGGCCGGAAAGTCTCTCGACTCACTGCGGCGCGCCGAAAACGCCGGAATGCGTATCCAGTTTTCAAATCAGATGACAAAGGACATGAATATTGAGGACGCACTCGAAAACCTCGTCACGTCCCGATGCGCCAATCTTCTGGCAACGTCCTGATCACTTCTCTGCCCGACAGCATCCGGTATTTACATATCGACTGCCCATCGCTCATTGAAGGAGCAGAACATTGAAGAAGAGTATACTTGGATTTTTGACAATCTTTTGCATTGGTGCCGGGGTCGGCATCTTTTCGTTTGCGGCGATCGCGTTTGAGACCCGATGGCTCTACACGGAAGACGACTTCCAACGATCCCTTGCGCATCAACAAATACAGGATCTGGCGGACGTTTGCGGTGCCATCGGCAAGCGTGAATGGGCCGAGGATGACAAGAGCTTCAAGCGCCTGCGCGGCTGGGGAAATCACAAGATGCGAATCTCTTATGCTGTCAAAATCCTGACCGAAATGAAGGTTGAAAAACACCTCTTTGATCAAATCGAGGCTGAATGCGCGACCCGGTTATCAGATAGCTGAATTCACACTTCTCTCCACTGCAAACGCAATCTGACTGAAGCCCCGCCCTTGACGATGTTTCGCCCCGGACGCACCCTTGGGCATCACGTGTGAGGAGGAAATCATGGCCGAAAAACTGTCCGAAACGGAACGCCACAACGCGCTCACGACCCTGGACGGCTGGCGCAGCGTCGAGGGCCGGGATGCGATCACGCGAACCTTCAAATTCAAAAATTTCAATCAGGCCTTCGGCTTCATGAGCCGGGTCGCGATGCAGGCGGAAAAGATGGATCATCATCCGGAATGGTTCAATGTTTACGGCACGCTCGACGTCACCCTGGCAACCCATGATGCCGGCGGCGTCACCGCGCTTGATGTCGAGATGGCGGCGTTCATGAACAAGCTCGCCGGCACGATGTCCTAGCACGACTTCCTAGGGCGACTTCGCGATCTGTTTTTCAAGTTTTTCCAGCGCCGGCATGAACGATGCCGTCGGCACGGCAAACCCCTTGCCGCCGAGCCGGTTTTTGGTGTGCGCCGAATGCACCGCCGCCAGGCGGTATTCCTTGCCGTCGGAGAAAATAATCGGCGAGCCACTGTCGCCCGGGACCGCCTGACAGCCGTGCTCGGCAACCTGCAATCCCTTGGTGAAGCCCCACATCTTGCAGCCCGGATGCGCCGTCAGCACCTGCCCCCGGTCGCCGCTATAGCCGGCCTGGGTGAACACGGTCTTGGCCTTGAACAACTCCCAGAAAATCTTTTCGGTATACAGCACCGGCCGAAGGATCCCGGTCACCGGGGCCGGGTCTTTTTCCAGCACGATCAGGGCCCAGTCGACGACGACCGCCTTCAGTGTCGCCGGGCGCAGCGGGTCGTGCCCGGGGGCCGGATGAATATCCTTTGCCACCGAATGAAACAGATAGTCACCCCGGTCCCAGCCGGCGACAAAATGCAAATCCTCCGCTGCCATATAACCGCCGGTATTGCGGTTGATCAGACAATGCGCCGCGGTGACGATGATCCGGGGGGCCACCACCGTCGCCGTGCAGTGCCCGCGGCCGGCCTTGTTAAAACGCCCGACCGCGGTCCACGGGTACACCCTGGAATCGGCTTTGACGCGAACATCGCTGGCACCGAAGACGCTTTTCGGTTTGTAAACGGGTTCCGCTTCGTTACCCGAAACCGGCCAGGTGACGCAAAGCATTGCTGCAAAAAACCATAGCCTGACCGGGCTCAGCCTCATTGTGGCGCCATACGCAGCGCCCCGTCGAGCCGCACCACTTCGCCGTTCATCATGACGTTATCGATCATGTGCAAGGCGAGTTTCGCGTATTCCCCGGGATCGCCAAGCCGGGACGGAAACGGCACGCTGTCACCCAGCGCCTGCTGCACGTCATCGGGCAGGCCATACAGCATCGGCGTGCCAAAGATGCCGGGCGCGATGGCCAGAACGCGCACCCCGCTTTTCGCCAGTTCGCGAGCCGCCGGCAATGTCATCGACACAACCCCGCCCTTTGACGCGGCATAGGCGGTCTGGCCGATCTGGCCGTCAAAGGCGGCAATCGATGCTGTATTGATGACAACGCCCCGCTCGCCGGTCTCAAGCGCGTCCTGAGCCAGCATGTCGGCAACCGCAAGCCGCATCAGATTGAAGGTGCCGATCAGGTTGACCTGGATCACCCTGGCAAAGGCATCCAGGGGCTGCGGTCCATCGCGGCCGACGATTTTTTTCGGTGGCGCAATGCCGGCACAACTGATCAGGATGCGCGCCGGGCCGTGCCGGTCACGCGCTGCCCGCACGGCTTCTTCGGCGCTTTCGGCACTGGTCACATCGCAGCCGATGGCGAGGGCACCGATCTCGTCGGCCAGCGCACCGGCATCTTCGGCGTTCAGATCAAGCAAGGAGACCCTGGCACCGGCCGCCGCCAGCGCCCTGGCGGTCGCCGCGCCGAGACCTGATGCCGCCCCGGTGACGATCGCTGCGTGACCTGAGACGTCCATTTCCGTATCCTCCGATGCATTGACACATGACTGTTTATCAAGAGAAGTGACAACCTACAATGTGAGGCGACACCGTGAGCCGAACCCCTGAGGAAAACGAGCAGATTGTCGAAGAGGGCTTCGTCAGCAAGGCGCGCCGGACACTGGGCCGGGTTCCGTTCACTGACGATGCCGTGGCGGCTTATTATTGCGCCACCGATCCCGTAACGCCGAACCGGGTGCGGGTCACCCTGATGGCGGCACTTGCCTATTTCGTGATGCCCTTCGATATGCTACCCGATTTCATCGCGATGCTGGGATTTACCGACGATGCCGCCGTATTCTGGGCAGCATGGCGGTCGGTTTCCGGTCACGTCACCGATGCCCATCGTGCCCGGGCCCGGGCGTTGCTGGGTAAAGAACAAGTCTGATGCGCCGCACGCAATGACGGCGCACTTTGAGGAGGTCGCCGTGAACACACCCCTTTGGCAGCCAACGCCGGCGCAGATTGAAGCCGCCCGCATGACGGCCTTCCGCAAACGTGTCGCGGCGGACTGGAATGTGTCCCTGCCCGATACCCGAGCGCTTTGGCAGTTTTCCGTCACGGAGATCGAGAAATTCTGGACCAGCGTCTGGGACGACGCCGGGATCATTGCCGAGACCCGGGGTGAACGGGTCATCGATGACGCCTACAGGATGCCCGGTGCGAAATGGTTCCCGGATGCGCGGCTGAGCTTTGCCGAAAATCTGCTGCGTCATCGCGGCGATGGCGAGGCGCTGGTCTTCAATGGCGAAAACAAGGTATCCAGACGGATCAGCTTTGATCAGATGCATGATCAGGTCTCGGTCATGGTGCAGATGCTGGAACGGCTCGGCGTCGGTGAAGGCGACCGGGTCTGCGGCTATCTGCCGAACATGCCGGAAACCGTGATCGCCATGCTGGCTGCCAATGCGCTTGGCGCAGTGTGGTCGTCGTGTTCACCCGATTTCGGTGAACAGGGCGTGCTCGACCGCTTCAGTCAGATCGAACCGAAGGTTTTGTTCTGCACGGATGGGTATTGGTACAACGGCAAGCGCCACGACGTCAGGCCGAAAACGGCAACGATTGCCGGCCAGTTACCAAGCCTGATCAAGACGATCCTGATCCCCTATGGCGATGAAGCCGCCGACGTCGGGCCGCTCGGCAACGCACAGACGCTGGCCGATGCGGCCGAGGGCCTGGAACCGGGTCCCATCCGCTTCCGCCAGTTGCCGTTCGATCACCCGCTCTACATCATGTTTTCCAGCGGCACCACCGGTGCCCCCAAATGTATTGTCCACACACAAGGCGGGACGCTGCTGAAACACGCCTCCGAACAGCCCCTGCACTGTGATATCCGCACGGGCGACCGGGTGTTCTTTTTCACCACCTGCGGTTGGATGATGTGGAACTGGCTGGTCACCAACATTGCCTGGGGCGCAACACTTCTGCTGTACGACGGCTCGCCGTTCTATCCGAGCGGCGAAACCCTGTTCACGTTTGCAGACACCGAACGCATGACCCTGTTCGGGACCTCGGCGAAATTCATCGACGCCCTGAACAAGGCCGGCCTCAGGCCGCGCGACAGCCATGATTTAAGCACGGTCCGTCTGCTCTGCTCGACCGGATCGCCGCTGGCACCGGAAGGCTTCGATTACATTTATGACGCGGTGAAGCCCGACGTGCATCTGGTGTCGTTTTCCGGCGGCACCGATCTGATGGGCTGTTTCTGCGGCGGCGATCCGACCAGCCCGGTCTGGCGCGGTGAAATCCAGATGCCGTTCCTGGGCATGGCGGTCGATGTTTATAACGATGAAGGCAAGCCGGTGCGGGGTGAAAAAGGTGAGCTGGTCTGCACCAGACCGTTTCCGACGGTGCCGCTGGGCTTCCTCAACGATCCGGGCGATGCCCGCTTCAAAGCGGCATACTTCGAGATGTTCCCGGGCATCTGGACGCATGGGGATTTCATCCTCCTGACCGAACATGGCGGCATCGTCATATACGGGCGCTCCGACGCGACCCTCAATCCGGGCGGCGTCAGGATCGGCACCGCCGAGATTTACCGCCAGGTCGAGAAGCTCGACGAAATTCAGGAAAGCATCGTTATCGGCCAGGATTGGGACCATGACGCCCGCGTCGTGCTGTTCGTGATCCTGCGCAGCGGCGTGACCCTCGACGATGCGCTGGAACAGAAAATCCGCACCCGGATCCGCACCAACTGCACACCCCGCCATGTACCGGCCAAAATCGTCGCCGTGCGCGATATTCCGCGCACCAAATCCGGCAAGATCACGGAACTGGCGGTGCGCGATATCGTGCATGGGCGTGGCGTCAAGAACAAGGAAGCCCTGGCCAATCCGGAAGCACTGGAATTGTTTCGGGATTTACCGGAATTGCAGAACTAGATCTCGATATTGGCAACCGCCCGGTAAAGTGCCTGCAGCGCCCCCGGTGCGGTGCGGTCGCCGGCCTTGGCGCGCTTTTCCAGCTCTGCCACACAGGCCTCGCTGATGGCCCGGAGCTCGGCGCTTTCCAGCTCGCCAAAAAACTGCCCGGGATTGGTGCGGATGGCCATGATGAACGGATTGCTCATGTCTCGATCTCCTGCGTGCGCTGAACCTTGCTCAGTTTTGAAGACGTCTTTCTGGCCTCGCGCATCAGCCAGTCCCTGAAAACGCGCACTTTCGGGCGGTCGTAATTGGTCTCCGTGCTGGCAACGAAATACCGGTATTTTGCCGTCAATGCCAGATCAAAGGGTGCGACCAGCTTGCCGGCATCAATCGAATCCGCGACCAGCAGACCGCGCCCCAACGCCACCCCCTCGCCGTTGATCGCCGCCTGTATCACCAGGTTGGAATGGGTGTAGCCGGTGCCCCGGGTCGGATCAACGTCCCTGAGACCGGCAGCGTTGAGCCACATGTTCCAGTCTTCAGTCATGTCATCGTGAATCAGCGGATAATGGCGCAGATCACCGGGCTTGTTCAGGCCCGGCCCCCGACTCAGCAGCGACGGCGCACAGACCGGAAAAATATCCTCGCCCATCAGTTCCTCGGCACGCAGCGAAGGCCAGTTCCCCATACCATAGCGGATACCGATATCAATGCCGTCCCGGTCGTAATCGGCGACCAGATCCGACGTCGCCAGCCGAATGTCGATATCGGGGTTTTCGTCACGAAAGCGGCCGAGCCTGGGCATCAGCCAGGCGGCGGCCAGGCTATCCATGGTGGCAACGGTCAGGATGCCCGCCTGATCGCGTCGCTTGACCCGGGCCAATGCGCTGTCCATGGCATCAAACGCGGCAATCAGATCCGGCAGCAGGGTCTGCCCGGCGTCGGTCAGGATCAACTGCCGGTTACGCCGCTGGAATAAAAGGATGCCGATCTGCTCTTCAAGCGTCTTGACCTGATGCGAGATCGCCGCCTGGGTCACATGCAATTCGTCGGCGGCCCGCGTGAAGCTCAGATGCCGGGCGGCCGCTTCAAAGGCGCGGAGCGCGTTCAGGGATGGAAGACGGCGTTTCATATTTACGGAATTTCCATGAACAAATATCTGCCATTAAATATAGTGTTGATTGTCATTATTACCATAATCATTTGATTTTAATATAACTATTAATTGTAACCATAACATTCATATAAGTTTTTCTAATTCGAATATCAATTAATGTCGTTTGTCGGTTTTTCCGATCCCGTTTATTCATGATCCCATCAAAGCCGGTCGGAACCGTTCGACAGGCGCTTTACGGGAGAATTCAGATGTACAGTATCCTCAGAGTCTTGCCGCTCACCAGCGCAACCGCACGCAGCATCATATCCGCCGTGATCGCTGTCTTCGCCTTGCCGGAACGGGGTCTCGATCTGCTTGTGGTGTGGGAACAGCGCCTGAAACAGCGCCATGCCCTGGCAACAATGGATGCCCGCCTGCTGGATGACATGGGCCTGTCCGCCAGGGACGCAGCACACGAAGCCGCCAAGCCGTTCTGGCGCGCCTGACCGATACGCCTGACCGATATATCCTTTTTTTATTGAGACGGCCCGTCCGGCGTGCAGGATATAGCGGCAAGTCGGATAAAACAGCAAGGGAAGCGGGCGCGATGCAGGAACATCTGAGGTTGATGGCGCGGTACAACAAATGGGCCAATGCGCGGCTGATCAAGGCAATTTCAGCCCTTGATGAGGCCGACTACATGGCCCGGCGGCCGGCATTCTTCGGATCTATTCACGGAGCGCTGAACCACCTCCTGCTGGTCGACCGGTTGTGGCGCGGCAGGATGGAGGCCAAGCCCTATCCGGTAGACCGTCTGGATCAGAGCGTCGTTCCCGACCGCGCGACGTATATCAGCGAGCGGGTCACCGAAGACGACATCCTGATCCGCTTTACCGACAGCTTTGATGCCGCCGCCCTTGAGCAAAAGATCACCTATTCATCGCTGGTCGGGGTAGACGGCACTGACAAACGCCGCGTCATCCTCGCACACATGTTCAATCACGCAACCCACCACCGCGGCCAGATCCATGCGCTGCTGACCCAGGTGCCGAGCGACCCGCCGCCGCTTGATCTCATGTATTATATGCGTGAGAGGGACGCCGGCTGAACGCACCTGCCGCCGGAATCACGCCCCTGGGGTCAGGGCTCTAAAATACGCAATGCTTGGCAAAATCGGCCGCTTCATTGCCTGACCAGTCGCCTTTCGGCTTTTCCTTCAGTTTCTCGCACCATTCCTTGGAGCCAACCTCCGGCGAACAGGCCGCGAGACCGCTGATCGCAACGACGGCCAGCGCCAGCACGCCGAAGCGGGTGATATTTTTAAGCATCTGAAGCCTCCTGAATTATCAATAGTTCTAGATACCCCAGTTCCCACGACATGGGAAGCACATCACCGCATTGCCTGAACACCGCCCGTTATGTGGCATGGCAGAACAAATTGTTGTACTATGATTTCGACAACACGTCGGGCACTAACTGCATACCACGGGGGTTGTCCCGGAGCTGTCATGCGTCGAGCCCTTTGGCTAACCGAGGTTCAGATGTTCGGCAATACCCGAGACCCGTTGGACCGGATTATAGAAAGCGCCGAGATCACCCGCGCAGACGTCGCCAGGCTTGATATCAATGCAGCTTATCTTTACTGGGATGCGCTGCGTCAGGACGCGGTGGGCCCGCCGCAATCCGCATTCAAGCTTGATGCCTTACCGCCCAGACTGGTGCCGTGCCTGGCGGTTATTGATTTCGTCGGGCCACCGCTGGATTATTATTACCGGTTCTTCGGCTCGTCGATGGTCGAAGCCGCCGGCAAGGAGCTGACCGGAAAAACCTATTACAAAGACAAAGTGCAGGGCTACGGATTCGTCAATGCCAGGCTGTTCCCCGTTCTCATCGAGCAACGACAACCCCTGTTTCACCGAACCATCTGGGAATCGGTCAAGCGTGTGCGCCTGCAGACAACGTCACTCAGGTTGCCGCTGTCCAATGACGGCGTAACCGTGACCGGTGCCGTAACCGCAAATGACTACAAATTCGTCTAGTGTCCCGAATCCGAAGTTCGTCGCATTTTGGGCATCCTCTTTTCGAACTTCGGATTCGATAAGGACACTAGAAACATATTGATCTAGAGCGCGTTGCGACCAATCGGATTCATGATTCCCTAACAGCCGTATTTGTGA
>JBBDOA010000079.1:0-5352 GCA_040877275.1 Rhodospirillales bacterium | reverse complement strand
TTCCCGAAAGTGGTTGCCCCGAACAATGATGGGAACTTCGAATCCACCACACTAGCAGCGCGTTGGAATTATGTGGAGCCACAGCCTCGAAAAGTTTATGGTGCGGCGGCTTGGGAGGGCTTGTTCACAGATTGTATTGAGGACCCTGCTATGAATATGGATCTGGTACCGATCGGCGACAATCCACCTTATGACGTTAACGTGCTGATCGAAATCCCGCTTGGCGGCAATCCGGTCAAATATGAAGTCGACAAGAAATCCGGCGCTCTGTTTGTCGACCGCTTTCTGCATACCGCCATGTACTATCCGATCAATTACGGTTTCATCCCCCATACCCTGTCGGAAGACGGCGATCCGATGGATGCGGCGGTGCTTGGGCAGATGCCGGTGATCCCGGGCTGCGTTATCAAATGCCGTCCGATCGGGGTTCTGATCATGGAAGACGAAAGCGGCGTTGATGAGAAACTGCTGTGTGTTCCGGTCGATGCCCTGCACCCGTTTTATGGCGATATCAGTTCCTACCGGGATATTCGCCCGGTCCAGATCAGCCAGATCCAGCACTTCTTCGAGCATTATAAAGACCTTGAGCCTAACAAGTGGGTCAAGGTGAAGCGCTGGGGCGAGGCAGAGGAAGCTATGGAACTGGTGCGCGAAGCGATAGCCCGGGCCGAGGCTCCGGCATGAAGCCTGGCGGGGCTTCGATCCCGGATCAATCCTCAGCCTGATGCGCCGTCAGCGCCGCCAGTGTCACCATATCCGCAACGGTTGCGCCCATGGGGACCACCTGGACCGGCTTGCTGAGACCCTTGATCAACGGGCCCAGTACTGTCGAGCCGCTGACCGAAGCCAGTAGTTTGGTGCTGATCTGTGCGCTGTGCAGGCCCGGCATGACCAGCACATTGGCGGTATCGGACAGGCGGCAGAACGGATAATTTGCCAGCAAATCCTTGTTCAGCGCGACATCAACGGCCATTTCGCCGTCATATTCAAAATCGGCACCGCGCTGGTCGAGTATTTCCACGGCTTCGCGGACCAGTTCGGCACGCGGCAGGTCCGGATGGCCGAAATTGGCGAACGAGACCAGTGCGACCCGGGGCTCGTGACCGAAACGCCGGACTTCGGTGGCAGCCTGCTGGGCGATATCGGCAAGCTCTGCCGGGTTCGGTGATTCATGAACGGCAGTGTCGGCAATGAACAGCGTGCGGCCGCGGTCAATGACCAGCGACAGCCCCATGACACGTGAATTCGGTGCCGGATCAATGACCAGCGCTATATTGTTCATGGCCGCGTGATAGTTGCGGGTCAGGCCCGTGACCATGGCATCGGCATCACCGGTTGCGACCATGCAGGCGGCAAATATGTTGCGATCCTGATTGACCATGCGCAGACAATCGCGCTTCAGACTGCCTTTGCGCTGCAGCCGCTGATAGAGATAATCAGCATAATCGTCATTTCTGGACGACAGGCGGGCATTGTGGATTTCCATGCCTTCGTTGTTGCCAAGACCGAGCGCCTTCATGGTCTCGAGAACACGCTGCTCTCTGCCGACCAGCACCGGCGTGCCATAACCGGCGTTCAGGAAGGCATGTGCGGCACGAATGGATTTTTCTTCCTCGCCTTCTGCAAAGACGACCCGCCGCGGGTGTGCGCGCACCTGATCGAACGTCGCCTGCAGATTGCCGGTGATCGGATTCAGTCGTGCTGACAGCTTGCTGGTGTACGCCGCCATATCCTCGATCGGTTTCTGGGCGACGCCGGAATCCATGGCGGCCTGGGCGACGGCCCTGGGGACGGCAACGATCAGGCGCGGATCAAACGGCGTCGGAATCAGATAGTCCGGACCGTATTGCAGATGGATACCGGCATAGGCGGCGTCCACCTCGTCCGGCACATCCTCGCGGGCCAGCTCGGCCAGGGCATAGGCGGCAGCGATTTTCATTTCCTCGTTGATGCGTCTGGCCCTGACGTCGAGGGCACCGCGAAAGATATACGGGAAGCCAAGGACATTGTTGATCTGGTTGGGATAATCGGACCGGCCGGTCGCCATGATGGCATCGCTCCGGACTTCCCTGACGTCTTCCGGCGTGATCTCGGGGTCGGGGTTGGCCATGGCGAAGATAATCGGGTTTGCCGCCATTGATGCGACCATGTCCTTGCTGACGGCTCCCTTCACGGAAAGGCCGATAAACACGTCCGTGCCCTTCATCGCATCACCCAGTGTGCGGGCGTCGGTATCGACGGCCTTGGCTGATTTCCACTGGTTCATGCCTTCCTGACGGCCGCGGTAAAGCACGCCCTTGGAATCGCACATGACGATGTTGCTGGCGTTGACGCCCATCGCCGTCATCAGATCAGCGCAGGCGATCGAGGCGGCACCAGCCCCGTTGATGACGATTTTGGCATCACCAAGGGAGCGCCCTGTCAAATCAATGGCGTTGATCAGCCCGGCGGCCGTTATGATTGCTGTGCCGTGCTGGTCGTCATGGAACACCGGAATGTCGAGCAGTTCACGCAGCCGCTGCTCGATCATGAAACATTCGGGCGCCTTGATGTCTTCGAGATTGATGCCGCCGAAAGCGTTGCCGAACAGGCGGATGCTGTTGACGATCTCGTCGACGTCTTCCGAAAAGACCTCGACGTTGAAGGCATCGACATCGGCAAAGCGTTTGAACAGAACGCACTTACCTTCCATCACCGGCTTGCTGGCGAGCGGGCCGATGTTGCCGAGGCCCAGCACCGCGGTTCCGTTGGAAATCACCGCGACCATATTGCCGCGCGCGGTATAGTCATAGACCTTGCTCTGGTCGGCGTGGATGGCGAGGCACGGACCGGCGACGCCCGGCGAATACGCCAGCGTCAGATCGCGCTGTGTGGTCAGCGGTTTGGTCGGCTGAATCTCGATCTTGCCGGGCTTGCCGGAGGCATGCATGCGCAAGGCTTCGTTGTAGAGCATCTCGGTCGCGCGGTCGTCCATGAAGGTTCTCCCAGGGTATTAATCTTTTGTTCTTGGTCCATTTCCGGGCACGCCGGAGGCGCTGGCCTGAGCCCGGATCGCTATTTTGACCGTAGAAACAAAAAGTGCAACGGCGCGTGTGACGTAGGCGCTGCGTGTGGTATGGTCCTGTCGATTTTTTATCGCCACCGCCGATGACCGGATGATTGATGAACGAGCAGTCCGAAGCACGCAATGAAGGCCCTGATCCGGAAGCGGAGACGCCTCTGGAAAGCCCCACCGACAAAGCCGTAACGCCGATGATGGTGCAGTATCTGCAGATCAAGCGGGCGCACCCGGACGACCTGCTGTTTTACCGGATGGGCGATTTTTACGAGATGTTCTTCGATGATGCGGTGGCCGCTGCGGGTGCCCTTGATATTGCCCTGACCAAGCGCGGCAAGCATCAGGGAGAAGATATCCCGATGTGCGGGGTCCCGGTCCACAGTCACGAAGTGTATCTCAACAGATTGATCAGAAAGGGTTTTCGGGTCGCCATTTGCGAGCAGACCGAAGATCCGGCGGAAGCGAAAAAACGGGGTTCGAAATCAGTTGTTGAACGCGGGGTTGCCCGCATCGTTACCCCGGGCACGATTACCGAAGACAGTCTGCTGGAATCGCGCCGCCATAATTATCTGGCCTGTGTTGCCCGGGCGCAGGCCGATTATGCCGTCGCCTGGCTGGATATCTCGACCGGGGAATTCCGCACCCAGACCGCCGAGGCGGGCGATCTTGCCGCCATCCTGGCCAGGCTCGATCCGGGCGAGGTGATCGTTGCGGATCAATTGCTTGCGGCAAACCTGCCGGAACAGGTCTGGTTTGATGTCGAAGATTGTCTGACCGTATTGCCGGCGGTGCGGTTCGACAGCGAAAACGCACGGCGACGGCTGCAGGCTCTTTTCGGGGTCAGGACACTGGACGCCTTTGGCGCCTTCACGCGTGCCGAGATCGCGGCGGCCGGGGCGCTGGTCGATTATGTGGAGCTGACCCAGAAAGGGCGCTTGCCCCGTTTGCATCCGCCGGCACGTGTCGAAAAAGGCGCGGTCATGGAAATCGACGCGGCAACACGGCGCAATCTGGAACTGACCCAGACCATGTCAGGTGAACGGCGCGGCAGCCTGCTCGATGCGGTTGATCGCACGGTGACCGGTGGCGGGGCTCGGTTGCTGGCAGCGCGCATTGCCGCGCCGCTGACCGATCCCGAAGCCATCAACAACAGGCTTGATATCACGGCGGTATTCCATGCCGACGCCCGGGCCCGTGAGGCGCTCAGGGGGCATTTGAAATCTGTTCCTGAAATCGCCCGGGCGATGAGCCGGCTCAGTATCGGCCGGGGCGGGCCCAGGGATCTCGGCGCTGTTCTGGGTGGTCTCATCTCGGCGGGCAAGATCAGGGACGCGCTGGGTTCAGTATCTTCGCTGCAGACGGCAGCCGACTTGCCGGACCTGATGACGGCCCTGGGCGGTCACGGGGAACTGATCGACGAGTTGTCCCGGGCGCTGGTTGCCGAGCCGCCGGTGTCTTGCGCTGACGGCGGGTTCATTCAGAGGGGCTATCTGCCAAGGCTGGACGAGCTGGTTTCGATGCGCGACGAAAGCCGCCGGCTGATTGCCGCCCTGCAGAAGCGGTATGCCGATGAGACCGGTATTCAGGCGCTCAAGGTCCGGCACAATAATGTGCTGGGCTATTTTATCGAAGTTACTGCCAGGCAGGCCGACCAAATGCCGTCCGGTACGGAAAGCGCGTTTATTCACCGCCAGACCATGGCCAATGCGGTGCGCTACACCACCGTTGAGCTGAATGATCTTGAGGCGGAAATTTCACGCGCCGGGGAGCGGGCACTGGCTCTGGAACTGGAAATGTTTGCTGAGTTGTGCGCCCGGTTGCAGAGCCAGGGCACGGCAATCGATGCAACGGCGGCGGCACTGGCGGTGCTGGATGTGGCTTCAGCCGTGGCCGAACTGGCGGTCGACAACGGGTTTGTCCGCCCCGTGGTTGACGATAGCGATGCCTTCAACATTGAAGGCGGCCGACATCCGGTCGTTGAGCGCGCGCTCGGACGCAGCGGCGAAGGCAGCTTCGTTGCCAATGATTGCCGTCTTGAGGCTGGCGATGCTGAACGGCAGGGCGGGCGATTGTGGCTGCTGACCGGTCCGAACATGGCGGGTAAAAGCACATTCCTGAGACAGAACGCGCTGATTGCCATCCTTGCCCAGGCCGGACTTTATGTGCCGGCCAGGCAGGCGCACATCGGCTTCGTCGACCGGCTATTTTCCAGGGTCGGTGCGGCAGATGATCTGGCGCGGGGCCGCTCGACGTTCATGGTCGAAATGGTTGAAACGGCGGCGATCCTGCATCAG
>JBBDOA010000078.1:0-5493 GCA_040877275.1 Rhodospirillales bacterium | reverse complement strand
ATCGGACTCTATCTGCTCTACAAGTTAATCCCGCCTATTTTGGATTGGACTATTTTCGATTCTGTCATGGAAGCGAATAGCCGTGTGGAATGCAGAGAGCAAAGCAGCGGTGCCTGCTGGGCCTTCATCAAAAGCCGCCTGGGTATTCTTGTTTACGGTTTTTATCCGGAAGCATTGAGATGGCGCGTTGATCTGTCATTCGTGCTGCTGATCTTCGCACTGGTGCCGGTCCTGTTTGACAAGACGCCCATGCGGAAGCCCTGGTTGTTGTTCTCGATTGCATATCCGTTCATTGCTGGTTGGCTGTTGCTGGGTGGCTTTGGACTCGAGCATGTCGGCACAGACGAATTTGGCGGTATGATGCTGAATACGGTGGTCGGAGTTACCGGCATCGCGTTCTCGCTTCCGCTGGGCATACTTCTGGCCCTCGGGCGACAATCGCATCTGCCCATCGTCAAATCGATTTCGGTCTGCTTCATCGAATTCATCCGTGGCGTACCATTGATTACGCTGCTGTTTGTCGCATCAACAATGCTCAACTATTTCCTGCCGCCCGGAACAACATTCGATCTGTTGCTGCGGGTGCTGATCATGGTGACGCTGTTTGCGTCAGCTTATATTGCCGAAGTTGTACGGGGTGGTTTGCAGGCCATTCCGAACGGCCAGTATGAGGCAGCCAACAGCATGGGCCTCAAATACTGGCAATCAATGCGACTGATTGTCTTGCCGCAAGCGCTGAAGATTTCCATTCCAGGTATCGTCAATACCTTCATTGGTTTGTTCAAAGACACAACACTGGTGTTGATCATCGGTCTTCTCGATGTTCTGGGGATGGGTCGATCATCAATGGCTGATGCCAAATGGAATGGTCTCTCAAACGAGATATACATTTCCATCGCACTGTTCTTCTTCGTGGCTTGTTTCGGTATGTCGCGTTACTCGATCTACCTAGAAGGCAAGTTGGACAAAGGTTACAAGCGCTAAAGCGCAACAGGGAAAGGCTAAAAACAATGGCTGAAACAAACGCAGCAGTCGCATCCGTCGGCTCCGCAACAAACAATGATGAGCTGATCGTCATCAAAAACATGCACAAGTGGTACGGGGATTTTCACGTCCTCAAGGACATCAACCTGCAGGTCAAGAAAAGCGAGAGAATCGTTATCTGCGGTCCGTCGGGGTCCGGTAAATCAACGATGATCCGCTGCATCAACCGTCTGGAAGAACATCAGAAGGGTCACATCTTCGTTGACGGTATCGAGCTGACCAACGACCTCAAGCAGATCGATGCGATCCGCCGTGAAGTCGGCATGGTGTTCCAGCACTTCAATCTGTTTCCGCATCTGACGGTTCTTGAAAACTGCACACTCGGCCCGATCTGGGTGCGTCAGACACCCAAGGCGGAAGCTGAAGAAAAGGCCATGGAATATCTGAACAAGGTCAAAATTCCCGAACAGGCGTTAAAATACCCGGGTCAGCTTTCCGGCGGTCAACAGCAGCGCGTGGCGATTGCCCGCTCGCTCTGCATGAATCCGCGCATCATGCTGTTCGATGAACCGACCTCAGCGCTTGATCCGGAAATGATCAAGGAAGTTCTCGACACCATGATCGAGCTGGCGGAAACCGGCATGACCATGCTGTGCGTGACGCACGAGATGGGTTTTGCGAAAACGGTGGCCGACAGGGTGATCTTCATGGATGTGGGGGAAATCATTGAATCCAACGAGCCACACGAATTCTTTGAAAACCCGCAGCATGACCGCACAAAATTATTCCTGAGCCAGATTCTCGGCCACTAGGTTATTGGTTATCCCAGAGGGGGGATGGTGAGACGGTCCGCATTTCGGCAACGAAGCGGGCCGTCTTTCTTCTGTAACCGCTGGCTTCCGGTCAGTCAGTCGAAATAACCTGCTTTTTCGGGATCGGGGATCATCCGCTTCTTCTGTTCATAAACCTCGAACCCGGCACGCTGATAAAGCTGCAATGCGTTCGGATGATCAAGGGTGCAGGTATTCACGGTCAAGCGGGCCGGTCTGCGCTGCCAGGCTTCATCAATGGCCATCCGCAAAAGAAAGGCACCGTACCTCTGACCGATGAATTCCGGTATCAGACCGAAATAGACAAGATCGATCTCATTCTTTTCAGCATCATGACCAAGCTCGAAATAACCGGCGGGGACGCCCGCAACGTATAACACGAAGACATCAACATTTTCCGCGCAGACGGCGTCACGCAACTGCTCGTCCGTAAGGGCCCGGCGTTCCCACCACAAATGGTCATGGCCGACCGTATTGTAGAGATAGCGATAAAATGAAACCGTGGGGTTATCGGCCCGCATGATCGCGTGCGGACCAAGCGGTGATGGTGGTGGCGGAGAAGTCGGCGGCGCGGCCATTTCCAGCCAGGTGATGACCGTCTCGATTTCAGCTTCAGCCGCCTTGCCCGTCATTTGCGTGGCCCGTCATTTGCGTGGCCTGTCATTTGCGTGGCCTGTCATTTCAACCGGTTTCAATCGGTGTGTCGGGACGGCCGCCCCATTCGGTCCAAGACCCGTCATAGACAGCGATTTCACTGTGGCCAACCAGATGCCCGGCAAAGGCGATCACGCATGCCGTCACGCCTGAACCGCAACTGGCAACAACCGGGGACGAAAAATCAATACCGGCGTCCTTGAAGGTTTTTCTGATTTCATCCGCCGAGCGAATTGTGAAATTCGCGTCTTTATCCATCAGCCTGTTGAACGGCAGATTGACGCTTCCGGGGATATGCCCCTTGCGCAACCCGGGACGAGGCTCGTCACCGGTACCGGCAAAGCGATCCGCACTTCGGGCATCGACAATCAATTCCCGCTGCGCCTTGCAGTTGTCCAGTAACTGATCAACGGAGCGGACCAGAAAATTATTAAACCGGGCTGTGAAGTGCCGTTCACGCGGCACCGGGGGCAGATCGTCGGTTTCGCGACCTTCCGCCAGCCACTTTGGCAGGCCGCCATTCAGCACCGAGACATCCTCGTGTCCGTACAGCCGGAACATCCACCAGGCCCGGCAGGCCGCCATGCCGCCGCCATTGGCGTCATAGACAACGATGCGATTGCCATCGCCAAGACCCAGCTTGCGGACCCGGCTCGAAAACTTTTCTGGAGACGGAATCATATGCGGTAAATCATTCCCGTCATCGGCAATATCATCAATATCGAAATACACGGCACCGGGAATATGGCATTCACGGTACTCCGCCTTGGCATTCCTGCCGGTACCGGGCAGAAAGCTCGTCGCATCGACGATACGCACATCAGGCGCGTTCAGATGCTCAGAAAGCCATTCGGTCGAGACCAGAGCGTCCGGATTGCTATACGTCATGGGCTACTCCAACCAGGAAGGAACCGGCAGGTTCTTGCTTTTCAAAAATGCCGGATTGAACAGTTTGGACTGATAACGGGTTCCGGAATCACACAGGATCGTCACGATCGTGTGCCCTGGCCCGAGGTCTTTGGCGAGGCGCACGGCCCCTGCAATATTGATGGCGCTCGATCCCCCGAGGCATAGCCCTTCATGCTTGAGCAGGTCAAAGACGAACGGCAGCGCTTCTTCATCCGGGATCATATACGGATAGCCGAGCGTGATATCTTCAATGATCGCAGTAACGCGCCCGAGGCCGATCCCCTCGGCAATGGAGCCACCTTCGGAAGCAACGGCCTCACCATTCTTGAACAGGTTATACATGGCAGCGCCCAGCGGGTCGGCGCAACCGATGGCAATATTCGGGTTCTTTTCCTTGAGATAGGAGGATGTGCCGGCAAGCGTGCCGCCGGTACCGACAGAACAAATGAAGCCATCAACCTTGCCATCGGTCTGTTTCCAGATTTCCGGACCGGTCGACAGGTAATGGGCCTTGCGGTTGGACAGGTTATTCCACTGATCGGCAAACAGGCAGCCGGCAGGTTCATTGGCCGCTGTTTCTTCGGCCAGTCGGCGAGCGATATGCTGATAGTTGTCGGGATTGGAAAAGGGCAATGCGGGGACTTCCAGCAGTTCGGCGCCGCACAGCCGGAGCATATCCTTTTTTTCCTGGCTCTGCGTATCCGGCATCACAATTTTGCACTTGTAACCGCGCGTGTTGGCCATCAGGGCAAGGCCGATGCCGGTGTTACCGGCCGTGCCTTCGACAATGGTGCCGCCGGGTTTCAGAATACCGGCCGCTTCGGCATCCAGCACCATCTGCCGGGCCGGCCGGTCCTTGACCGATTGCCCTGGGTTGAGAAATTCCGCCTTGCCGTAAATATTGCAGCCGGTGGCCTCGGATACGCCCTGAAGCTTTATCAAAGGTGTGTTGCCGACGGTTTCTTCAAAACCGCTCTTGATATCCATGAATGATTTCCCCGGTCGAATCGTTCTGATGGCTCATGTTGATGTCAGATTATCGGCGCACCTGCGGCCAATCAAGGGTTGGACGAATATTCGGCGCTTATAACCATTTGGTGCGCACATGCTCTCTGTTCAACATCAACCATTGCAGACAGATAATCGTCATGCCGTTGTTGATGTGCCCGGCGGCAATGGCATCGTAAGCCTCCTGCAACGGCACCGCGAACGGGCGGATGTCCTCGCCTTCGTGTCGCATGCCGTGCAGGCCTTCAACCTTGTCAGCATCGGCATGGCCGATATACACGAAGACGGATTCCGTCGAGCCGCCAGGGCTGACCAGGTAATGACAGACGGGCAGCAAGCCCTTCAACGCAAGCCCGGTTTCCTCCATGGCTTCGCGGTAGGCGACGTCTTCCGGCAACTCGCCTTCATCAATGATCCCGGCAACCGTTTCAATCAGCCACGGCGAGGATTCGCTGCCGAACCAGGGCGATGATACGGCAGCAAAGGCCCCGGCCCTGAACTGCTCGATAAGAACCACGCTATCAGCGACCGGGTCATAGGGCAGAACGCCGACGGCGTGTCCGCGTTCGAAAACCTCACGCTTAATCTCGGGGCCCCAGTCGCCGGAAAACTGCCGATGACGCAATGTATAGAGGTCAAGATTGAAAAAACCGTCGTAAGCGGGCGTGTTGGCGATGACTTCGACATCATCCCTGGAAAAGTTTACTTTTTTCATGGTCTTTATATTCGCGCACGATCACTCTTTGTCCAGAACCGAACCTGAAAATTAGAAAATTAATCATCAGCCAAGGAGACACCATGTCCGACCAATCACCCAGCGTCCTCTGCACCATTGATGATCGGGGCGTCGCCGTCGTTACCCTCAATCGGCCACAGGTCAATAATGCCTATAACGGTGACATGGTCCGTATGCTGCTGGACGGGGTCCGTTCCCTGAGCGTCAACGACGACGTCCGGGTCATTGTCATCAAGGGAAACGGCAAGCACTTTCAGGCTGGTGCCGACCTCGCATGGCTGGAAACGGTTCGCAACGGCACGCCGGCAGAGAATCTGGCCGTCTCAGTTCAGACAACCGATGCCGTGCGTGAACTGGATGCCTGCATGAAAC
>JBBDOA010000077.1:0-5495 GCA_040877275.1 Rhodospirillales bacterium | reverse complement strand
GCTTTCGCGGGGATGACGGACAATAAAACGTTAATTCATTGATATTACAATATAACTTTTGAATCTGGCTCTAAAGGCCCCAAAGGAGAGGAGCGCCGCGTTGAAAGCAACCCCGCCTAAGAAGATGTGAGCACGTCATACGTCGAGCGTAGCAATCTCACGATGCGTATGCACATGCGCCGCTTCACTCGTTTGACCAACGGCTTTTCAAAGAAGATCGAAAATCACTGTTACGCGGTCGCGATGCACATGATGTACTATAACTTCGTTCGCCAGCATAAGAGCCTCAATGGACTAACTCCTGCAATGGCCGCTGGTGTCTCGGATCGTCTTTGGGAAATGTCGGATATCGTGGCGCTGGTCGAAGCTGCGGAGCCGGCCCTCACGAAACGCGGCCCGTACAGAAAGTGGAGCGCAAAAGATGCAGCAGAATGAACAAACCATCAAAAATGCTTTGCGGATCATTGATCCCGAGCACGAATCGTTTCTAACAGGCAACAGCATATGGATGGTCGGGGAGGTTTCGGTCCACGCCCGATATCGGACCAAACCTAAAAAGGGCGGCAAGACTTTTGCGTTCAATCTAAATCCCAACAGCCTACAAGGTGACTACGAACTATGGATTTGCGGGCAAGCTCAAGACTATTACTTGCTCCCCAAAGAACTGGTGCAATCAATCTATACTCACCCTGACGGTTATGTAGACCATCACCATCCTGAAATCCGTGTCGCAGACATTCGAGTTACAGATCACCGCTGCCTTTATGCAAGGGGCGGCACATCTCTCGATCTAGCCTCGTATTTTCGTGCGACATTTTCAAACTGACCCACTACCCGGGAAACCGTTGACTTGCCTCTCCGCCACCCTGTGCTAGACTTTCTCTAACCAGTAAAAAAACGGGAACAAAATGTCCGTTTCGGGGAGCCTTAAAGTCAGGAACAGCCGCAAGGTCGTGGACAACATGGCTCATGATGTGCATAGTATCATGAATCATGTTGTAGGGATCGCTGCTTTTTTAAGCGCTCTACAAAGGAATTCATTCGCCGGCTCAGACCCGCAACGGGGCGTGCCACGGATGATGCGCTGGACTTTGTGTCCGGCATGACTGGCTGGTCTGTTGGTCGGTCTGGGGGAGGGCCGGGGGGAGGCTCAGACTTCAATCGGTTTCCGGGGCTGAACTACTTGGCCTCATTACGACCGAAAGACGACGTAAATGATTTGGAACTTTTAACGAAAACGAACTTTCAAGGAGGAGTCACGATGCAAATCAAGAAAACTCTGGCGGTCAGTGCCGCTTTACTCGGTCTTGCGGTTTCCGCAGGGACTGTCGAAGCCGCCGGGAAATTCATCTCGATCGGTACCGGTGGCGTGACCGGCGTTTACTACCCGACGGGTGGTGCGATCTGCCGTCTCGTCAACAAGGACAGCAAATCCCACGGTATCCGTTGCTCGGTGGAATCCACGGGTGGTTCGATCTACAACATCAACACCATTCGCGCCGGCGAGCTTGATATGGGCGTCGCCCAGTCCGACTGGCAGTATCACGCCTACAACGGTACGGATAAATTCAAGGATCAGGGCCCGTTCAAAGAACTGCGCGCCGTGTTCTCCGTGCACCCCGAGCCGGTGACGATTTTGGCCCGCAAGGACTCCAATATCAAAAACGTAATGGATCTCAAGGGCAAGCGCGTCAACATCGGTAACCCCGGTTCCGGTACACGTGGTTCGTGGGAAGTCATGGAAGAGGCGCTCGGCTGGAAGCGCGACGATCTGAAACTGGCGACCGAATTCAAGTCGTCCGAGCAGTCACAGGCGCTTTGTGACAACCAGATCGATGCGTTCTTCTTCCTGGTCGGTCACCCGTCGGGAACCCTCAAGGAAGCGACCACGTCGTGCGAGTCGAACCTTGTTGCTACTGACGGCGCGGCCATCGACAAGCTGGTTGCTGCCAATTCGTTCTATCGTAAGGCGGTCATTCCCGGTGGCATGTACACGGGCACCGACACGGACACGCCGACTTACGGTGTTGCCGCAACCTTCGTCAGCTCGACGAATACCCCTGACGATACGGTTTATGCTGTCGTCAAGGCCGTGTTCGATAACTTCGACACCTTCAAGAAGCTGCACCCGGCTTTTGCCAATCTGAAAAAATCAGAAATGGTGAAAGACGCCAATTCGGCTCCGCTGCATGGCGGCGCCGCGAAGTATTACAAAGAAGCCGGTCTGGTCAAGTAACAAGGCTGGTTGGGGGCGGGCTGATGTCCGCCCCCGATCTTTTTTTGGTTATTGTTTTACTGGATATTCAAACGCGCCGACGACAGGGAAATTAAAAAAACTTCCGCAATCAAGCTGCCATAAAAAAACGACTTAAACAGGATTTCAGCATGTCGGTATTCAGGCCGACGGGGCGAGAGGGGAAAGTAATGAGCGATAATACTTCATCGAAGCAGATGACCGATGCTGAGTTGCAGGATCTCGTTGCCTCATCGGATACAGGCGGTCGCACACCGTCCGGATCGATCGGTATATTTCTGACCTGCGTGGCCATCGCCTGGTCGTTGTACCAGTTATGGATTGCCTCTCCGCTGCCGTTTGTTTTTGCTGATATCATCCCCATTCCCAACAATTCGCACACCCGCCCGACACATCTGGGCTTTGCGGTCTTCCTGGCCTTCATGGCCTATCCGGCCCTCAAGTCATCGCCCAAGGATCGCATTCCGGTACAGGACTGGATATTCGGCATCGCCGGCATGTCGTGCGCTGCCTACATGGCCATTTTTGCGAACGAACTTGCCGACCGGCCGGGTCTGCCGACAACGGCTGATCTTGTCGTCTCAGCCGTCGGGCTGATCTTCTTGCTCGAAGCGACGCGCCGCGCCCTCGGGCCGCCGCTGATGGTCGTCGCCATGATCTTCGCCGCCTATATCTTCTTCGGCGAATACGCGCCGGGCATCATTGCCTGGCAGGGGGCATCGTTTAACAAGGCGATGTCGCATCTGTGGATCACCCAGGAGGGTGTGTTCGGCATCGCCCTCGGTGTGTCGACACAGTTCGTGTTCCTGTTCGTGCTGTTCGGCGCCTTGCTCGATAAAGCCGGTGCCGGTAACTACTTCATCAAGGTCGCCTTTGCCTCGCTCGGCCATCTGCGTGGCGGTCCGGCCAAGGCGGCCGTTCTGGCCTCGGCCATGACCGGCCTGATTTCCGGCTCATCCATTGCCAACGTCGTAACCACCGGCACGTTCACCATTCCGCTGATGAAGCGGGTCGGGTTCTCGTCGGAAAAAGCCGGTGCGGTTGAGGTTGCATCCTCTGTCAATGGTCAGATCATGCCGCCGGTGATGGGTGCCGCCGCGTTCCTGATGGTGGAATATGTCGGCATTTCCTATCAGGAAGTCGTCAAACATGCCTTCCTGCCGGCGGTTATTTCCTACATCGCCCTGTTTTATCTGGTTGACCTCGAAGCCGCCAAGAACGGCATGAAGGGCATGGCTAAAACCGGTCCGATGCGGACCGTCATGCAAAAGATCAACGGGTTTCTGATCGGTATCGCCGTCGTCGCTGTGCTTTCGGTCGGCACCTATTACGGCATCGGCTGGACCAAGGGTCTGTTTGGTGACAGCGCCGGTCCGATCCTGGGGGCGGTTCTGATCGCGATCCACGTCGCCCTGGTCCGCGTCGCGGCCCGGTATCCGGATCTGGAACTGGATGATCCGAACGCGGAAATCATCGAATTGCCGAAAATGTCGGAAATTGGCAAGACCGGCCTGCATTACATCCTGCCGATCATCGTGCTGGTCTGGTTCCTGATGGTTGAGCGGAAATCACCGGGTCTGTCCGCATTCTGGGCGACTTCTTTGCTGATTTTCCAGGTGCTGACGCAAAAGCCCCTGAAGGCCTATTTCCGGGGTGAGAATAATTACGCGGAGGTTATCAAATCCGGCTTTCTGGATCTGCTGGCCGGCCTGACCAACGGTGCCAGGAACATGATCGGTATCGGCGTCGCCACGGCGACCGCCGGGATCATCGTCGGCGCGGTCTCGCTGACCGGTATCGGCCAGGTTCTGGCAGAGGTCGTCGAGTTCCTGTCCGGTGGCCATCTGCTGGTCATGCTCATCCTGGTGGCCGTCATCAGCCTGATCCTCGGTATGGGGCTGCCGACCACGGCGAACTATATCGTTGTCTCGTCGCTGATGGCCGGTGTTGTCGTGCAGCTGGGTGCGCAGGAAGGCCTGATCGTGCCGCTGATCGCGGTGCATCTGTTCGTCTTTTACTTCGGCATCATGGCCGATGTGACGCCACCGGTGGGGCTTGCGTCATTTGCCGCCGCGGCGGTCTCGGGCGGTGATCCGATCAAGACCGGATTTACCGCGTTCTTCTACAGCATGCGGACCGTGCTGCTGCCGTTCCTGTTCATCTTCAACACCGATCTGTTGCTGATCGATGTCGGCTGGGTCGACGGTATCTTCATCTTCATCATCGCAACCATCGCGATGCTGCTGTTTGCGGCTGGTACGCAGGGCTATTTCTTTGCCCGCTCGAAGATTTATGAATCAGCCATTCTGATTTTGATCTCGTTCACCCTGTTCCGTCCGGGTTTCTGGCTGGATATGGTGTGGGAACCCTATGATCAGCTTGACCCGTCGAAGCTGGTGGAACTGGCCAAGGATCTGCCCGATGATTCGAAAATCCGCATCAAGGTCGGCGGGATCAACATGGCAACCGGGCAGGATGTCGAAAAGTACGTGCATCTGCCGCTGGGACCGAAGTCCGGCACCGGTGCCGAAAGACTTGAGACCAATGCCGGCCTGACGCTGCGCCAGGAAGACGGCAAGGTGATCGTTGACACGGTCGTGTTCGGTGGCCCGGCTGAAAAAGCCAGGATCGACTTTGACTGGCAGATATTCCATGTCGATCTGGAAGCAGACCGGCTTCCCAAGGAAGTGTTCTGGATTCCGGCGCTCGGTCTGCTGGGATTGATCATCGTGGTGCAGCGGCGGCGTCGCAAACTTGAAGAAGCCTGATCACCTGAACCGTCCATGGGCCTTGATGTGATGCGTCATCCCGGGCGGCACGCCTAGGCTGGGCCCCGGATCGCTGGCTTTAACGGAGGGGCTGTTTGAGGTGACGGCGGTGGTGTTAAGCAAGACCCTCTCTGCCGTCATTCCGGCGCACGCCGGAATCCAGAGCGCCGGGCGCGGCCTGTCCCTGCGAGATACGGATGTGGTTCTCTGGACCCCGGTCTGCACCGGGGTGACGTCTGTTTAAAGATCGCACGTTCGACCTGAACACACCCATCGTGCCACTCGGTCGGGTCACAGCCACGGGTCCCGGATCGCTGGCTTTTCTGGCCCGGCTGCGCTCGGAGAAAAGCCGCGTCCGGGAAGACGCGGGATTATATATTTCGTGACCCCAAACTTGATTATATGGACCCTGAAGCACGTTCACTGCTGTCCGGTTTAACTTGGAACGAACTGCAGATTGAATTGTTTTGGAT
>JBBDOA010000076.1:0-5637 GCA_040877275.1 Rhodospirillales bacterium | reverse complement strand
GCCGTCACTTCACGGTCAACGGTCTGCCGCCAGTGGGTTTCGCCGTCACGGGGAAACATCTGTGCCCTGAGCCAGGCCCCGGCTTCGACAAACGCAGCACCCTGCTGTTCGGCCCATGCGTGCGAGGGGGTCAGGCGGACGGGGCGGAAGTGCTTGCCGCGGGCTCGACCGGCCAGTGCGCCGATGGCAACGGGGGTATAGGGCGGGCGAAAGATGGTGGTGCCGGTCTGCTCAATGGAAAGGCCGGTATGGCCGGCCATCACGGCCAGCGCCACGACGTTCGACGTCTTGCCCTGATCGGTCGCCATGCCGAGGGTCGTGTAGCGCTTCAGATGTTCAACCGAGCGATATCCTTCCTGATGCGCCTGCCGGATATCCTTGACGGTGACATCGTTCTGCAGATCGACCCAGGCGCGGCCCTTGGCGGCGCTGACATGCCAGAAGGCGGCAACATCGGCGGCTTCATCTTCGGCTTTGGGTGGCGGGCTGCCGTTTGCTGTTTTCCCCAGGTGGCTGATGACGGCGTCAGCGGCGTGATGCCCTTCGGCCAGGGCAGCTCCCAGCGTCAGTGCGCCGTTTGCCGCACCGGCGACAGACATGCCGACGGGCAGGTCGGTGCCCGGGACAAAGGCCGCGATATCGTCCCGCCAGACCGGTCGGCCGCGCTGGTGACAGGTCAGATGCACGTTCGGGCTCCAGCCGCCGGAAACGGCCAGACAGTCCACATTCATGCTGCGTCCGGTTGAAAGCTTTATGGATTTGATGCCCATGCGCCCGCAGGTATCGGTGACATGGGTTCCCATGAAGATTTCGGCACCCGGCACGTGCGCCGGTGCATCGATAGCGCGGCTGTCAATCACGGCGGCAATATCCACGCCCTGCGCCTGCAGATCGGTTGCCGTGCGCCAGCCGTCGTCATTGTTGGTGAACAGCGCGACACGTCTGCCGGGGGTCACGCCCCAGCGGTTGGCATAGGCGCGCACGGCACCGGCCAGCATCACGCCCGGCCGGTCGTTATTGGGGAAGGCAATCGGTCGTTCCGTGGCACCCGCGGTCAGAATGGCCTTTTGCGAATAGACGCGCCAGAGGATCTGCCGGGGTTTGCCGTCGGCATCGGGCAGGTGATCGGTTTTGCGTTCAAGGGCACCGTAAATACCGTGATCATAGGCACCGTAAACCGTTGTCCGGGGCATCAGCCTGACCTGCGGCATCATGGACAGCTCGCCGGTCGCCTGGGTCGCCCATGTCGCGCCGGCGATGCCGTCAACGCTCAGCGTTTCCGCATTCAGGCGCCCGCCCATGCGGAAATCCTCGTCGGCGAGGATAACCCTGAGACCGGCGCGTCCGGCATTGAGCGCGCAAGCAAGACCGGCCGGACCGGCACCGATGATCAACAGATCGCAATGCAGGAAACCCTTGTCATAGATATCCGGATCAGCTTCGCCGCTGAGCCGGCCAAGACCGGCGGCGTTGCGGATTGCCGGCTCATAGACTTTTTCCCAGAACGATTTCGGCCACATGAAGGTTTTGTAGTAGAACCCGGCACCGAGAAACCGCGAGAACAGATCGTTGACGGCCATCAGATCGAAATTCAGCGAACCGCGGTGATTCTGGCTTGCCGCTTCAAGCCCGTCGAAAAGCTCAGTCACCGTCGCCCGGGTGTTGGGTTCCAGAAAGCGGCCCCGGCCCAGTTCGACCAGCGCATTGGGCTCTTCCGAACCGCACGTGAAAATGCCGCGCGGACGGTGGTATTTGAACGAGCGGCCGACCAGGCGCTGACCGTTGGCCAGCAAGGCCGACGCCAGGGTGTCACCCGGATGACCCGCAAAGGTTTTGCCGTTGAAGGTAAAATTCAGGATTTTGCTCCGGTCAATCAGGCCACCGGCAAGACGATTACCCTGGGTCATTGTCCACCCTCCCGGCCACGTGCGATGTCACGCGCCAGTTCGACGCTGGTGATCTCGTGGGTTGTGGTGCTGCGGGTCACAACCAGCCAGGATCGGTCGCCGTGCTCGTGATACCACAGCTCGCGGTGCTCTCCGGCGGGATTGTCGCGGACATGAAGATAGTCATAAAAAAGCTCGGCGGCGTTTTCGGCCTGCCAGTCCGGGCGCTCGATCAGCCGGGCATCCCCGAGACAGGTGAATTCCTGTGCATCGCGCGGTCCAAGTAGCGGGTGGTTGATGATCATGGTTTGTCCTGGCCCGTCAATGCAGGTTGGGCTGTGCGCCCGCCCCTTTTTCGTCGATCATGGCACCTCGGCGGAAGCGGTCGAGCCGATAGGCCGTTGCCGTCGGGTGCGGGGTGTCTGTTGCCAGCAGATGCGCAAAGCAGTAACCGGATGCCGGGGTTGCCTTGAATCCGCCGTAACACCAGCCGCCGTTGAAATAGAGGCCATCGACAGGGGTCTTGTCGATGAAAGGCGAGCCGTCCATCGACATGTCCATGACGCCGCCCCACATGCGTAAAAGCCGTGCCCGGCCGATCATCGGCATCAGGGCCATGCCGCTTTCGCAGACGTCTTCGACGACCGGCAGGTTGCCGCGTTGGGCATAGGAATTATAGCCGTCGATATCGCCGCCGAAGACAAGGCCGCCCTTGTCGGACTGGCTGATATAAAAGTGTCCGGCACCGTACGTGATGACCCCCGGAACAATCGGCTTCAGGCCTTCCGAGACGAATGCCTGCAGGACGTGGCTTTCAATCGGCAGGCGCATGCCGGCCTGCGCCATGACCTTGCCGGATGACCCGGCCACGGAAACGCCGACCTTGTCGGCCCGGATTGTGCCCCGGGTTGTCTCGACGCCCTTGCAGACGCCGTTGTCCATGATGAAGCCGGTCACTTCACAATTCTGCAGGATATCGACGCCGCGGCTGTCGGCACCCCGCGCGTAGCCCCAGACGACGGCATCGTGCCGTGCCGTGCCGCCGCGTTTCTGCCAGAGGCCGCCCTTGATCGGAAAGCGGGCGTTATCGAAATCAAGATACGGGCACATGCTGCGAACGCCATCCGCATCCAACAGCACGGCATCGGCACCGGCCATCAGCATGGCATTGCCGCGCCGGACATAGGCGTCGCGCTGGCCATCGGTATGGCAGAGGTTAAGCACGCCGCGTTGCGACATCATGGCGTTGAAATTGAAATCCTGCTCAAGCCCTTCCCACAGTTTCATTGAAAACTCGTAGAACGGCTCGTTGCCCGCCAGCAGATAATTGGAACGCACGATTGTCGTATTGCGCCCCGCATTGCCGGACCCGATCCAGCCCTTTTCGACGACGGCAACGTTGGTTATCCCGTAGACGCTGGCCAGATAGTAGGCTGCCGCCAGTCCGTGACCGCCGCCGCCGACGATAATGACATCGTAGCTTGCTTTTGGTTGCGGGTCGCGCCAGGCGGGCTTCCAGCCGGTATTGCCCTTGAGCCCCTGCCAGAACAGCGACCATGCAGAATAGTGCATTATTATGCTCCGGTTCCTGATCATTTGATGGTGATATGGAATTCGCCTTGATACTTCATCAAATTAGACAAATTATTTCATATTATGGACATACGAAAGAAAGACTCGACGCCGTTCCGCATCGCTGTGGTGCTGGTCGACGGATTTGCCCTGCTTTCCTACGCCACCGTTGTTGAACCGTTACGTGCCGCCAATCTGCTTGGCGAACGCACGCTCTACGATGTCTGCAACGTGCCCATGACCGGCACTGCGGCCAGAAGCTCCGGTGGCGCCATCATCCCGGGGGCAGCCGCCGTCGGCGGCGCGCTCGATTTTGATCTGATGCTGATCGTCGCCGGCGACAACTGCATCACGGTTGACGATCCGCATCTCTTTAACTGGTTGCGCCGTGCCGGGCGGATGGGCATCCCCATCGGCGGGGTTTCCGGCGGCCCGGTCATTCTGGCGGCGGCGGGTCTGATGACGGGGCGGCGGATGACGGCGCATTGGGAGCATCTGCCGATGCTGAGCGAGAAATCGCCGGGTTTGCTGATCGAACGGGGGCTTTACATCATTGATCGCGACCGGGTTACCTGCGCCGGGGGCACGGCGCCGCTTGACCTCATGCATGCGCTGATCGCCGACCATCACGGGCCGGGGCTGGCGACACGGGTCAGCGACTGGTTCATGCATACCGACGTCAGGCCATCCCGGGGGCCGCAACGGGCCGGCATCATCGAGCGCTGGGGCACGACCAACCGTAACGTGCTCGATGTGATCGTGGCCATGGAGGGGCATATCGCCGATACCCTCACCCTTGATCAACTGGCGCAGTATACGGATTTGAGCAGCCGACAACTGAACCGGCTGTTTCAGGAAAAGCTGGGCCAGACGACGATGACGTTTTATCGCAATCTGCGGCTGGAAAAGGCACAGAACCTGCTCAAGTATTCGACGCTGCCACTGATCGAGATCGCCATCGCTACGGGCTTTTCCAGTGCGCCGCATTTCGCCACCAGCCACAGCCGCCGCTATGGCTATCCGCCGTCATCGGTCCGCAAGTGAGCTGCGGTCATGGTGGGCCGTATAAGGGCTGATCGTATTCGGAATAGGCCACTCATTCCGGGGCTTGTTTACGTTTCAAAATTGCAGGATTAGAATGCCGGCAATTCTGCAGTGGGTAGCTGCGCTGAAATCGGGAAATGTTCATGGCAAAGACGGGCGGGAAAAACACTGGGAAGAAATCCGCCAGTGTTGAGACATTATCCGTCATTGCCACATATTTCGCCAACTCTCTCAGGACACGCCAGTCCAAGCATATCCGGGTCAGGCATGCGATCCTGGACGCCATCGTCGAGGGGCATCTGCAGCATGGTGACCAGATCCCGCCAGAGCAGGAGCTGTGTGCCGCGCTGTCGGTCAGCCTTGGTACCGTGCAGCGTGCCCTGCGCGAGTTGGCCATCGATGGTACGCTGCTCAGGATGCATGGGCGCGGCACGTTCGTGGCCGAGCCGGCCTTGCCAAAGGATGAAATCTGGCAATTCCGGTTTCGCAAACCGGGTGACGACAAGCTGCTGCCGGTCTCGTCGGTGGTCATTGAAGAAACCACGGTGCAGGGCCCCGGTCGCTGGCTGGACACCCTGGGTCCCGATCCGGAAGGATATCTCAAGATCGTACGGATCGTATCCGTTGCCGGCGGGCTGGATTGTTATAACGAGCTGTATTTCGCCATGGCCCGGTTCGGGGCCTTGCGCGATATCGCCATGGCGCAGCTCAGGAACGTGAATATCAAGACGATCCTGGCGCGCCAGTTCAATGCGCCGACGCTTTCAATCACTCAATTGGTCAAAGCGTCACCGGTTCCTGCGGCGGCGCAGGTCGCACTTGATCTGCCCACGGGAACAATCGGTCTGGACGTCGATTCGGTCGGCCACAGCTATGGCAAGGAAAACATCTTCCTGCAGCGGATCTGGTTCCCGACCAGTGACTGCTACATGGACATGACGCACGAGGAAACGATCTCGGTGACCGCCGGCGGCGCGCCCCTGAAGAACGCCCGGTTCACGGGCGCCCATCTGGTTCGCAACGTCTGAGCATCATCAAGGCATTAGTGGTTTATCGCTCGTCATCAACTCTGTTTATAGACGGCACCGTTACCTTGAACGCCCCCGCCCCTCGTCATTCCGGCGCACGCCGGAAT
>JBBDOA010000075.1:24623-30243 GCA_040877275.1 Rhodospirillales bacterium | reverse complement strand
CATTCTGATTGAACCCGAGAACCAGCCGGCCGAGCCACTCTCCCGTTTTTTTCTTGCTGCGCACCCGGTACAGAACCGTTACGTGTTCACCGCGGCGGATAATACCAAGATAGTCGTAGACTTCGGAAAGCGACCGCGTCAGTTCGCTGTTCGCGAATTGCTTGCCGACTTCGATCTCGTTCAGGCCCTGGGTCAGACTGTAATCAAAATTACGTATGAATTTGCCGTAATCAGCGTCGTTGGACGCTCGAACGAGTTCCGTCCACAATGGCTCGGCAACGGCCAAAATGTCATCGTCCGAGAGTTCGATAATATTCATGTTTGCCCTCAGTCTGATCGGAGAAAAATTTCAGGGGTATAAAAAAAAGATCAACACGCGACGGCTGATCTTTTTCAATTGTCCCGGCAGACGCCGAAGATAAACGCCTGCCGGGCCTTGAAGATTATTCGGCCGCGGTCGCTTCGTCCGCGTCGACCAGATGGTACAACGGCGCTTTCTCCATCGTGTATTCGCCCGTTTTCGGATCGCGGCGGGACACGGTAAGGACGTGCCAGTTTTCATCGTCCAGTTTCATGGCATCGCCGCGGTAGTAGTAACCCGGCCAACGGGTCTCCTTACGGAACAGGGTGTGCTGCAAGACAGACTCCGACGTCCGGTGGCGGTGTTTCACCTCCCAGGCCCGCAGTAATTCATGCAGATCCTGAGCCGCGATTTTTTCAAGGTCTTCTTCCATGATCTTGAGCTTCTTGAGACCGATGTTCAGAAGCTTGTCGTTGGTCATGTAATTGACCGTGACCCCGCCGCCATACTCGTCCATCAGTTTCTGCAGGCGGTCGAGCGCCTGACGCGGGTTGTGGTAGTTCGGGTTAACCGTCCCGGCGACGATTTCGTTGCGATGCACCTTGTAGTGTTCCAGCGGCTTGAAGACTTCTTCCTTCAGCCTGTCGATGGTTGCGTCGGAAACGCGGATGCCCTCGGCCTTGCCGTCATCGATGTATTTGTTGGCGGCCTTGGCTGCCAGGCGACCTTCGGTGAACGATCCCGACGAGAACGCATGCGGCGTGCCGCCGACAGCGTCACCGGCGCCAAACAGGCCTTCGATGGTCGTCATCCGGTTGTAGCCCCAGAAATACTCGGGTGGAGAAATATCCCTGGGACCAGAACACCAGGCCCCGCAACCGGTGGCATGGGAGCCCATGACGTACGGTTCGGACGTGGTCAGTTCCGGATTTTCCTTCTTGGGATCGACGTCGGTCGCGGCCCACAGGACGGCCTGACCAACAGTCATCCCGAGGAAGTTGTGCCAACCGATTTCTTCAAGATGCGGGTCCTGGAACGAGTGCATGGTGACCATATGGATCGGCCCGCGGCCCGCATTCACTTCATGAATGATGCAGTGGTTGCGAAGGCACGTCGGAATCGGCCGATGGGTAAGGTGCGAGAGTTCGGGATCAAGATATTCCTTGCCCACCATCTTCTGCAGTTCCGGGAACCACTTGGATTCGTATTCCTCGCCATAGGCGTTCTGCGTATACGTCTTCAGGTGCAGGAAGTACGCGCCCACCGGGCCGTATCCGTCCTTGAAGCGGGCCAGAACGATGCGGTTTTCCATCTGCGTCATCTTGGCGCCGGCATTGATCATCAATGCGTAGGCGGAACCCGACGACCACGGTGCATACCAAACCCGGCCGGCACCTTCGCCGACGGAACGCGGCTTGAAGATGTTCGACGCGCCACCGGCACCGCAGATAACGGTCTTGGACTTGAAGACGTGAAAATCACCGGTGCGGACATTGAAACCGACGGCGCCCGCGACACGGTTTTCCTTGGCATCGTCCATCAGCAGATGGGTGACGCAGATGCGGTTGAACACCTTGTCGGCCGATTTCTTCGCGGCCTCGGCCACGATCGGCTTGTAGGATTCGCCGTGGATCATGATCTGCCAGCGGCCTTCGCGCAAATAGGTGCCCTTCTCCTTATCGCGCATGATAGGCAGGCCCCACTCCTCGAAATTGTGAACCGTGGAGTCCACGTGGCGGGCCATGTCGAACAGCAGATCCTCCCGCACCATGCCCATCAGGTCGATCCGTGCATAGCGCACGTGGTCTTCCGGATTGTTTTCACCAAAGCGGGTGCCCATGTAGCAGTTGATCGCGTAAAGCCCCTGAGCGACGGCACCGGACCGGTCGATGTTAGCTTTTTCGGCGATCACGATTTTCCTGTCCTGACCCCAGTAGCGGGCTTCGAAAGCCGCGCCGCTGCCGCCGAGACCTGCGCCGGCGACAAGAATATCGATGTCGTCTTCGACGATCGTTTTATAAGCCATCAGTAATACACCCCTACCTTCATCTTGAGACCATTGGACTCCAGCGTATGCAAACCGCCTTCATCCATACGGATGTATTTCGGCTCGCTGTACAGCAACTCGCTGTCACGCTGTTCCTGGGTCGGTGCCGGCATGCCCTTGAGATCAGGGTAGTGCTTTCCCCACGGCTTCGTGGTGATCGGCGCCAGCAGGGTCATGTCTTTTTCGCCGTTACGCGATTTGATGCGCCAGGCGATAACGCCCTTTTCCTCATCGCGGTTGACGCGAACACTGTGACCAAGTGGTGCGAAATCCGCATAGCCGCGCACGTCGATCGCATTCTGCGGGCAGGCCTTTACGCAGGAATAGCATTCCCAGCACATGTCGGGTTCGATGTTGTAAGCACGCCGGT
Source organism: Rhodospirillales bacterium (assembly GCA_040877275.1). Taxonomy (GTDB): domain Bacteria; phylum Pseudomonadota; class Alphaproteobacteria; order Rhodospirillales; family Casp-alpha2; genus UBA4479. The sequence goes on along the minus strand of JBBDOA010000075.1, from coordinate 27,525 downwards.
ATGTTTTATCGATGTGCATGATATCGGACGGGCAAATGTCAACGCAGTGCCCGCATCCGTCGCATCGGGTCATATAGACAAAAGTAGGCATCGTGATGTTTCTCTCTGTTTATAAATTGTTTTCGTTTGTCGCTCAGTAGTGGCGGGGCGCTTCACGCTTGATCCCGAGCCCCATGTAGGGCGGATTGGCGCCCAGGTATTCAGGGATGTCGGGAAAGCGCTGTTGCAAGGCCGGGTCCGACAGATCGCCCAGTTCCGGAAGATTTTCCATGGAACCGTCGGCCTTGGTGACGCGCTTGTTGTAGGCGGCGGCCGGCTTGAAGAACATGTGCGCGAATTTCGACCAGAGAACGCCGCCGAAAAGTACCGTCGACGACAGCAGGAACAAAGCCAGCAGGAGCGTGTTAAGAACACCACCACCCGGCGTTTGCGTAAGCGACCACAGGAACCCGAAGGTTGTGGTGCCAAGGAGCGAAAGAATGAACAGGTCCGCCTTGACGAGATGGTACCACTTGTTGGCCTCCGCTGCGATGTCGACGCGGATGCAGAACCAGAACCAGTAACCGCCGACCATCACCATCAGCGCGCCCAGATGCCAGAGCACCGGGACGATGGCCGGTGCCGCGCTGTCCGCATAGGCAAACACCAGGGCGATCGTCGTCGCGATGAACACGATGAATCCGTACATCGTCAGCAGGTGCGCAATGCGGCGCTTCGGATTGCAGAATTCAGCGGATGTCGCGACATCGATGACGGCGGTCTGAACGGCAATGCCAAGCTTGTCACCCGAACTCAGTTCGCGGGTGCGCGCGGCTTCGGCAGCCTTGGCCTTCTCGAAGAAGTACCTGGCGCTTTTCTTGTGAATGATATCGACAAGGGTGCCGCCGACGACCAGGAAGAACATCAAGACGACGTAACCCTGGATCACATCAAGCGGGATTGTCATCGCAAGATCAGCAAATGGATTACTGGCGAACATAGATGTCTCCCTGTTTCACTGCCCCGATTATCTGGAATCCCCGATTACGGGATTTTCTTGTTATTAGCCGTCATATAAAAAACGATTATATAAGTAGCGTGCTTTGAGCCCCTTGAAGTCAAGGCTCCACGCCAGCAAAAATACTTGGTCTTCTTGCTTCCTGTCCAACAACCAATATTTCTTAAAATAACAAAGGCGGCTTATGAATGGGTCTTCCCGGCCTCCCGGGATCAACAAGCCACGAAAAAGCTGCTTCCCTCCTGCAGTGCCATCCTATAAATTCCAGTGTCGAAGCATGAACAGCATTTCTTTCCGGGACCGGTTAATTCGCTGCGATGCGGTTGACGGTACCGGTGAGCAGACAGACGACGGGGAGAGACACAGATGGCCAATGTTGACAAGAATGCGCCGGTGCCGGAAGGCAAGACCAAGTATTACACCACGAAACAACAGCCGGCGAACAAAGAGGGTTTCGTTGGCTACCACACCGAGTGGGTCGCGTGGCACAAGGAAGTCCCCTACGAGACGCCGAAGAAACCGTAAGCTTTTCGACCGACCTTAGGTCTGGCCTGATGCCTGGGTGGGCGGGTCACTGCCCGGGCGGGTGGATGACGGCCGCACCCGCAAATACTGAACGGGAGGCATTGATGCCTCCCTTTTTTCTGGTCGTGTCGGCTATGTTGAAGCCGTTCAGGTGGTGCCGGCTATTGTTTTAAGAAACTCGGCACGGCCCTCGTCATCCATGACGACGCTTTCTTCCGTCGGCACGCCGCGCAGATACCATTCCCCGGGGCCGTCGTCGTATTCGACGGCGGGACCGTCTTCGCGGTGCAGCCAGCCGTTCACCCACCACTGGCGCATGATCTGTTCCTCGATCACGGCGGGGCCGTCGTCGCGATGCCGCACACCGTTCACCCACCACTGCTGAACGCCGTCCAGACGAATCACTGCGGGACCGTCCTCGCGATGCGCGACGCCGTGTCGATGCCATTCCCGGGTGCCGTCGGATTCCATAATGGCAGGACCGTCGTCACGGTGCAGCTTGCCGTCCCGCCACCATTCCCTGCTGCCATCCGTATGTTCGACGGCGGGGCCGTCTTCACGGTGCTGTTTCCCGTTCTTGAACCAGACCCGGGTGCCGTCGGGACGTTCGACGGCGGGACCGTCTTCGCGGTGCAGCTTGTCATTCAGCCGCCATTCAATCATGCCGTCATCTTTTTCGGTTCTTTGCGCTGTCTGCTGCAGTTCGCCGTCGAGCCAGTATTCCCTGGCGCCGTCCGCATGCTCGACGGCGGGTCCATCTTCACGATGCTGCTTTCCGTGTTTGAACCACACCCGTGTTCCATTCAGCTTTTCCACGGCGGGACCGTCGTCACGGTGCAGCGTCCCATTCAGCCGCCATTCGACCGTTCCATCTTCTTTTTCGATTTTTTCCGGTGTGTCGGGCATTCAAACAATCCGTTCCAATGAGGCTTCACAAGACAATGAGCGTTCCCACAACAGGGTGATCGCTATATACAACAGATAGAGGAATGGAGAAAACCATGCCAAATGTTGAAGTTCGGGATGCTGATGGAAACCTGCTCCACACATATCAGATCATTACGGAAGATTACGGCAACCTGATCAAGGAAGATTACGTCATCGAGATCGCGAAGATAAACGCCCTCGAAGACAAACTCGTTCCAGAGAGCCGCGCCGGCGAACTGATTTTCAGCGTGATCACCTGAATGCGGCCGGGGTCCAGCCGCGATCAGTCCCTCACCGATCCGTAATACGCCTGCAGCACAGCGACGACCTCGGGACGGGAAAATTCCCCGGGTACCTGCTCTTTATTTGCGAACATCTCCCTGAGGCGAGTGCCGGAAATCTGCAGCTTGGTTTCGGGGCCGTGCTTGCACGGACGCGGCGGCGCTTTTCCAG
>JBBDOA010000075.1:0-24613 GCA_040877275.1 Rhodospirillales bacterium | reverse complement strand
CAGTCGCGACATCTGCGGAAATCCTGAGCCGCTCGGCCTCCGTGGCAATGGTGCCGTCCTCGTGCTCGTAACAGACCTTTCCCGTCGCCATGCCGCCGCACTCGTGACAGAAAAACGTGATGTCGATCTTGAGGGGTCTGGTGACCAGACTTCCTTCCGGGATCGTGTCAAAAATTTCGTGCGCGTCGAATGGCCCGTAATAGTCGCCGACACCGGCATGATCGCGACCAACGACAAGGTGTGAGCACCCGAAGTTCTGACGAAACAGGGCGTGCAAAAGCGCCTCCCTTGGACCGGCATAGCGCATCTCGATCGGATAGCCGGCCTGCACCACAGTTTCCGGCGCAAAATAGTTCTGCACCAGGGCATCGATTGCCTTGACGCGAACGTCGGCAGGGATATCGCCGGGTTTGAGCGCACCCAGCACCTGATGGATCAGCAATCCGTCGCACACCTCGACCGCCGTTTTTGCAAGAAACTCGTGCGAACAATGCATCGGGTTGCGGGTCTGAAACGCCGCCACCGTTTTCCAGCCCTTTTCGGCAAACAGCGCCCGGGTCTCAAGCGGACGAAGATAGAGACCCGCGTAAGTCCCCGGAAAATGCCCTTCGGAAACAACGCGCACAGGGCCGCCCAGATTGACAGGCCCCTGCTCCAAAACTTTCTGCACTCCCGGATGTGACGCATCCGTGGTGCCGTAGACGCTCATGCATTCGAGATCCTTGTCGATATCGTACTTCTCGGTGACAAGCATGGTCGCGAGAACGTCGCCTGTCTCGCCGTCGGTCAGCGCGACTTCCTCATCAGGATCAATGCCGTCAGCAAGGTCCTGCGCAGCCGATAGCGTGATCGGGATCGGCCAGAAGACACCGTTTGAAAGCTGCATATCGACACAGCTCCCGCGCCAGTCTGCTTCACCCATGAAACCGGGCAGCGGCGTATAGGCACCCATCCCCAGCATGAACAGGTCGGAAACCTCCCGGCTGGAAAGCGGTACTTTCTTCAAAGCCAGAGCGCGCTGTTTTTCTGCGTCCCTGTCAGCTTCGGCAAGCAGTAACGGCTGAACAGTATTCGCTCCATGAGGCGGCACCAGCTCCGACACGATCATTTCCCCTCGCACATCATTCTTTTTCAACATGCCGCTACAGCGGCAACCTGGTTTCTATTGCATGCACAGCCGCACGGCACATTCAATAAATTTAATTCTGTTATTGCCCATTTTTGCCTATGGGCAATCCGGTTGCCGAAGTCGGCGTCTGCACAATTTCCCGGGTACGCACCGGGCATTCGGGCAGCGCGGATGAAAGTGGCAACCGGGCGGTGGCGCCAGCGGGCTCGGCACCTCACCGGCGATCAGGTCGCGTTCGCCCCCGTCACCTTGCAGGTTGGGAACAGAATTCAATAACTTCTGCGTATAGGGATGTTTCGGATTGCGGGACAATTCGTCCGCCGTGTTCCATTCGACGACCTGGCCCAAATACATGACGCCGACGTAAGTCGACTTGCAGGCGCTGCATGAGGTTCAATATCTGCGCCTGGACAGAGACATCAAGCGCCGATGACGGCTCATCACAGATCAGCAGGTCGCGCCGCCGCCTGCCCGCGGTCGAGGATTTTCTTTCAGGGATTCAAGGGTCTGAGAACGGGTCGAAATCGGCGTCTGTTTCTTTTTTTGGAAGCGGGTGTTCCGCTTCCAGGGTTTTGAATGCCGACTTCAATTTCGGCAGCTCTATGGCAACGACATTCCAGAGAATTTTTGTATCGACGGAATCGTAATCGTGCCGGAGCACACTGCCGAATTGGCGGATGGCATGAAGATCGATGTCATTTGGGACAGCGGAATCGTACTCATCGCCAAGTTTCCTGGCGGCTTCGGCAATCCGTTCCAAACACCGTTCGACCGCGTCAACGACCATGCGGTTATTGGAAAAAACCTCTTCCGTTAACCCATCAGTATAGTCCTCAATAGAGCTAATATTCGCCAGAATATCATGTATGCGCCGGGCAGGTCTTTTAGTAGGCAATGACGACCTCATGCTGCACGGAACGATCAAAACCTTCATTGAATTCGCTTAACGTCACGACCTCGACGGGGGCACCAAGGATTTCCCGCAAATCAGACTGAAGACCCGCCAGTCGAAAAGCGCTCATATCTTCTGCAACCTTCACCATCAAATCTATATCGCTTCCGGGTGCCTCTTCGCCACGGGCAACGGAACCGAAAACAGCGACATTCAAGAGCCCCTTGTCGGTCAAATCATCACGATTGGCCCTCAGCCGTTGTATGACAACGCCGAGCGAGGGCGGTGGCGTTTCTGTCGTCAGGCCATCGATAAACTGGGTGACGAGGCGCGACGCGCTCTTCCCGGTCTTCCTGGCGTGTCGCTTGATGGCCGCTACATGCGGCGGATCGACGTTAAGTGTGAGAGGCATGATCCAAACTCTTATTACGTTATGTACGTAATAATAGCATAATTACGTAATTTTACCCAAATAAAGTCACGCCGTTTCAAACATTTTTCCTGAAAAATACCTGATCCTTCTTGATCAATCGGGTATCTGACCTGAGACCCACAGGCGCGCCAGCCGGACGATCTCGGCGACGCTCTTGTCCTTCGCCGCCAGCAGGCGCGGCGCAAAGGCCTGCACCGCCCCGTAGCCGATGATCCAGGCCGCCATGAAGGCGTTCTTTACCGCCACCAGTCAGGCCACCAAGGCGACCGACTATCTGGCATGGTTGCAAACCGCTGAAATAACTGAGGCCGCCGCTTAGGCGGCCTCTTTACTGACAACTCCCCGCGAAACCGATACACTTCATGCGGTAAACCGATCTTGATACAAGGAGAAAAGACTTGAGAGCATGTCGCGTCAACGTCAGTCATTTTCGAGGCATTAAAGCCGCGACAATAAAACTTCCCAAGCACGCTGTTTTTATCGGCGACAATAACACAGGTAAGACCACGATTCTTGAGGCGTTGGACCTTACCCTTGGGCCAGATCGACTGAATCGCATCCCACCAATTGATGAACATGACTTCTATCAAGGCCAGTATCTTGCCAAGCCCGCTAGTGAAGCTGCTGCTGATGACGAAGAGGTGGTGGTAGAAGGCGTTGAGACGGCTGAGCCAGTTAACGAACCGGAAGTTACTGCTGCAGTTGACGCGCCGCGCATCGAAATTGAAGTAACGGTGACGGACCTTTCAGAGGAACAGAAGGCACGCTTTGGCGATTTTATCGAATTCTGGGATTCTAACGCCGACGCCTTCTACGACCAGCCTGATCCGGCTGGTGTTGACTCCGCTCACATCGCTGAGGCGCTGCGCGTCACCTTTCAGGGCTGTTACGATTCTGAAGAAGATGATTTTGAAGGCAGAACTTATTTTTCGCGCAGCCTTACTGAAGGTGGCTCGCCTGTCCCTTTCACGAAAAAGGACAAGCAGATATGCGGGTTCCTATACCTGCGATCGCTGCGAACCGGATCACGGGCGTTAAGTCTGGAGAGGGGGAGTCTTCTCGATATCATTCTTCGGCTTAAAGAAGTTCGTCCGCAAATGTGGGAAGACACCCTTGGGACGTTGGCTGATTATTCGGTTGCAGCCGATCCCGCTCTCGGTATTTCAGGTGTTCTTGAAAGCATCAACAAGGCCCTGAAGAAATATGTTCCCAAAGAGTGGGGCATCGAACCGCATCTCAAAGTGTCCAACCTGACGCGCGACCATCTCCGCAAGGTGATCACAGCGTTTATTGCCACAGGTGAAGGCGAGCACGCCGCTCCCTATTACCGGCAGGGCACCGGCACAATCAATATGCTGGTGCTTGCCATGCTGTCCCAGATCGCCGCCGACAAGCAGAATGTCATCTTTGCGATGGAAGAGCCTGAAACGGCCATTCCGCCATATGCGCAAAAGCGCATCGTTCATGAAATTCGAAAGCTCGCCTCCCAAGCGATCTTTACCTCACATTCGCCTTATGTCCTTGAAGAGTTTGCGACTGAAGAGACCGTCGTGCTTGGTCGCGACGCAAATGGCGTTCTTGCTCGCCGGCCCATAGAGCTTCCTGACAACGTTAAGCTCAAACGCTACCGGCAGGAGTTCCGTACGCGGTTCTGTGAGGGGCTACTGGCACGTCGTGTCCTGATCGCTGAAGGCCCCACGGAGGCATCTGCTTTCCCGGTCGCTTGCCGCAAGCTGGCAGAGCTCAATCCGGACACCTACAGCTCTCTTGAAGCTTTGGGCATTTGCGTGGTCGACGCCGATGGAGAAAAGAACATCCCGGGCATGGCTAAGCTCTACCGAGAGCTTGGAAAGCGGACCTTCGCGCTTTGCGACCAACAGGACGCTGCAAACCAGGCGTTGATCGAGGCAGAAGTCGAAATCATGCTGATGCATGCCGAAAAGGGATTCGAAGACCTTGTGCTGAAAGGTACGACCGAGGACGCACTCAACCGCTTTGCAAAATTGCTCGATTGGCCCGGGCACCTCGCCGCGAAATACCCTGACCCCTTGACTGATGTTCACAATGCGCTTGCCGACTATTTCTCATGGTCCAAGGGCAATTGGGGGATTGCAGACTTCTTCGCTCAATGCTCTGAGGCCGAAATCCCGAAATGGGTGCGTGACGCCTGTATCCAGTTGAAATCAGCCTGTGATCCGACTCCACCTGCTGAAGAGGCAGCGGGTGGAGAAGGTGAGGCTGATGCGGAGCCGGGGGACGCTGCGGATGGAACTGACTGACAAGCAGATCGACGTGCTCGCTGCTGATGGGCATTTGCTTGTCACGGGCGGGCCTGGTTCGGGCAAAACCACCATATCCATCCTAAAGGCAGCCCAAATTGCAGAGAAGCACCTTCGTCCGGGGCAGAAGGTTCTTTTCCTGAGTTTTGCCAGGGCGAGCGTGTCTCGCGTGGTTGAGGCCATTGAATTTGAGCAGAAGATCCCGAGGGAAATCAAACGGCGCATCGACGTCGAAACATACCATTCCTTTTTCTGGCGCATCCTCAAAGCGCACGGATACCTCGCGGGCCTGCCGAGAAGCTTGAGCATTCTTACGCCCCCAGCTGAGGCGATTGCGCTTTCCGGTATTCGGAATGGGTATGGCCGGGATAACTCGCTATCTGACGCCGAGAAACAAGCCAAAAAGGCCGAAGAAGATGCGGAGCGCAATCGCCTTGCGGCACAGGAAAGCCGCATCTGCTTCGATCTCTTTGCCCCTCATGTGGGCGATCTTCTCCACGGGAGCCAGCGACTAAGGCACCTGCTTGCCACCATGTATCCTGTCATCATCCTTGATGAGTTTCAGGATACGAATCCAGCCCAATGGCGTGTGGTCCAGGCTCTCGGCGAGTTCGGTCGCCTCATTGCCCTGGCTGACCCCGAACAGCGCATTTTCGATTTTATCGGCGCTGATCCGGAGCGGCTGAACCATTATCGTGCAGCTTTTAATCCGACCGAAATTGACTTCAGCACTGACAATCATCGCAGTGGCGGCACAGACATTGCCATCTTTGCCAACGACATTCTAACGGGGAAGTTTAGCCAGAGTTCTTACTCGGGTGTCGAGTTCGAGGTTTTCGACCCTTACCCGGACCCGGCGATGACAAAGCTCGTGACCACCGCCTACGCAGCTCGTGGGCGACTTGTGGCGGCGGGACGGTCTGACTGGTCACTTGCCGTGCTCGTGCCGACAAAGAAGATGACTCGGCTTGTGTCCGATAAATTCAGGGAACCTCCCGCTGGCATGCAGGCCATTGCACACACAGCGGTCATAGAACTCGAAGCCGCTATCCTTGGGTCAGAGATCATCGCTCACTTGATGCAGCCGGACACGACGAACAATCACTTCGCCACCTTCATCGACCTCATTTGCAATTACTATCAAGGGAAGGGTGGAGATCGCCCTACAGGCGGAGCACTGAAAGAAGCGGCTAGGATTCGACAAGCCTACGATGATTGGCTTGCAGCTGTTTCTGCTGGAAAAAAGCTACGCGCCAATAGCATGTTACATGCCCTTCGGTCGGTCTACGAGCAGGCGCGGGCAATCGCATTGACGGGAGACCCGGACAAGGATTGGCGAGCCGTAAGAGCTGTACTGGAAGCAGGCTCCTGTTCCCGAATGAAGGAAATCGGGTTGGAGGTTCGCAACATTCGTCTTTTGGAGCGTGGTGGCCAATTGCGTCAGGACCTCACCCAGGACTGGCGGGACAACGGCGCCTACAAAAACGCTCATATGATCGTTCAACAGGCCTTTGTTCAGGAGCATTTCGCGACAGGTAGTAAGCCCGAAACTGGCGTTATTGTGATGAATATGCACAAAGCCAAGGGTAAGCAATTTGACGAAGTCATCATTTTTGAAGGCTGGCCTCGTCGGGAAAAGAAGAAGATTGTCGCAAACCTTGATCGCATTGTTCGCAACAATGACCGTGCGGAAATCAATGACGGGGCTCGTCAGAATTTTAGGGTGAGTGTGACCAGAGGGCGGCAGCGCACGACTATACTCACGCCTAAAGACGACCTATGCGTTCTGCTGGTTCCTGAAAAATAGAGGAAAGTCTTTCCCTGCCTGCAACCGCCTTCGGCGTTTTGCGTCACCCCTTAGAACGGGATTTTACCCCGTAACGCCCCATATGGTCGTCCATGCGGGACGGCGGTGTTAGGGGTGGTCGGAGGCTGAAATCAAGGGGCGCTGGCTCCACCCGCAGGGCCCGGCGTTCCGGGACTAAGCCGTCTATTCCGGTGCCGGTCGCGCCGCCGCCTGCCCGCGGTCGAGGACGCCGGCGCAGAGCCAGCTCAGCGCCGACAGCACCGCCGCTGTCGCCAGACAGAGCGCGAGGCCGCCGAACTGATAGCTTAACCCCGACAACAGCGTGCCGATCAGCCGCCCGGCGGCATTCGACATATAATAGAAGCCGACGTCCAGGGTCACACGCTCCGTCTTTGCAAAGGCCAGAATCAGATAGGAATGGACCGACGAATTGACGGCGAAGACGACACCGAACAGCAGCAAGCCGAGGACCAGCGCAAGGGTCAGTCCGGTGTCAGGCTCCGGCTGCACCCACGCCGCGACCGCCAGTGCTGCCGGTATCAGTGTCAGCAGAAAGACCCACAGGCGCGCCAGCCGGACGATCTCGGCGACGCTCTTGTCCTTCGCCGCCAGCAGGCGCGGCGCAAAGGCCTGCACCGCCCCGTAGCCGATGATCCAGGCCGCCATGAACGTGCCGATCTGAAAAAACGCGGCACGGTTGCCGTCGACACTCCCGTCGGACAGCACGCTATAGAAATAGATCGGAATACCGACCACGAACCAGGTGTCGCGCGCACCAAACAGGAACAGCCGCGCCGCCGACAGACGGTTGATGTTGGCGTCTCTGGAAAAGACTTCGCGGAATTTCGCTCCCTTCTTGCCCTGCGGCAGGCCCGGTGGCATCGCCAGGACAACCACAATCAGGACGACACCGAGCACGGCCGCCATGCCGATGATCGAAACCTCGAACCCGAACGCACCCAGCATCGTCGCGCCGAGGAAGAAGCCGATCCCTTTCACCGCGTTCTTGGAACCGGTCAGGACCGCGACCCAGCGAAACAGTGCGCCCTTCTCTTCGGCCGGAGCGAGCAGCTTGACGGCGCTTTTCGAGCTCATCTTGGCGAGATCCTTGGCAATGCCGGACACGCCCTGAACGAGCATCACGAAAGTAACCGACAGAACCAGCGTCCACGCCGGGTCCAGTTGCGTCAGCGCGACGAGGGCGGCGATCTGCAGGCCCAGCCCGGCATACAGCGTCGCGGTGAGCCCGAACCTGGCCGCAATCCATCCCGCCGACAGGTTGGTGACGACGCCCATCAGCTCGTAAAGCAAGAACAGATAGGCGAGCTGGATCGGGCTGAAGCCCAGGGCATGGAAGTGCAGCAAAACGAGCATGCGCAGTGCGCCGTCCGTCAGCATGAAGGCCCAGTATGCCGCCGTCACCGCACAGTAGGCGGCGAGGCCGTCGGGCCGTTTGGCGTTACCGGCAGTCGGCTGCATGATACCCTGTCGCCCCCTAGATATTTTTCGCAACAAGCCTGGCGACGTCGGCGAGACGCCAGGCATAGGCCCATTCGTTGTCGTACCAGGCATAGACCTTCACCTGGGTGCCGTTGACGACCATCGTCGATGGTCCGTCGACAATGGCGGAACGCGGGTCGTTGACGAAATCCGTGGACACGAGCTGACGCTTTTCAAAACCAAGGATGCCTTTCAGCTGCTGCCCTGCCCATTTCTCGAACAGGCCGTTAACCTCATCGACGCTGGTTTCCCGCTTCATCTCGAACACGCAATCGGTCAGCGACGCGTTCAGAAGCGGCACGCGCACCGCGTGCCCGTTGAGCCGGCCTTTGAGTTCCGGATAGATCAGCGTGATCGCCGTTGCCGAACCTGTCGTCGTCGGGATCAGGTTGTTGAGCGCCGAGCGGGCGCGGCGCATGTCCTTGGCCGGACGGTCAACGATGGTCTGCGTGTTGGTGACGTCGTGGATGGTGGTGATGGAGCCGTGCCGGATGCCGATCTCTTCGTGCAGGACCTGGACGACCGGGGCGAGACAGTTGGTCGTGCAGCTAGCCGCCGTCACCAGATGGTGCGCCTGCGGATCATAAAGGTCATGGTTGACGCCATAGACCAGATTGAGCGCCGCTTCTTCCTTGATCGGTGCCGACACCACAACCTTCTTCACGCCGGCCGCGTAATACGGCTGAACTTTGGCTGTCGTCTTGAACACGCCCGTGCAGTCGACGACGAGATCGACGCCGAGTTCGGCAAGCGGCAGGTCTTCGATGTTTTTTGCCTTCGTCAGACGCATGCGCCGGCCGTTAACGCTGATGCTTTCCTGATCAAAGCCGAAATCGGCCGGCCAGCGGCCGTGCACCGAATCGAATTCCAGCAACTGGGCGTGCTGCTCGGGCGTGCCGACGCTGTCGTTGACAAGAACGATCTCGCCCGGCGTGCCGTCCTCAACGAAGGACCGGAGCAGGAGCTTTCCCATTCTGCCCAATCCGTTAATCGCGATCCGTGCCATTGTTTGCTCCGTGTTCAGGTAGGTGTGGATTCGGGTTTGTCGAACCAGCCCTGTGTCCGGTTCGCAAAGGCGACCAGCGACAGCATGACCGGCACTTCGACCAGAACCCCGACGACGGTTGCCAGGGCCGCACCGGAATTCAGGCCATACAGGCTGATGGCGACGGCCACCGCCAGTTCGAAAAAATTGGACGTCCCGATCATGGCGCAGGGTGCGGCAATCCGGAACGGAACCCTGAGGACGAATGCCGCCCCGTAGGAAATGGCGAAGATGCCGTATGACTGCACCAGCAGCGGCACGGCGATCATTGCGATGACGAGCGGCTGCCCCAGAATGACCTGGCCCTGAAAACCGAACAGCAGGATAACCGTGATCAGCAGGCCTGAAATCGATACCGGCTTGAGGCGCCGCATCAATGCCGCGACCGCCTCATTGCCGCCGCCCTGCCCGAGCAGGTATCGCCGGGTCATGATTCCGGCGATCAGCGGCACGACGACGTAAAGTGCGACCGACAGCAAAAGCGTCTCCCACGGCACCGGGATCTCGGTGACGCCGAGCAGAAGTGCAACAATCGGCGCGTAGGCAAAAACCATGATGACATCGTTCACACTGACCTGAACCAGGGTGTAGTTGGGATCCCCCTTCGTCAGCTGCGACCAGACAAAAACCATCGCCGTGCACGGCGCGGCACCGAGAAGGATCAGTCCGGCGATATAGCCGTCGGCATCCTCAGCGGGGATCAGATCGGCAAAGACGCCCTTGAAGAACAGCACGCCGAGCGCCGCCATCGTGAACGGCTTGATCAACCAGTTCACGATCAGCGTAATCAGCAATCCCCGGGGCTGATCGGCAACACGGCTGAGACTGGCGAAATCGACGGCGATCATCATCGGATACACCATCGCCCAGATAAGCACAGCGACAATCAGATTGACGCTGGCATATTCGATAACCGCCAGGGCCTCGAACAGCGACGGGGCCACTTCCCCAAGCAGGACACCGGCGACAATGCACAGTGCGACCCAGACCGTAAGGTATCTCTCGAAAGTGGGCATCGGTTACTCCGGGAATTCGGGAACGTCGGCGTGACTGACGGTGTTCAGGAAATCAAGCAGCGGACCGACGGCGTCTGGATTGAGGGAATAGCACACGCGGGGGCGAACGATCTCGCCAATGATCAAACCTGAGTCTTTCAGGATGCGAAGATGCTCGGATGTGGTCGATGCCGCCAGGCCGATTTCCTCGACGATGTCGCAGCCGATGCATGTGCTTCGGTTCAAAAGCGTTTGCACGATCTGCACCCTGGCCGGATGCCCGAGCGCTTTCGCAATTCTGGCAATGCGATCCAGATCCGTGACGACGGCGGCGTCCTGTTGGGAAACTACGGTTTTAACCTTCATGGCGACAACCTTGTTCGTTAAACGACGAAATACGAATAACAAGGGGAAATGGCGCATGCAATGCAATTTTTTATGGATGCGCCATTTTTTTGCGGAATGCGTATGACAAGGGCTGGAGCCCGTTCAGGTGCAGCACGCCCCGGCCCTGGCGACGCCTGAACAACAGGACGAAGCCCCCTCTTTGCCGCCATTTCGTAGCGCCGGCTTGCACGCTGCCCCTTCGTCACCAAGCGAAACGAGCACACGATCATCGGCAAAGTTGATATCGATGACATGATACAGGCCGAGCCCGGCATTACCGTTCGCGAATTCGACCCTCAGGGGGGCATCGCCAAGCCGCTCCACCGTTGCCAGAGTTTTGCCGAGAATGCCCTTGAATTTCGCAATGCGCATATGCTGCTCGCCGGCGTCGTCGAGAAGCTGCATCGACGCTTCCGTCCATGTCGATACATGGCCGCCGCAGTCGATCCCGGTAATATCGGATCGTTTGAATTCGGTTACGTGGTAGCCACCGCCGATTGGGCCATGTTGCGTCGCGAACACCAGCGAAGCATCATCGGCTACGCCGTCGAGATGGCTCAAAAGATTGGACAGGTTCATGTTGCACCTCTATATGTTTCAAGTAAACTTGAAATGTATTTACGCCATCCTGATTCAAATTTCAAGAGGAATTGAAATATGAACGAACGCGACGCGCTTTCGGTCTTTGCCGCCCTCTCCAATGAATCCCGGTTGTCCGTTCTGAGGCTTCTTGTCAGGGCCGGGCCACAGGGCGTCACGGCGGGCGACATTGCGCGGCAAATCAACGCAAGCCCGTCGCAGGCGTCATTTCACCTGGCCGCCTTGTCGGACAGCGGACTGGTGCTGTCGGAACGGGTTTCCAGGCAAATCATCTATCGGATGCGCTTCGAACGCATCGGTGAGATCGTACGTTTTCTCCTCGAAGACTGTTGTGAAGGCGATCCCGTCGCCCGCTCGTGTTGCGGCCTGAAGAGCGGCTGTTGATCGCTCATGTCAGGGTGCCTGATGATCATCGGCAATGGCGTGCGATGCCGTCATATTGACTGTTCGATGTTGCCTGAGGGCAGGACTATTATAGATCCGGCAGACTGATAACCAGAAAACCAGGTGCAAAAAATTGAAACCCCCTGAAACATCTCACGATGAAACGGGCCGCCTCGAGAAGCTTCTGGGCTACGAAATTCTTGATACCGAGGCCGAGGCGAGCTTCGACAGGATTACCCGGATCGTCGCCAACTGCCTGAATGTCCCGGTCTCCCTGATCAGCCTGATCGATGCGCAACGCCAATGGTTCAAATACCCATCCTCGAGATATAGGAAGTTGCCTCGCCCCAAGCGCACCCCCCATGGCGATATGCGGTGACGATTATATTGACAGCGAGGGCTATTGGCATATATTGAGATACTTGTTATGCGCTTTTGCGCATATGCTTAATAGCAGGAATAATGCGTTGATGGACATCCCGAGGATACTGGCAGCCATAGCTGAGCCCACCCGGTTTGGAGCATTGCAAATCATATGGGATGGCGGTGAGCACTGTGGTTGCGAATTGATGGACCGGCTGAACACGAGCCAGTCGCGAATGTCACGACACATGAAGGTGCTTCGCGATGCCGGTCTGGTGCTTGACCGGCGCGATGCCCAGTGGGTGCGCTATCGGCGCAATCCTGATCTGCCGCAAAGCGTCGAGCGCATCATAGATGCCGTCATCGTCGCGGCAATCATAAACCGGACGGTGGCAGCATGAATACCGAAACAATTTACGCGGATCACGACCAGCAACACCGCATTCGCCTCGTGAAATGGGGGACTAGCCTTGTCCTGGTATTCGTCGCGTGGGGTGTCGCCTACAGCCAACTCGTTCCCTTTTCCGAATGGATCACATCGCTGTTGCCGGTCGCACGTGACAGCCACACCGGGGAGGCCATCGCCTTTTTCGTCTACGATGTGCCCAAGGTCCTGCTCCTGCTCACACTCATTGTTTTCGCAACAGGAGTCCTGAGAAGCTGGTTCAGTCCGGAGAAGACACGCGCCATTCTCGCCGGCAACCGCGAGATTTTGGGGTACCCGCTTGCCGCGCTGCTTGGCGTTCTGACGCCATTTTGCTCCTGTTCGTCTGTACCACTCTTCATTGGCTTTGTTTCGGCGGGCATCCCGCTGGGTGTGACGTTTGCCTTCCTGATTGCAGGACCGATGGTTGGTCCGGTGGGACTTGGCCTGCTGTTCGGTCTGGTCGGCTGGAAAGTCGCCCTGATCTATCTCATATTCGGCTTCACCATTGCGGCGGTGGCTGGCTGGGTGATGGGACGCATGCGGCTGGAGAGATATCTGCAGGACTGGGTACGGGAACTCAATGCCGGCCCTATCGGTGAGGCACCGGACGAGAAGTTCGATATTGTGGACCGCCTGCAGGTCGGTGTTGATCAGGTGCGTGAAATCGTCGGCAAGGTCTGGATCTGGGTGGTCTTCGGTATTGCCATCGGGGCACTGATTCACGGCTACGTCCCCGAAGCGATGATGTTGCAGATCATGGGCGGAGACGCATGGTGGTCGGTCCCGGCAGCCGTGGTCGTCGGCATTCCGATGTACACCAACGCGGCCGGCGTTATCCCGATCGTCGAGGCGCTGCTCGGCAAGGGCGCTGCCCTGGGGACGACACTCGCATTCATGATGTCTGTGATCGCGCTGTCGCTGCCGGAAATGATTATTCTCAAACAGGTTCTTACTTATCGCCTGATCGCTATTTTCATCGCCGTCGTGGCGAGCGGTATTCTCGCTACCGGCATCCTCTTCAATGCCATTCTCTGAGGGAGATATAAATATGAAAACAGTCAAGGTTTACGGCCCGGGCTGCAAACGCTGCGATATGACAGAGGCTCTGGTCAAAGACGCCGCCGCAAAGATCGGCGTCGCGGTCGAGATCGAGAAGATCACCGATCCGAAATCCATCGCCATGGCAGGAGTGATATCCACGCCGGGTATCTCGATTGATGGCAAGCTTGTTCACACCGGAGGCCTGCCGAAGGAGGACGCGCTCGAGAAGTGGCTGCAGGGATGATGCTGGAATATTCCGTCCAGGCCCGACGCATTGACGATCATGGCAGCCTTGCGACGACGAAGCGTGCGGAGATCACGCTCGACACCGACATGGAAGGCCGCGAGGACGCGTTTAATCCTGCCGAGCTGTTTCTTGCTTCAGTAGCAGCCTGCGTGATCAAGGGCATCGAGCGTGTCACCCCGATGCTGCAATTCGAACTGCGCGGCGTCGAGGTGAAGCTGCATGGCGTTCGGCAGGACAACCCGCCAAAACTGGTTTCCATCGACTACGAGATCATCGTCGATACGGATGAGGATGATCGCCGTCTTGATCTGCTGCACAAGAATGTCCGCAAGTTCGGCACCATCTCGAACACGGTTGCCGCAGCGACAAAGCTGGAAGGCACGATCCGGCGAAAGCCTGGATCGCCATGAGCCATAATCACGGGTCAGCTGAAAATGCCGATCTCTCACCAGCGTTTCGCTGGGCCGTCGCGCTCAATGCGGGCTATGTCGCCATCGAGTTGACGGCGGGTCTTGTCACCGGATCGCTCGCGCTGATCGCCGATGCAGCGCACAACCTGACGGACGTCGCTGGCCTTTTGATCGCATGGGGCGCTTCCGTGCTGGCAACCCGGCCCCCATCATCCCGCTTCACCTATGGTTTTGGCCGCGCGACGATCCTCGCGGCCTTCGCCAACGCCATGGCGATCCTGATCGGTGTCGGCGCCGTGTTGTGGGAGGCTGTCCAGAGATTTTCTACTCCGGTGGAAGTTCCTGGTCTGACGATCCTCGCGGTTGCCCTCGTCGGTATCGCCATCAACACCGGAACAGCCCTGCTCTTTCGCAAGAGCCGCCATGGCGATCTGAACGCCGAAGGCGCCTTTCTCCATATGGCGGCGGATGCAGCCGTTTCGGTCGCCGTTGTCGTCGCGGCCGCCGGAATCCTGTTGACCGGTTGGGTGTGGCTCGACCCCGCTGTCGCAATCCTGGTCAGTCTCATCATCGCCTGGACAGCTTTTGGCCTGCTTCGAGCAAGTCTCGGCTTGTCCTTTGACAGTGTCCCTTCGTTGATCGATCGCCTGAAAGTGGTGGAGTGGCTCAGAATCCGGCCGGGGGTCGTCGACGTCCACGATCTGCATATCTGGCCGTTGAGCACGACGAAGACGGCGCTAACGGCGCATCTCGTGATGCCGGAGGGGCACCCGGGTGATGGTTTTCTGGATGAGGTCGCCGACGCGCTCTCACATGAGTTTTCCATCGCCCACGTCACGCTACAGATCGAGTTGGGTGATCGAGATCAATGCAGATTGCAACCCGATGAAGTAGTATGATGCCTACTTTGGCGTTGGCTATTGAAATGATTATAGATTGAGGCGTGATCCGCTCGGTTGTTGAGCCAGCGTCCGCACTCCTGGTTGGCGGCATTGCCAATGACAATCAATGCTGCCCGGTACGATCAAAGCCGGCCTGTGCCAATGATATTTGGCACACCATAAATATCATCTGCGAACAGTGGACGGAAGCGGTTCCATCAGAACCGTACTGTCACGTGGCTGATGTCGATGCCGCGCTCTCGGTCGGGCCTGACCAAATGAGCCGCCGACGGAGCTTTTATAAGCGTGGTTCGTTGACCATTACCCTACCCCCCGGAAGCGGTCATTTTTTGCAGGGGCGTAACACCCTCAGTCAACGTTATCCAGTGCCCGGCGCACCTTTTCCGCCAGGTCCGCCAGGCGGAACGGCTTGGAGAGCAGGCGTTCACCCGGATCGAGCCGTCCCTGATGCACGATGACGTTCTCGGTATAGCCTGACATGTAGAGCACCTTCAGCCCGGGAAGCGCCTTGCGTGCCGCATCCGCGACCTGACGTCCGTTCATGTCACCGCCGAGGATCACATCGCTGAGCAGCAGATCAAAGCTGGTGTCCACCTCAAGCAGTGCCAAGGCTGAAGCACCATCGGCGACGGCGGTGACATCGTAGCCGAGCGAGGTCAGTGACGACACCGTAAGCTCGCGGACCATCATGTCATCCTCGACGACAAGAATACGTTCCGTTCCGTCGTCCAGCAGCTCTTTCGTCTTGTTCCCGGACTGCGGGGCAGCGCTGCCCGCGGCGCACGGCAGGTACATCTTGACCTCGGTTCCCTCACCAGGCTCGCTATAGATGATGACATGGCCTTGTGATTGCTTGATGAAGCCGTATATCATCGAGAGTCCCATCCCTGTCCCTTGCCCGACATCCTTGGTCGTGAAAAACGGCTCGAAGGCGCGCGAACGCACCTCCTCCGTCATCCCCTCTCCGGTGTCGCCAACGGAAACCATCACATAGCGGCCGGGTTCGGCGTAAACATGCGTCTCGATATAATCCTGATCGATCAGCACTTCGGCTGTAGTCACCGTCAGGCTGCCACCCTTCGGCATCGCATCGCGGGCATTGACGGCCAGATTGATAATCGCGTTTTGCAACTGACCGGGGTCGACGAGGGCATTGTCGATCCCGTCATGGCAGATGAAGCTGATATCATATTGTTCACCCAGCGTCCGCCGCAGCAGAGGCTCAAGATCGGTAATCAGTGCATTGACGTCGACGGCCCTCGGGTCCAGCGGCTGACGGCGCGAGAACGCCAGAAGCCGCTGCGTCAGGTCGGCGGCGCGCGTCCCGGCATTGCCGATCATCGAGACCAGCCGGTATTGGTCGCTATCCTTGTCCAGACTGGCCAGCACCGCTTCCGTATTGCCGATGATAACGGTCAGCAGATTATTGAAATCGTGCGCAACGCCACCGGTCAGCAGGCCGACCGCTTCCATCTTTTGCGCCTGGCGAAGCTGTTCTTCCTGCGTCACCCAGGTCGAAACATCCTGAAAGTACACCGTCAGGCCGCCTTCAGCCTGCGGGAACGCCCGCACGTCGAACCAGCGCTGCAACGGCGGATAATATAACCGGAAATCCACATCCACGTTCTCAGTGCGCGCCTTGTGATACTGCTCATAAACCACGGTTTCGGCCGCCTCCGGAAATTCTTCCCAGACACTGCGACCGATCAGGTCCTCCGCCTTGCGTTCCAGTAATTCCTCAGCCCGCCGGTTCAGAAAGCTGAAGCGCCACGCGCTGTCCAGCGCATAGACCGCATCCCGGATCGAGGTGAGAATTGTCTCGACCTCACCCCGGGCCTGCGCTTCGGATTTGCCCGCCGCTTCCGCCTCTGCCCGGAGCCGTTCGGCCGCATCGGCGGCAGCGCGCAGGTCGTCGACCAGCTTGAGCCTGTGAATGGCGGCACTGGTGATGTGCGCCAGTTCCATCATCAGCGCCTGGTCCTCGTCCGTAAACTCGCCGCTCAGGCGATCCGTTAGCTGGATCAGCCCGAGATTCCTGCCCGCCCCGGTCATCAACGGCACGGCCAGCCACCCCCGCATCGGTGGGTGTCGGTCCCGGGCCTCGCCGAAACCCCGCCATCCCGGATGCGCCTCAAGCTCGGCCTGGGTCATGCGCATCGGCTTGTTGGCCTGGCAAACCTCGCGGTAGATACCGGAACCGTCGGGTTTTTCGTCATAGTCCCGCCAGACGGCGTATTTTTCCGACAGCGAGACGGTGTGAATTGCCTGCGCCATGGACGGATGCTCCGTCAGGCTGGTCACGGCCTGGTGACAGGGGACTAACTCGCGCGCCATGTCTGTCGCATATTGCAGGGCTTTGGAGACATCACCAATCTCCAGCAATACCGTGGAGACACCGGTCAGTTTCGTCAGTTGTCCGACACGCAACTCCTGCTGGCGTTGACGGTCGCCGACTCCATGGACCAGAAAAATGCTGGCACCCCCAAGAAGTATGATAGCGAGAACACCGATAATGCCGTCAAGTATGGCACCCTTTCGCCACGCAGCCAGACGCTCGTCCGTCGAAACGCCGGCATACACGACGACCGGAAAGCCGGGTACCTGAGCGTAGGCGATAATCCTCTCAACGCTATCGGCAACGAAGCCCACCCGGGTAACACCGCGGGGCGACACTGACAGCATATCACTGAACCGTTTTGTATCCGTCAGCACATGGCCAAGAAAATCCGCGTTGAACGGGCTGCGCGTGATGATCATGCCGTCGTCCCTGGACACACCGACGATCCCCTGGCTCCCGAGGCGTAGCGCATCATAGAAGTTGGGCAGATAGTCAAGCGACACGGCGGCGGCGGCGACACCGGCAAAGCGGCCGTCGGGATGGTTCATCCGTCGGCTGAGCGGGACAACCCATTGATCCTCGGCGTAACCGACTTTTCCCTTGCGCGGCGGTGCGATGAAGAGGTCGAGCGACGCGTTATCGCGATGCGCAGTAAACATCCGCTCATCGGAAAAATTGAACGGTTCCGGATAGCGCGTGCGCGACGTCGCCACCACGCGACCACCCTCGTCGAGGATGAAAATGGCAAATGTCGGGGCCAGGACATCCTGGCGTTTTCTGAGCAGGGAATAGAACTGACCGCTGCCCGGATTAGCCGTATCGACATTCTCGACAACGCCGGTCAGCACCAGATCAATGGCCGTAAAGGTCTGACGGGTCTGCTCGGACAAGGCGTCGCGCAGCTTTTCGACATCCGATATGGCATCGGCAGTGATATGCTCGCGGTCCGTCCACACATGGAAGCCAATGACGCCGCCGATGGCGAAAAACGCAATTAAATTGACCAGAAGCACAAGGCGTTTCACCGATAGTTTCCTGTCGTCCAGTGGTCAGCGGTCTTGCGCTTAAACAGCAAAGCCCGGCATGAAGCCAAAATCATTCCACGGGTATCGCATGGATCATGTCGTGAACGGACCTATGCTGCAACTCATGTGAGTAAAACGGAGGGCATGATTACCCGTTGTCCGCTTGCCGGACTTCCGCCATTGCGCCCGTTTCTGCGCTCATTCCGGCTTTTCGAAGGCTTCTGAAACGAGGCTCATATACAAATTTTCCGTGGTGAACGGCGTCACCCCCTTGAAGGTATCGATGCGTTCGCTGACCGCATCACCGGCGATGCGGTCAAATCCGGCGCTCACCGCGGCGACGGCAAGGCTGCGCGTGTCGGCCCCGCGCAGATAGCTTTTCAGACGCACTGCCTCCGCGGACGCGCTCCATGCGTTCATCTTCGCGAACACCTGCGTTTCCTCATGGACTGAATCCCGTAAATGGACGCTGGCGCAGCTGATCAGGCCCGTCCCGAAATTCGCAAGCTTGTCGCCCTGCAGCGCGGTCCGCCAGACCACCGTTCGTCCGAACGGCCGCAACACCGACATGACTTCCTCGATGTGCGTGCGCAGTGTGTCCGGCGGTGCACCAATTATCTCCCACGCCAGGTGATCCCGGCACCAGACGGGGATGCCGTGCAGCAGGTTTTGCAGCGAGTGGCGGTGCGAAATATGGCGCAATGTCGTGAAGTGAACGGGAACGCAGATAATACTCGTCGCACCCCGATCCGTCGCCGCAAGATCATGCAGCGCACGACGCAGCAGACAGCGGTCGATCAGGGCATTGATATCAGGGCTCAGTTTTTTGCGAAAGGCCCGCTCGGCTGTCTTCTCGACACCCGCTTCCAGGAAATACGCCGTCACGAAGTAGGTACCAATGACTTTTGCATCGACATGCCAGACCGGTCGATAGGAAAACCTGAGGCTGAGATCATGATCCTCGCTGACGAAAACCCGCTGATCATGGTCGTTTGCCATGTAAGTGTTTTCGGCTTCCATCAACAGCAGGGTCGCCGGCCTTGGATACGTGCTTTCTTCATCGACCGTCCCCGCAGCGGTTTTCAGGATCACAGGCTCCTCGCGCTCGACCAGGGGAATACGCTGTGCCAGCCGATCATGCAGCCGCAACAAATCATCCTCCAGATCGCACAGCATGCGGAACTCGACATTCCGGGTCTTGTCCTCCCCGGGGATGGTCTGGATCTGCTCCAGCCGGTTCTTGATCATCTCGTGTGCGCGCTCAACCTCCCGCAACTTCGCATCGTCGTCGATGGGCATCGCGATCCTGCCTGCAGGTGCGTGTTCACCATCGTCATCGTCATCATCAGCATCCGAAGCCTGATCAGCGGCATCGGGATCGGCATCGGGATCAGGCTCAGCCGGCGAATCAGCCTCGGCCAACTGTGACTCCACCACTTGTGACGCGGCATACGCACCAATCGCATCCGCCACCGAGTACGCTTCCAGAACGACCTTGCCGTCGACATCAAAGACCGCGCCCCGCAATTCCAGCGCCGTCAGGTCGTCCTCGTCACCGAACAGCATGATATTGATTTCGTTGCTGACAAGCGCCATGCGGGCGCGCGCTTCGGCACCGCCGATTTCGGCAAACACCACGACGTAGAAAAGCTGGCGATGGCGCCTGAATATATCACGCTTGCCCAGATGATTGCGCAACGCCCGTTCGATGATGCCATGAACCCTGTCGATCATCTTTGGCCACTTGTTGCCGAAATGTGCCGCGACATGTTCGACGTTGAGCATCTGCAACCGACCGGCAGTGATCGACGACTGGGCGGTCGCAATGCTCCGGAGTTCCTTTTCGAAGGCCGATAGTTCAGCCGCCGCATCGGGCAGGACCACCTGGGTTTTCGCCGGTTCTTCGGCTGCCTTTTTACGGGTGGCCGGCACCGGCCCGGAAACCTTGCCCGGTTTCTTGCCCGCCGGGGTCGGATCGCCGCTAATGCGCCGCGCCAGGCGCTGCCAGATCGATTCCCGGGGTTTCTTGATTCGTTTCGCCATTTCTGACTTCTCGAACAGGGGCACCGCGCCGATGCCTGATTTCTGAATAGGCTAGACCTTATCCACTAGTCGGCAGGCTTAAGGTTGCGGCGGATCGCTTCGATCAATTCATCGGGCGAGAACGGTTTTTTCAATGTCTCGGATGCGCCGAGCTTTCTGGCAACGCTCAGGAAATCCAGCTTTGAGGACCTGCCCCCGCCGGACATCGCGATGATCGGCAGGTGTGGTGAAATCTGGCGGAACTGGATGATGGTCTCAATCCCCTCCTTGTTCGGCATGATGATGTCCGTGACGACAATATCAATGTCATTTTGTTTGAATTTCTCCAGGGCTTCGTTCCCGTCCATCGCCGCCACCACCTGATAGCCGCCTTCGGTCAATGCCAGGGTCAGCGTCTCCAGGATCAGATCGTCGTCATCGATTAACAGAACACAGCTCATTGAGCACTCCCCAGGTTTCAACTCGCACGCACTACTTTACGTCGCAGTGGTTGATAACTTACGCATCATTACACGTTTCGCAAAATTGACCATATGTAATTGGCCTACCACTTCACTTATCTGCCGCACTGCTCAAGGCGCTGACGATCTTCCCGGCGAGTTCGGAAAGCGTATAAGGTTTTGTCAGCAGCAAAATTCCCTCGTCAAGCCGCCCCTGATGGACAATCGCACTTTCCGCATAACCGGATGTGAACAGCACCGGCAGGCCGGGACGCAGGGCTTTGGCCCGATCCGCAAGCTCCTTGCCGTTCATGCCGCCCGGCATGACAACATCCGTGAACAGCAGGTCAAACGGTGCGCCCCCTTCAAGGATCGCCATGGCCTCAGGCCCGTTTACGGCGACGGTGACAGCGTAACCCAACAGATCAAGCTGCGTCGAGACGTGCTCGCGAACAAGATCGTCATCTTCCACCAGCAGGATCCGTGCCCCGTCAGCGGCACCGGGCACTTCGTGATTATCTGTGTCTACGTCGAGAGTCTCGTCCGACGCACGCGGCAGGTACAACCTGACCGTAGTGCCCTGACCAAGCTCCGAATAGATCCGGATATGGCCATCCGACTGTTTGACGAAGCCGAATGCCATGCTCAGGCCGAGCCCCGTTCCCTGACCCACCTCCTTGGTCGTGAAGAACGGGTCGAACGCCTTCGCCGCCGTCTCCTCGTCCATGCCGGTTCCGTTATCGGTAACGGCAACCAGCACGTAATCACCGGGCCGAACTTCGATCTGCCGGGCCGCATAGTCCTCGTCAAGATGTGTGTTTCGCGCCTCGACGGTCAGGAAGCCGCCACCCGGCATCGCGTCACGGGCGTTGATGCACAGATTGAGGATCGACGCTTCAAGCTGCGCCGCATCGACCTGCGCCGGCCAGAGCCCTTCGGCGATATCAAAATTCAGTTCGATATTCTCGCTGAGTGTCCGTCCCAGCAAGTGTTCCATGCCGGCGACGATTCTGGCGATGTTGGACGGGCGCGGGTCGAGCGGCTGGCGGCGTGCGAACGACAGCAACCGGCTCGTCAGATCCGCACCCCGTTTTGCCGCATGCAGCATGATCGACGCCAGCTTCTTTGTCATTTCGTCGGCAGTCTCGCGTTTCGAAAGGGCCTCGGCATTGCCGAGGATCACCGTCAGCAGGTTATTGAAATCGTGCGCAATGCCGCCGGTTAACTGGCCGATGGCCTCGAGCCGCTGCGCGTTGCGCGCCTGGTGTTCCAGAAGCCGCTGTTCGGTGACGTCCGTCAGCATGGCGCAAACCGCACGCCCGGTGTCCCAGTCGATCGGAAAAGCGCGGTCTTCAAGCTCGACCAGGGTGCCGTCGCGCTTTTTACCCTTGATCGAATACACTCCCGGCGCGACCGTACCCGATACCCGCTCCGCGTAATAATCGGACAATCGCTCGATTTCATCATCGGCGAAAAGCGCACGGACGTCGTCCAGGGCCATGATTTCGTCGGCGTTCCGGTAGCCAAGCATCGCGGCGAGTTCCGCATTGGCGACCAGCGGCTTGAAGTCGCTGTGCACCAGAATGCCGATCCTGGCTTCACGCACCAGTGTTTCCAGACGGTCCTTCATCCGTACCGTATCGGATTCCGCTGCGACGATATCTGTGATATCCACGTGCATGACGATGGCACCGATGCCCTCGTCCAGTTGCACCGCCGAGACCAGGGCCCGGTACCACCGCTGGCCACCGGGGGGATGGCATGGATATTCCAGGGAATAGCGGTCGATTTCAACACTGATGATTTTACGGATCGCGGCCGCGATTTTACCCGCTTCAAATTCCTGCGCGGCATCGCATACGTCGAGATAATTGATCCCGATCCACGCATCCGTCATCTGCTGCCCGTTTTCCTCGCCGAACCGTTGCCAGCCCTCGTTCACCATCAGGATGCGGCCCCGGGGATCGAGCACGCAGATATTCGCGGCAACGCCTTCCAGTACCGCCTTGCGCAGCCGGTATTCGCGGAGCCGTTCAAAATAGCCGGAGATCAGATAGGCTACCGAGTCCAGAAAAACGATATCGTCATTATGAAACGCTCCGGTTCTCGTTGCATGGACGCCAAGCACGCCGCGCCCGCCGCCGGAAAGTCTGATCGGCACGCAAACACCGCTGCGCGCGTTATTGCGGATCATCCGCGTTGACGGCCTGAAGCGCTGTTCCGTCGCATAGTCGTTGGTCATCAGTGCCTGCCCGTCATGCAGACATTTCCCGGCGTGGGTAAAGTCGCCGTCGGCGGTTCGCATCGGCACAACCTCTGTGTCGTCCCAGCCGAATTCGGCGAGCGTCCGGAAGTGGCTATCCGTCGGCTCGCCCTGAAGAATTTTACAGAGACCGACATCCATCGATTCACAGATGACCTGCGCCGTTTGCGCTAGGTAATCGTCCGGGTCTTCACTGGTCCCCGCACGTTCGCCCAGCACGGAGACTGCGCGTTGCTGCATCGCCCGGCGCATGTAGCGCTGTCTGCTTTCGCGCAGACGGCCAAGCAGGGTTTCCTCGTGGTTGAGTATCCGCAGCGCGTACATCAGCGCCCCCGACATGAAGACCATGAGCAACAGCAAACCCGTGGCATGAAAGGCGACGTCGCGGTACCAGGGGGCCAGGACCTCGCCCCGGTGGATCGCCACGGCGACGACAAGGCCGTATTGCTTGATGTGCTCGTATCCGGTGATGCGAACCTCGCCGTCGCTTTGCGGCGGTGACACATATGTGCCGTGCGGGGCGTCTTTAAGAAGCTTCATGAACAACGGACGGTCTGCGAATGTCGTCCCGGCGGTATCGTTCGCCGGTGCGCGGGCGATCACCGTGCCGTTTTCGTGCGCCAGCAGGATCACGCTGCGCTGCCCGACATTGAGCGCGGTGTAATGCGACGTGAAGTATTCCGGCCCAACCGTCGCCATAATGACCCCGGCAAACGTGCCGTCCGCACCGGATATCCGCCTGCTGAGGGGCACGACGACGACATCCAGAACACGCCCCGTGATCGGCGTGCCGACATAAAGGCCGGTCTCGGGAAGATCGCGCTGGATCCTGAAATATGTCCGGTCGGTTAAATCAAGACCGGGCGGCACCTCGTCAAGTGTTGATGCAATCAGCTTCCCGTCGCGTCCAATGACGATGATAGTCTGGACGGCACCGATCCGCTTTGCGGTATGCCTGAGTGTATCATCGAAGCCCGGATCGAGGATGCCGTCATCGGCGAGATCCCGCCCGGCCTGCCGCGTCAACTGCATCAGCGCCAGGTCCGTGACCTCCATGACGTAACGTGTATTTTCCGCCATCGATCTGGCAAGCGTGCCCGCCTCGCGGTGCGCGTCCTCGAGCAACCGTTTCCGGTCATGAGAAAGCTCAAGAAATGTCACAGCGAAACTGATGACCAGGACGCAGGCAACCCCCAATCGTGCCGCCAGTCGCAAACGGCGGACGTTGAGGGTATCGCGTTCCTCGGTGCCGGGCGTGTCGAAATGCTCGCTCATTATTCGATAGCCTGTTTTTTGAGAATTGCTTCGAGGATATAGGGGGCCTCAAGGGTGCCGACGATCACGCGCCTTTGGCCGCCGGCGGCAACCACCAGCGTCGGGCTGACCAGCACGCCGTCGTCAAAGGTGCGTTCCGGATCACGCATGACGTCGACGAATTCCAGCTCGGCGATATCCGGGTCAAGCTGTTCAAGTATCCGCGTGACATTGGCCCAGGCGCGCGCCGTCGAATGACTGCCTTCGGCACCGTAAAGAGACAGTTTTATCTTGGTCTCTGGCCCGCGCATCGTTGCCGTCTCCATAAGCGTCCGATTCTAAAGTTTTACGCTGATATCAATGCATTACCGTTTTCTTTCCCGTCATCCCCGCGAAGGCGGGGACCCAA
>JBBDOA010000074.1:0-5668 GCA_040877275.1 Rhodospirillales bacterium | reverse complement strand
ATGCTCGCTCCTCAGCATGAGGTCCTGTATCTTCCCCTCATCCTGAGGAGGCCGCAGGCCGTCTCGAAGGATGGCGGAGTGCGTGTAAATACTCGTCATCAACTCTGTTTATAGATCTGATCTCTGATCCTTGCGTTGAGGATTACGACCCGGGACCCATCGTTGGGCTTGGTGTGATCCGGCCATGGGTCCCGGATCGCTGGCTTTTCTGGCCTCGCATCCGCTCGGAGAAAAGCCGCGCCCGGGATGACGGGCGTGTGGGGAAGATGAGGGTATTAAGCATGACCCTCTTTGCTGTCATTTCGGCTCACGCCGGAATCCAGAGCGCCGGGCACGGCTTTGTCCCTGCGAGATACGACTGTGCATCACTGGACCCCGGTCTGCACCGGGGTGACGGTGCCATCCATGAACAGAGTTGATGACGGAGATGGTATTTTGATGACGGATCGGGGTTACTCGGCGGCCTTGATCGCAGCGTCGATTTCGGCTTTCAGCTTGTCGAGGTCCATCACGTGTTCGCTAATCTTGCCGGCGATGATCACGGTCGGCGTCGCCTTGACGCCCATTTCCTCGTTGGCTTTCTTTGCCTTGGACTGGATGCCGTTCATCAGGGCGCTGTTTTTGACACACTGATCGACATCGGTCGGGCCGAGGCCGGCCATGCGTGCGACCATGCCGAGGGCCTGCATCGGATTTTCCGAGCGGCTCCACTGTGTCTGCGTATCAAAAAAGACATCGACCATACCGGCGTGGCGCTCCGGCCCGGCACAGCGTGCGATCATGGCGGCAGCCAGTGCCGGTGTGTTGGTCGGGAAATCGCGAAACACGAATTTGACCTTGCCGGTGTCGATGTATTCGGTCTTCAGCACCGGAAAAATCTTCTCATGGAAATGCAGACACGCCGGGCACGCCAGCGATGCGTACTCGATGATCTCGACCTTCGCGTCGGCCTTGCCGAAGACCAGTTCGGTCATCGCTTTCTCGGTATCGACGATCTTTGCCGATAAGCCGGACGGCAGGCCGAAGGCGAGTGTCAGTGCGGCGGCCAGGGCCATCAGTGTGCGGCGGGAAGCGGTCATCGGTATCTCCATCATCGTCAATTGAAAGGGTCTCTGTTAACGGGCCTCTTCGCTGGCGCGGCGGCGGGCGACGTGCTGGCCGAGCCGGTTCAGGGCATCGCGCAGTTCCGGGTCGTCAACATTGGCCAGGTTATGCTCGATCTCGGAACGGCGTTCAGGTTGCAATGCCGGCAGCGGCGGGCGTTTGTCCTTTGCCGGTTTCGGCAGCGGGCCGTGAATGATCTTGATGTCGCCGACGGCGCGGAAGCCGAAAAAACGGTTGATCCGTTCCAGCAGCACCGGCTGGAAGTGCACCACTTCGGTTGCTAGCGCGCCGTTTTCCAGGATCAGATAAAGTGTGCCGGGCTGTGTCCGGTCACGCTGAAAGCGGATACGGTCGGGCAGGCTGTGGCTGCCGATCAGCTCGCCGGCGATGGCCGGCCATTCATTGATGATCGCCGCATCGACGAAACCGCGCTTGTCCAACGCCTTTTTGGTCAGGCCGGATACGGCGCGTCCCACCGACTGGGTGCGGGCGCGGCGAATCTCGGGCGGGACGTATCCAGACATGGCTGGTGTTTTTCCTGTGCGTACAACTGTGGCAGCGAAGCTTGTTTCGGGGCCTGATGGTAGGGGGCCGGTGCGGACGGGGCAAGGGAACACGGGCACACTCGCGGACTTGTGTTCACTGCGCCGCCGCAGTAAGGCGTTTTGCATGATGACCGTCAAAATAAAGGCTCCCTCTCCGGCGTTGATCCGCAAGGCACTGCTCAAGTGGTACGATACCCACCAGCGCGTGCTGCTGTGGCGTGCAGAGCGCGGCAAGCGCACAGACCCGTACCGGGTCTGGCTGTCCGAAATCATGTTGCAGCAAACCACGGTGGCTACCGTCGGGCCCTATTTTGGCGATTTTGTGGCGCGCTGGCCCAGCGTCGAGGCGCTGGCCGCTGCCGAGCTCGATCAGGTGCTGGTGGCGTGGCAGGGGCTTGGCTATTACGCCCGGGCGCGCAATCTGCACAAATGCGCGAAGGTGGTCGCAGCCGACCACGGCGGCAGCTTTCCGGCCAGCGCAGCGGCGCTGGCAGACCTGCCCGGGATCGGCGTCTATACCGCCGCTGCGATTGCCGCGATTGCCTTCGATCAGCCGGCGATGCCGGTCGATGGCAATATCGAACGGGTGACGGCCCGGCTCTATGCCATCACGACGCCGCTGCCGGCGGGCAAGAAAGACATCAGGCATGCCGCCGAAGCCTTTACAGCCAAACACCGGCCCGGCGATTTTGCCCAGGCGATGATGGATCTTGGTGCCACCGTGTGTACGCCCCGACAGCCGAAATGCCCGGACTGTCCGCTCAGGAAACAGTGTCTTGGGTTTGCCGGCGGGGCACCGGAGCGGCTGCCGGTCCGTGCTGCCAGAAGCAAACGTCCCGAACGCTACACACTGATGTTCTGGCTGGAGAACGAAGCCGGTGAGGTTCTACTGAGGAAGCGCCCCGAGAGCGGACTGCTGGGCGGGATGATCGAGCTGCCGTCCACGCCGTGGCGGGAAGGCGGCTGGCCGGACGCGGATGAAATCGCCGACTCCCAACCGCTCGATATCGCCTGGTCAATGCTTGCCGATGAGGCGCAGCATGTGTTTACGCATTTCCGCCTGAACATGCGGCTCTGCCTGGGACAAAGCCGCAGGCGTGCCAATGTTGACGGCTTTTGGGTACATCCGGACGACTTTGCCGGCCATGCCCTGCCGACGGTGATCAGGAAAGCGATGCGGCTGGCCCAAGTGGATAATCAGGCCGATAAATAGACCCCTCACCCGGCGCTATGCGCCACTCCTCTCGTCGTCCTGAACTTGATTCAGGACCCATCCTTCGAGACGGCCTTGCGGCCTCCTCAGGATGAGGCTTAAACAAGTCCTCATGCTGAGGAGCGAGCATAGCGAGCGTCTCGAAGCATGTGAAGATGGGTACCGGACCCGTACCCTCGCTCCCGAAACCTGATGGTTCCGGCTCGGCTAACGTCCGGTATGACGAGGTATATGTAAATGCTCGTCATTCCGGCCCCGGCCTGCGCCGGGACAGGCGCACGCTGGAATTCAGAGCGACGTCACGGCGCGTTTGAAGGCGTTGAGGTCGTCGTCGATGTTCTGGGCGATGAAGCGGGTCAGCGCCTGGGCCTGAAAGATCGCCTGACCGCGGGCGTCGAGGGCCAGGACCCTGTTCAGTTCGATCAGCGTATTGACCAGCCGGCGCATGCCGTTGATCTCGGCCCATGCGAGAAAATCGGCGGTTTCCTGTCGCAATGTGACGATATTACCGGCGACCGCCAGAGTGCACATGGTGTGAATACGCTCCTCGGGCGAGGGCGGCTCGCTCATCATGGTGCCGAGAATTCTGGCCGCCCCTTCCCTGTCGACCAGATCCTTGACGATGCTGTGGTCAAGCAGGTCCCAGGTGGCGTCGGATTTGATGTCGGTATCCATGGTCATTCATCATACTGGATCAAAGCTTCGAACGGTACACCGACTTTGTCGCGTCCGCCCAGGAACGTCAGTTCGATAATGCACGCCGCACCGACAACCTTGGCACCGACCTTGTCGAACAGGGCCAGGGAAGCACCCAGCGTGCCGCCGGTCGCCAGAAGATCATCGAGCACCACGACCCGCTGGCCGGGTGCAATGGCATCGCGCTGTATCTGGATGGTGTCCGAGCCGTATTCCAGTTCGTATTCGTGGCTGATCACCTCACCGGGCAGCTTGCCGGGTTTGCGGATCATGCAGAAGCCGAGGCCGAGTTTCGAGGCCAGCGGTGCGGCGACCAGAAAACCGCGCGATTCAATGCCGGCCAGCACGTCGGGCTGATAGGCCGAAACAATCCGGGCGAGGCGGCCGAGTGCGACCTGCCACGCATCCTGATGCGCCAGCAGTGTCGAGATGTCATAGAACAGGATGCCGGGTTTTGGAAAATCCGGCACGGCGCGGATATGCTGCTTCAGGTCCATAGGATACTCCAGTTGAAATCGCCTAAGCATCCTAGCATGCGATGATAAGGGCGCAATGCTGTGCGCAGACGTGTGCGCGCAGTGTTGCGCGGATTGGGCAAAAGTGGTTCGCTGTAGCGTGGGAGATTGTCCCCAAGCGTTGCCAGATCGGAGGGAAGCCGTCATGCCTGATTCCACTCATGTATTTCATCGGGCGCCGAAAACGGCGATGCCGACGGCGGTACGGGGTGACGGTATTTATGTCATCGACGCCAGCGGCAAGCGGTATCTGGACGGCTCCGGCGGTGCGGCGGTTTCATGCCTTGGGCATTCCGATCCCGATGTCATCGCCGCGATCAAGAACCAGCTTGATCAGATCGCCTTTGCCCACACCGGTTTTTTCACATCCGAACCGGCTGAGGAACTGGCCGACTTCCTGATCGCGCGGGCACCGGCCGGCATGCGGGCGTCGTATTTCGTGTCCGGTGGCTCGGAAGCGGTCGAGGCGGCGTTGAAAATGTCGCGACAGTATCATCTGGAGCGGGGCGAGCCTTCCCGGGCGCGGTTCATCGCCCGCCGGCAGAGTTACCACGGCAACACCCTGGGGGCGCTCGGCGTTGGCGGCAACGTGTGGCGGCGCGAGCCGTATGCGCCGTTGCTGGTTGATACCTCGCTGATCGCGCCCTGCTATGCCTATCGAGACCAGCGACCGGACGAAAGCGAGGAGGAATACGGCCTGCGCATTGCCGGTGAGCTGGAGACGGAAATCCTTCGCCTCGGGGCGGAGAACGTCGCGGCCTTCATCGCCGAGACCGTTGGCGGGGCCACCGCCGGTGTGCTGCCGCCGGTCAGGGGCTACTACAAACGCATTCGCGAGATCTGTGATCAATACGGGGTCGTCATGATCCTCGACGAAGTGATGTGCGGCATGGGCCGGACCGGGTCACTGTTCGCGTGCGAGCAGGACGGCATTTCGCCGGACATCGTCTGCATCGCCAAGGGGCTTGGCGCCGGCTATCAGCCGATCGGTGCAACGCTGGTTACGGACAAGATCTACTCAAGTTTCATCAACGGTTCCGGTGCGTTCCAGCACGGTCACACGTACATGGGCCACCCGACGGCTTGTGCCGGCGCGCTCGCGGTTCAGAAAAAAATTGAAAGTCTCGATCTGCTGAGTGCCGTCAGGCGGCAGGGCGATGCCCTCGTCGACAAGCTGCATGAGCGCTTCGGCAACCATGCGCACATCGGCGACATTCGCGGGCGCGGCCTGTTTCAGGGGATCGAGCTGGTTGCCGACCGGGCAACAAAGGCGACGTTTGATCCGGAACTGAAGCTCCATGCGCGGATCAAGAAACACGCCTTCGAGGCCGGGCTGATTTGCTATCCGGGCGGCGGTACCGCTGACGGCAGGCGAGGCGATCACGTCCTGATCGCGCCGCCTTTCATCATCACCGATGCGCAGCTTGGCGAACTGGTGGACAAACTTGCCGGTGCCGTCGAGACATCGCTGAGCGAGATAAAGGTCTGAAATTAAAGAGAGTCCTCCCCGGGAAACGGTAGTGGATCAGTGTCTGATCCGAAAGTTTTGATTTGGTAACAATGAGTTACAGTAACTATATTAATAACACCCCGTC
>JBBDOA010000073.1:0-5668 GCA_040877275.1 Rhodospirillales bacterium | reverse complement strand
TTCCCGAAAGTGGTTGCCCCGAACAATGATGGGAACTTCAAATCCACCACACTAGTGGATATAGCGCCTCATTCGGCAATTGTCAGGGCTTGAAACACAAACCATGCGACCTGAAAACCTGTTTCCGCTGTTCCGGCCGGTAACCTCGCTGAAAGGCGTCGGTGCGCGTACTGCCGATATGATCGAAAAGATCGCCGGTGCGCACATCATCGATCTGATCTGGCATCTGCCCAGCGACATCATTGACCGCCGCTATACACCAAAAGTCGCCGACGCCCTGCCCGACAGTATCGCCACCATCACGCTTCGCATCACCAAGCACTATCCACCGCAAAATCAGCGCCAGCCTTATAAAATCGTCGGTATGGACGACACCGGGGCAATGTCGCTGGTCTTTTTCCGGGCCCGTCCGGATTATCTGCAGAAAATCCTGCCCGAGGGTGAAGTCCGGGTTGTTTCCGGAAAAATCGAAAAATTCGGTGATGGCATTCAGATGCCGCACCCCGACCATATCGTCCGCGAGGATGAGGTTGCCAGCCTGAGCAAGGTCGAGCCTGTTTATCCCCTGACCGCGGGGTTATCTTTGAAAGTGCTCGGCAAGACCATGGCTGCGGCACTGGAAATTCCGACGGAAATGCCTGAGTGGCTTGATGGGCCGCTGCTAAGTCGGGAAAAATGGCCGTCCTGGCTGACTGCCGTTCAGAGCGTCCACGCCCCCGAAAGCGTCAATGATCTGTCAACGCAGACCCCGCCGCGGCGGCGGCTCGCTTATGATGAGTTACTGGCCAATCAACTGGCGCTGGCATTGGTTCGCGCGCACATGAAACGGACCCGGGGATTGCCGTTGCAGAGTGATGGCAGCTTGCGCCGCAAGGTATTGTCGGCCCTTCCGTTCGCGCTGACCGGCTCGCAGCAGAACGCCCTTCACGAAATCGATGCCGATCTTGCCGCCGAGCATCGGATGCTCAGACTTTTACAGGGCGATGTCGGCTCCGGGAAAACCGTTGTGGCCCTGATGGCCATGTTGAGCGCCGTTGAAGCCGGCGGCCAGGCGGTGATGATGGCACCGACGGAAATCCTTGCCCGCCAGCATCTGGCGACCCTGAGCGAGATGGTTGCCGCCGCTGATCTGCAACCGTTACTGCTGACCGGCCGCGAGCGCGGCAAGAAACGCGACGCAATCCTTGAAAAGCTGAAATCCGGCGCAGCCAGACTGGCAGTCGGCACGCACGCCCTGTTTCAGGATGATGTTGAATACAGGGATTTGAGAGTAGCCGTCATTGATGAACAGCACCGCTTCGGCGTGCATCAGCGCCTGACCCTCGCTGCCAAGGGCCAGGCGGTCGATATTCTGGTGATGACGGCGACGCCGATCCCGAGGACCCTGATGCTGACGGCCTATGGCGATATGGACGTATCGCGGCTGACAGAAAAACCGGCCGGCCGCAAACCGGTGCAGACCGTACTGATTTCACAGGAACGCCTGGATGAGGTGGTGTCAGCAGTTCATCGCGCCATCGACAGCGGCGCCCGCGTCTATTGGGTCTGCCCGCTGATCGAAGAACAGGAAACACTCGATCTCGCCGCCGCCGAGGCCCGCTATGACCACCTGCATGCGATCTTCGGTCAGCGGGTCGGACTGGTTCACGGACGTCTCAAGGGGACCGAAAAAGATGCCGTAATGGCCGCCTTCAAGAACGGCGATATTGACGTTCTGGTGGCAACCACGGTCATCGAGGTTGGTGTCGATGTGCCGGAAGCAACCGTTATGGTCATCGAGCATGCCGAGCGTTTCGGTCTTGCGCAATTGCATCAGCTCCGGGGCCGCATCGGTCGCGGTGCCGATAAATCAACATGCCTGCTGGTGCATGCAGGACATATCGGTGAAACCGCCAAAGCGCGCCTGACGACCATGCGCGAAACCGATGACGGCTTTGTTATTGCCGAGCGGGATTTGCAGTTACGGGGTGCCGGAGAATTGCTGGGCACCCGCCAGAGCGGTCTGCCGGAATTCAGACTGGCGAATATCACCGATCACGCCGAGTTGCTGCAGATCGCACGGGACGATGCCGAGATGATCCTGCTGAACGACCCGGACCTGCAAAAGCCACGCGGCCAGGCGCTGCGGCAGCTTTTATACCTGTTTGAACGGGATCAGGCGATTCGCTATCTGCGCTCTGGCTAGGCAGTCAGTCTTTATCAGAAGGATCGGCCTTGGCTTCTTCGATGCGGTCATTCGGACGCGAGCCTTTCGGCACCAGCACCGGGTTTTTCTCTTTTTCACGCAGCACTTCCAACTCTTCATAGGTCTGCGCCGAGGCCACCGGTTTTGCGCGTTCGGATGACGGACGTTCATCAGGTGGCGTCACGATACCGCCGGAAATCACCATCTTGATGGCGTCCTCAACCGACATCGTCAACCGGATCAGGTCTTTCTTCGGAACGAAAAGCAGAAATCCCGAAGTCGGGTTTGGTGTCGTCGGCAGGAATACGTTGATGCATTCTTCTTCTGTCAGGTTCTGCACCTCGCCCTTGGTGCTGCCCGTCAGAAAGCCGATCGCCCAGATCCCCCGCCTTGGATATTCGATCAGGACGGCTTCGCGGAATGCATTCGATTGCTGTGCCAACACGGTTTCAAGAATTTGTTTTACCGCCGAGTAGACATTGCGAATTACCGGCATCTGGCTCAGCACCCGTTCCGACAAACGCATCCACAAGCGCCCGAAAAAACCAGCCGTCAGCGCCCCCACCAGCATCAGACCGATGATCAGGATAAGCAGACCAAGACCGGGCACCGCAAAAGGCAGATAGGTCTCGGGGTTATATTTTGCCGGGATCAGTGGATTGATCTTGCTGTCGACAAAAGTCACGAACAGCCATGCAAGATAAAACGTGATAAAGATCGGCGCAGTGACCAGAATGCCGGCGAACATATAGGCCCGCAGCCGTTGCGAAACCGACATCCGGGAGCGCTGAGGCGCACTCTCTTCGGTCGGTTTTCCACCATTATCTGGATCAGAGGATGCCATGTTTCAAGCTTTCAAATGACCGAAACCGTTTATGGTGCCAAAGTACGCACGAATTTCAAACAAGATGATCCGGTGTTTCTTCGGGGAGAAAATGACCGATCCGTATCGTGCCAATGACAAAATAATGACACTGTTTCAGTCATGTCTCAAGCATATCGAAGGTTATATGGAATCAGGCCGATTTTGAACCGGATAACAGCGCCGACGTTCCGCCGGAGCGACCCTTATTTCGAACGGACCGTCTCGACCATGATCCGCAACAGGGCGCGGATGAACGGGTCCGTATTCTTCAGTTTATCCTGATACATGGCTTTGCTGATGGTGACGATTGTCGCCCCGGTTTTGACTTTGGCGGTTGCCATACGCGGCAGGTCATCGATCAGCGCCATTTCTCCGAATATGCCGCCGACACCGATGGTGCCCAGCGTCACTTCTTCGCCATTGATGTTTTTTGAAATGACAACTTCACCCGACTGAACCACGTAGGCACTGCTGCCGACTTCACCTTCACGGAAAATGGTCTCACCGCTCTTTAGTGTGCGACGTTCCAGTATATCTGCCACATCCACCCCCGGATAAAAATCAGAAGCGTTTCTTAACGCCATTGTTGGCAGTATCTTACCCGCTTCAATACGAGAAAGAATACAAGAAACGTGGAAAACACCGCATGACCGTAAACATATCCAGAGAATATCCCGCCAGACCGCTGGTCGGCGTTGGTGCCGTCATCATGGGCCCAAAAGGCGTGATATTGATCAAGCGCGGCAAACCGCCCCGAGCCGGTTCATGGAGCCTTCCCGGTGGCGCACAAAAGACCGGCGAAACCGTCTATGCCGCAGCAATGCGGGAAATTCACGAAGAAACCGGTCTCAGTGCGCAAATTCATGGCCTGATTGATGTCGTCGATTCGATCACACGCGATGACGATGGGCGGGTTCGATTTCATTATACACTGGTCGATGTCTGGGCAACGCCGCTCAATGAAGATACGCCGCATGCCGGTGGCGATGCGGCGGATGTCCGGTGGGTATCTCTGGAGGAGGCGCGTACGCTCGGTCTCTGGTCAGAAACCCTTCGGATCATCGAAAAAGCTGACCTTATGTGGCGCGAAACTCTCGGCTAATCACTCCCGGCACCGCTCCAGATCAAGTTTGGGGTGATGGTATTATTTTCTGCCGTTCTTCTGATTTAATAACCACACAGATCAACGCTCCCGGAATGCGGTCGAAACGGAACTGTAAACCGGCTTCAGCAGATAGGAGAAAAGGGTTTTCTTGCCGGTCTTGATATCTGCCTGCACCGTCATGCCCGGCATGATCCGGTTTTGCGACGAATCCTTGCCGACATAATTCCGGTCGAGTGTGACGATACCCTTGAAATACGGCTCACCCTTTTCTTCATCAATGAACGTCGAAGCTGAAACGTCCTTGAGTTCGCCGGTAATGCCACCGTATCTGGAGAAATCATACGTCGTCACCTTGACCGTCACCGGTTGGCCGATGCGTACATGACCGACGTCACGCGGTTGAATTTTTGCTTCGATGACAAGTTCATTATCCAAAGGCACGATTTCCGAAATAATGGAACCAGGCGGTATGACGCCGCCAACGGTATGGATCATCAATCCCTTGACGATGCCGCGCACAGGCGCGGTTATTTTTAGCCGCTTGACCCGATCACGGGCCGCAACAAGGGCCTCTTCGACCTGGATCAGCTCGTTGGCGCTTTCACTCAGTTCAGCCAGCGCCTGTTCGCGGAACTCTGTCTCGATCTCATCCAGTCGGCTCTGCGATTCCTTGATCGACTGGCTGGCCCGTTCCTTTTCAGATACCAGATTGGCAAGCTCTCCCCGTGCCGTATTCAGTGAACGCTTGGCGTCCAGATATTGAATTTTCGATGTCAGACCTTCCTTGTAAAGCTTTTCACGGACTTCCAACTCGTCGGTAAAAATTTCTGCCGTCCGGGTCAGTGTCTGTTCACGTTCAAGCTGCAGTTCGAGATCGGCACGGCGTTGTTCGATCTGTTTGCGAATAGTCTCCTGGCGACTGAAAAAGGCTTCGAGTGACCCCTCGTAAATTCGTTGCTGGTCATTCAGCATATTGGGATAGCGGCTGCCGACCTTTGACCAGTCCGGGACACCGCTGGTGCCAAGTGCACGCAGCCGCTCAGAGCGTATTTCAAGACCGGCTTGTCTGGCGGCAAGTTTCTGCAGTTCCGTAACCGCTGCTGTTTCGTCAAGCTGGATCAGGACCTGGCCCTTTTCAACGATCTGCCCTTCCTCGGTCAGAATTTGTTTGACGATGCCACCTTCCAGATGCTGCAAGGCCTGCAATTGACCGGACGGCACCACTTCACCGGATGTCACGGCAACTTCATCCACATTTGTGACCATCGACCAGCCAATAAACAGCATGATGACAATACAGATCGTCAGCATCGCAGCACGGATCAGACCGGAGCTTCCGCCCTCT
The DNA here is from genome assembly GCA_040877275.1 of Rhodospirillales bacterium. Classification (GTDB taxonomy): domain Bacteria; phylum Pseudomonadota; class Alphaproteobacteria; order Rhodospirillales; family Casp-alpha2; genus UBA4479. The sequence continues at coordinate 168 of JBBDOA010000073.1, read as the reverse complement.
TCAAGGATGACCGACTGGGCAAGAAAACGTGTCTGACGATCCCCTCGCCTGAGCTTCTTGCGGCGATCCTTGTCAGATTCCTTGACCTGCCCGGCATAGTTCTGTTCGCTGAGTTGTGATCCGTCGGCCATCACACAAAATCCTTCGGCATCTGCTTCAGTACTTCTG
>JBBDOA010000072.1:0-30318 GCA_040877275.1 Rhodospirillales bacterium | reverse complement strand
CCTCGCCGACCGAGAACGGCGGGAAGTTATAGTGCAGCATGAAGTTTTCACGGTAATTCTCGACCAGACCGTCAATGAACTGCTCATCCTGACCGGTTCCCAGCGTCGTCGTTACCATGGCCTGGGTCTCACCCCGGGTAAACAGGGCCGAGCCGTGCGCCCTTGGCAGAATACCGACTTCACAGGCGATCGGACGGACCGTCTTGGTATCACGGCCATCGATACGCTCACCGGTATCGAGAATATCGTTACGAACGATGTCTTTCTCGAGGTTTTTCAGAACGTCGCCCATAACCGAACCCAGCAGGTTCTGATCAAGGCTGTCGTCTGCCTGAAGTTTTGAGAAAACCGCTTTTTTCACTTCAGAAATTTTAGCCTGACGCTCCGACTTGATCTTGATGCCGTAAGCAGCACGAAGATCAGCAGACGCTTCATCCGCAATGCGTTTGGTAATAACATCAAGGCCTTCCGGCTCGGCGGGAAGCTCCCGCGGCTCCTTGGCACAGGCTTCGGCCAGGTCGATGATCGCGTCGATTACCGGCTGGAACCCGCGATGGCCGAACATGACCGCTTCCAGCATTTCCTCTTCGGAAAGTTCGCTGGCTTCGGATTCCACCATCAGCACGCCTTCCTGCGTACCGGCAACGATCAGATCAAGATTGCTCTCGGCGATCTGTGCAACTGTCGGGTTCAGCACCAGTTTGCCGTCGATACGGCCGACACGGGTACCACCGATCGGGCCCATGAACGGCAGGCCGGAAATCGTCAGCGCTGCGGAAGTGCCGATCAACGCCAGAATATCGGTTTCGTTTTCAAGATCATGCGAAACAACGGTACAGATGACCTGGGTTTCGTTTTTGAAGCCCTTTGCGAACAACGGACGGATCGGGCGGTCTATCAGACGCGACGTCAATGTTTCACGTTCGGACATACGCCCTTCACGTTTGAAAAAGCCACCCGGAATTTTACCGGCGGCAAAGGTTTTTTCGACGTAGTGAACCGACAGCGGGAAAAAATCCAAACCCGGTTTCGGGTTTTTCTCACCAACGACGGTGCAAAGAACCTTGCTCTCGCCAAGGGACGCCATAACGGCACCATCGGCCTGGCGGGCAATTTTACCGGTTTCCAAAACCAGTTTCTGACCGGCCCACTCGATCTCTTTTCGGAATTCTTTAAACATCTTTTTCTTTCCTCATCATACATACAGCGCTGCATCAGAAAATGCAGGCGCAACCCGCAGCCACCTCGGTTACGGGCGAAGCGCAGTGCCACAAACAATCATTTCAGCGTACTGAAAACATGAAGCGGCTTGCGCCGTTAGCGATGCATATCCACCACGGACATGCATTGCACAGCCGCGTTAGCGGCGCAGACCCAGTCTTTTCACCAGACCTTCATAACGCTTGTCGTCTTTCTTGCGCAAATAGTCGAGAAGACGGCGGCGCTGGCCAACCATCATCAGCAGGCCACGGCGCGAGTGAAAATCCTTACCATGAGTCTTCAAATGCTCGGTCAGGTTTAAAATCCGTTCAGTCAGAACAGCAACCTGCACCTCGGGCGAACCCGTATCACCGTCTTTGACGGCATAGTCTTTAATAAGCTCTTGCTTACGTTCGGCGGTAATCGACATCGTGATCTCCTAAATCTAGATGTTCATGACACGGAACGGTCGAATTTCTCCGCCCGTAATGCGTGCAAGCGCCACCAGCGTGCCATTCGTCGTTACCTGAACGACGTCCCCTTGGGCGATATCGCGAAAGGGGGACCGCTGTGCGACAGGCAGGATCGGGATACCCATTCCCTGCTTTAACCTGCGCGCTTCCTGCTCTGTCAGGGCTAGTGCCGGGATGTCGTCCAGCACAGTCTCGACAGGAAGCAGATAGTGCTTCAGAAGTTCTGCTGTGTTCTCGCCTTCATTCTCTTCAAAGGCTTGTAACGATACGGCCTTTTCAATTGAAAACGGGCCGACAGCAGTACGCCTGAGGCGCCTTATATGGCCTTCGCATCCCAAGTGCAAGGCCAGATCACGGACCAGGGCGCGAACATAGGTGCCTTTGCCGCAGACCATCTCGAAGCTGGCGTGATCTGCATCCGGGATATCGATCAGCCGCAAGGCAACGACATCGACTTCGCGCGGCTTGATGACCACTTCTTCATCGCGACGGGCCCGCTTGTAAGCCCGCTCGCCATCGATCTTGATCGCTGAATAGGCCGGCGGCACCTGAGTGATACGACCGGTGAAGGCCGGAAGCGCCTGTTCGATCGCAAGCCGGCTCGGACGGGCAGCGCTGGACGCCGTGATCTCGCCTTCAGCGTCGTCGGTACTGGTGCTTTCGCCCCAGCGGGCCGTGAATTCATAGGTTTTGTGGCCATCCATGGCGTAGGCCTGGGTTTTCGTCGCCTCGCCAAGCGCAATCGGCAGCACACCGCTGGCCAGTGGATCAAGCGTGCCACCGTGACCGACCTTCTCAGCTTTGGTTAACCAGCGGATCTTGCCGACGCAACCGTTCGAGGAAGGGCCAACGGGTTTATCGAGGATAAGCCAGCCGTGGATCGGCAGGCCCTTGCGGCGACGCCCCATTTAATCCTCTGATCCGGGCAGATCATCCCTGACAATATCACGCCTGACATGGGGGTCATTGAGGACTTTCTCGATCCGTTCGGCCTCATCAAAGGAAATATCAGCGGTAAACGTCAGTCTCGGCACATGCCGCAGTCTGACATGACTTGCGACCCAACTGCGCAGGAACCCTGAGGCTCTGTTCAGCGCTTCAACAATCGGGGCGCTTGCACCACCACCCAGCGGGACCACAAAAGCCGTGGCGTTCTTCAGATCAGGGCTGACGCGCACCTCACTCACAGTGATCGCTACGCCCTTGATCGCCGGGTCACGGATTTCCCCACGCTCAATCGCCTGGGCAATGACATGACGAATTTCTTCACCGACACGCAACTGGCGCTGGGTCGGCGCTTTGGCAGGCTGGCGGCTCATACTCTGCTCTCCTGGAAACAGCCGCGCTTAAAGCTCGCGGCTGACTTCCTTGATTTCAAAGCATTCAACCTTGTCGCCAACCTGAATGTCATTGTAATTGGCAAAGCCCATACCGCATTCGTAGCCTTCCTTGACTTCACGGACGTCGTCCTTGAAGCGCTTCAGCTGGCTCAGATCACCTTCGTGCACGACCACATCGTCCCTGACGATCCGCACTTTTGCACCCCGTTTCACAGAACCTTCGGTAATCATGCAACCGGCGACCTTGCCGACCTTGGTGATCGAGAACACTTCTCGGATCTCTGCATAGCCAAGCAGTTCTTCCGACACTTCCGGCGACAACATGCCGGACAGCATCTTTTTCACATCATCGGTCAGATTATAGATGATCGAATAATAACGGATATCGACCCCGTCACGCTTGGCTGCATCACGCGCCTGCGGATTGGCGCGAACATTGAAGCCAACCACCAGTGCATTCGAGGCCCGGGCCAGGGTCACATCGGATTCATTGATCCCGCCAACACCGGAATGCAGCACCTGAACCTCGACTTCGGCGGTGCCCATTTTCGCCAGCGCACCGACAATCGCTTCGAGTGAACCATGCACATCGGCCTTGATAATCACCGGCAGCATTTCCGCTTCACCGACCTTGATCTTCTCGAACATCTGCTCAAGCGTGCCACGCGCAGAAACAGAAGCGCGGGCATCACGATCACGACGCTGCCTGAACTCGGAAACTTCACGGGCCTTGTTTTCGCTATCGACGACGACAACGTCGTCACCGGCCATCGGCGTATTGTTAAGGCCAAGAACTTCCGCCGGCATTGATGGCCCGACCGCGTCAAGCTTGGCACCATGAGCGTCCGTCAGGGCACGGACACGGCCCCACTCTGCACCGGCGACAAAAATATCGCCGACCTTAAGGGTGCCGCGCTGCACCAGAACGGTTGCTACGGAGCCGCGGCCCTGTTCGACCTTGGATTCGATGACCACACCCTCGGCCGGCCGATCCGGATTCGATTTCAGATCAAGCAGTTCAGCCTGCAGCAGGATCGCTTCCAGAAGCTTGTCAAGATTGGTCCGCTTCAGGGCTGAGACCGGGATGCAGAGAACGTCGCCGCCCATATCCTCGACCTGGATGTCATGGCTCAGAAGGTCCGTTTTAATACGGTCCGGATTGGAATCCGGCTTATCGATCTTGTTGACGGCAACGATGATCGGCACACCGGCAGCCTTGGCATGATGGATCGCCTCTACGGTTTGCGGCATGATGCCGTCATCCGCAGCAACGCACAGAATGACGATATCGGTAACTTTGGCCCCACGCGCCCGCATTTCCGTAAAGGCGGCGTGGCCCGGGGTATCGATGAAGGTGATCACGTTGCCACCGGTCGTCGTCACCTGATAGGCGCCGATGTGTTGTGTGATACCGCCGGCTTCATGATCGGCGACATCGCTTTCACGCAACGCATCAAGCAGGGACGTTTTACCGTGATCGACATGACCCATAACGGTGACGACGGGTGCCCTGGAGACATGAGCCGTATCGTCATCGTCAATACCGAGGACCAGATGATCTTCAACATCGGCAGCGCTGACGCGCTTCAATCTGTGTCCGAACTCCTGCACCACCAATTCGGCCGTATCGGCATCGATGCTTTGTGTAATCGTCGCCATGACGCCCATTTCCATAAGCTTCCTGACGACAAGACCACCACGCTCGGCCATCCGGTTGGCCAGTTCCTGTACCGTTATGGATTCCGGAATGACGACATCGCGAATAACCTTGCCGCTTTCCGACAGCCGTTCGCGTTGCTTTTCGCGATCACGGTCGCGCTGGCGTTTGACGGAGGCCAGCGAGCGGCGATGTTCTTCCAGTTCTTCAAAAGACTCCGCTTCGGCAATGGTCAACTTGCCGTGACGGCGACGTTCCTCACGGGATTTGCCCGGAGACGCCTTTTTGACGTCCGCCTTGACCGGCTTGCCTTTACGGGCCGCCTTGTCATCATCATCGTCATCTTCTGCAACCGCAGCCGGCCGGGCTTCCCTGGCCGGGTCGTTGGCACGGGATTGCCGTTCCGCTTCCAGACGCTTTGCTTCCAGCGCCTGCGCTTCATGAATGGCGCGCTCTTCTTCCGTCTCGACAGGCTCGGCATCAACTTCCGGCTCAGGTGCTTCAACGCGCCCGAGATCAGAAATCTGTGGCTTGCCGCGACCGGTCGGTTGTGTTTCTTCGTTGCCAAGACGTGCCGTTTCCAATGCCCTCAGCCGCGCCTCGCGCTCACTTTCGGTCAGATTGGAAACGCTGGCTGGCTCCGCAGCAACCGGGGCCGCTTCCTGCACGGTGGCTTTGGACTTTTCAGCCTGCCTGTCAGCTTCCATCGCCTCGGACATGCTGGCACCGCGAAGGCCGGCCTTGATCTCTGACATATCGCCCGTGGTGTCGGTGACGAACGTGCGCTTCCGCTTCTTCTCGACGGTCACCATCTTTGAGCGGCCATGGGAGAAGTTTTGCTTCACCTGACCCGTTTCGACGGTCTTGTTCAGCTCAAGCCTGCCGGGCTTGGTCAACCCCAATGGCTTTTTGTTGTCTTCCGTCTCTTTGGCGTCACTCATTTGCTTACGTCCATTCCTGCCGGTCTGAAGCCGGTCAATCTCTCACACTCTCTTAGCAGCGACTCTGCAAGTCCGCCACGTTGGATCGTCAAAAACGAAACAACACCCTTACCGGTGGCCTCGCCCATTTCGCTGTTCGTCAATCCGCCCGTTACCGGTGCGGATTTCGCTACTTCCAGCACATCATGCCGGCCACCACCAGCATCCATCGCAATCAGCACGACACCCTGACCGCCCTGCTCGAGGGCTTCAAGGACACGGTCGTATCCGAATACAAGCCGGTCCGAACGCTTTGCCAGTCCGATAACATCCATGCAGCGTTTGACCAGCAGCTTTTCAACACGCACGACCAGATCGGCAGGTACCGTCACCTGCGCCTTTGCCGCCCGGGTGAACAGCTTTTTATCGACGGCCTTCTGCAAGGCCCCGCGATCCGCACTGACCCAGATGCCCCGGCCGGGTAACCGCTCAGCCATATCCGGCACGATACCATTATCCGGCCCGACAACGAACCGGAGCAGCCCGTGCTTCGGTGCCGTTTCGCCAGACACGATGCATCGTCTTTCAGGTTCACGTGTCTTCGTGTCGGTCATTTCTGCCAATGCAGTCATGTGTTCCTTTCGTTTCGCCCGATCAGTCTGCGGTTTCCGGCTCAGCCGCTGCAGCGTCATCGGCAAACCAGTGCGCCCGCGCGGCCATGATGACTGCGTTCGCCTGATCCATATTCATGGTCCCGCCAGGCGCAATTTCAAGCAGCTCATCGCCGGCAAGATCAGCGAGATCGTCGCGTGTTTTAATGCCTGCTTCACCCAGCGCGACCATCAACGATGCGGTCATGCCGTCAAGGCCTGCAACATCATCATCGACGCCAAGCTCCCTGCGTTTGGTGTTCATTTCTTCTTCACGGTGGGTCAGATGGACGCGCGCGCGCGCTTGCAGCTCGCCGGCAACATCCTCGTCAAAACCCTCGATATCCGTCAGGTCATCAAGCGGCACAAAGGCCACTTCCTCTACGGAACTGAAACCTTCTGTCACCAGAAGATGGGCAATGACCTCATCGACGTCGAGAGCATCCACAAACATCTTCGAACGATCCTGAAACTCTTTCTGGCGGCGTTCGGATTCTTCGGCTTCGGTCAGGATGTCGATATCCCAGCCCGAAAGCTGAGAGGCCAGGCGCACGTTCTGGCCGCGCCGGCCGATCGCCAGGCTCAGCTGTTCGTCCGGGACCACCACTTCGATCTTGTTGTTCTCTTCGTCAAGAACGACCTTGGCGACCTCTGCCGGGGCCAGCGCGTTAACGATGAAAGACGCCGCGTCCGGTGACCACTGTATGATATCGATCTTCTCGCCCTGCAACTCGCCGACCACCGCCTGTACGCGCGACCCACGCATACCGATACAGGGCCCAACCGGATCTATGCTGCTGTCGTGGGAAACGACGGCGATTTTTGCGCGCGAGCCCGGGTCCCGGGCCACGGATTTGATTTCAATAACGCCATCATAGATTTCCGGCACTTCCTGCGCGAACAGCTTGGCCATGAAATCAGGATGGGTTCTCGAGAGGAAAATCTGCGGGCCGCGCGGTTCCTGGCGGACATCGGCGATATAGGCGCGAATACGGTCACCGTTGTTGAAGTGCTCCCTCGGGATTGATTCGTCCCGGCGCAGAATGGCTTCGGCGCGACCAAGATCGATGATCGCATTGCCGTATTCCATCCGCTTGACCAGACCGTTGACGATTTCGCCGATGCGGTCCTTGTACTCTTCAAACTGACGCTCGCGCTCGGCCTCGCGGACCTTCTGGACAATGACCTGCTTGGCGGTCTGTGCGGCGATGCGCCCGAAGTCGATCGGCGGCAAGATGTCGACGATGAATTCACCGGCTTTTGCTTCCGGTTTTTTGCGCAGCGCTTCGGCAAGAAACATCTGCGTCACTTCATTTTCGCGCTCGGCATCATCTTCGATCACTTCGATATAGCGGGCCAGCATGATCTCACCGGATTTACGGTCGATGTGCGCCCGGATATCGTGCTCGTGGCCGTACTTCGAGCGCCCGGCTTTCTGGATCGCCATTTCCATGGCCTCCAGAACCTCTTCGCGCTCAATTCCCTTATCGCGTGCTACCGTATCGGCAACAACCAACAATTCCGGCCGGGCGCGAACGTCACCGGCTACCATAAGTGTTTCACTCATGTGCTTTTTCTTCCTCTAGCTTTGCAAGCATCTCGTCCGTGACGATTAATTTCGCTTTGGCGATGGCGGCATGCTCGAGTTGAACAATTTCACCATCGGCATCAAGCATGACAAACGTTCCATCCGTGCCCTGAACCCGACCCTTGAACTTTTTGCGGCCATTTATCAGGGTTTTCATTTCTATCTTCGCCTCAAACCCGGCAAACCTGTCGTAATCGCCAGGGCGAACCAATGGACGATCCAGACCGGGAGAGCTGACCTCAAGCGTGTAAGCCGACTGGATCGGATCTTCCACATCAAGAACAGCAGACACGGCACGGGAAATATCGGCGCAATGATCAACCGTCATGATCCGACCATCCAGCGGCTCGGCCATGATCTGCAACACCGGATTCTGGCCACCACTCAACGTCACCCGAACCAGTGAAAACCCCATGGCTTCGATCGTCGGCGTCAGCAGTATGTCTACTTGTTCTGCAAGTGAATCCGCGCTCACGTCCACCCTCTCGATTGCTTCCGGGTCAGCCCCGCTGGTCGCCTAAAGGCATTAAAAAAGGCGGGCCAATGGCCCACCCATCAATCTCAGTAGCGTTGTTAGATTAACGAGTGCCCCCGTAAGGGCATCGGTGATATATCCAGAATCGCTTGGAAAAGCAAGGGGAATGTCGTCCATGCAGACGATCAGCGCGGGTGCCTGCGGAACGCCAGATACACAGGTTTATCCCCTTTTCTGAGCGCCTTTGCCTCATAGCGGGTCGAGACCCACGCATCAGGCGGCTGGCGCCAGTCCGAAGGCCCCGTCGCCGTCCAGTGCCAGTCCGGGTGCTGCCTGGCCTCGCCCAGTGCCCAGGCCACATAACCCATATGATCCGAAGCGAATTGCAGGACCGCCCCATCACAGGCAATGCGCGCCAGTGCCGTCAGCGTTTCCGCCTGGAAAATCCGACGCCGGTTATGGCGGGCCTTTGGCCAGGGATCCGGATATAGCATGTAAATTTTTGACACCGACGCCGCCGGTAGCCTTCCCAGCAGTAACCGGACATCATCTTCAAAAAGCCTGATATTGCCGAGACCGAGCCTGTCAATATCCGCCAGCAGCGCCGCAACGCCGTTGATGAACGGCTCGCAGCCGATGAAATCAATATCCGGATTGGCCAGGGCCTCTGCGCTCAGATGCTCCCCCGCACCAAACCCGATTTCGAGGCGCAGCTCTCGGGGCGGCACACCGAAATCAGGGCCGAGGTCAATCGGCTCGGCAGAGCCGGAATCAGCAATCAGAAGTTCAGGCAGCAAGGTATCGACCAGATGCTGACGGCCGGCCCTGAGCTTATGGCTCCGACGCCGGCCGTACCACATTGGTTTACCTGCAGGATTTTTCGGCATGTCCGCAGACATTGCCCGACCCCGCGTTTTGTTCAGCGTACACCGAAGGCAGATTTGAGCGCATCGGCAATGTCCGTACGCTCCCACGAAAACCCGCCATCGGCATCAGGTGCACGACCGAAATGACCATAAGCCGCAGTTCGGGCATAGATTGGTCTGCTCAATTGCAGGTGCTCACGAATGCCCCTGGGCGACAGATCGACAAGTGAACAGAGCTTTTTCGAAATCTCGTCTTCACCAACCTTGCCGGTTCCATAGGTGTCGATATAAACCGAAAGCGGCTTCGAGATGCCGATCGCATAGGCAAGCTGGATCGTGCATTTATCAGCAAGCCCGGCAGCGACGACGTTTTTAGCCAGATAACGCCCGGCATAGGCCGCCGAACGGTCAACCTTGGTTGGGTCCTTGCCCGAAAATGCGCCGCCACCATGCGGTGCGGCACCACCGTATGTATCAACAATAATCTTGCGCCCGGTCAGACCGGCATCCCCATCCGGCCCGCCGATGACGAAACGCCCGGTCGGATTGACATAAAATTCTTCATCAGGGCACATCCAGCCTTGCGGCAGCACCCCTTCAACAATCGGGCGAACCAGTTCACGGACATCGTCCTGCGACAAATCTTCATGGTGCTGAGTTGATACGACCACAGAAGTCGCACGGGTCGGCTTGCCGTCGTGGTATTCGAGCGTAACCTGGCTTTTCGAATCCGGGCCAAAGCCTGAAAATTCTCCGGATTTCCGCCTGATCGCCATTTCCTTGAGAATACGGTGCGAAAAATCAATAGGTGCCGGCATCAGGCTGTCGGTTTCATTGCAGGCGTAACCGAACATGATACCCTGGTCACCCGCGCCTTCGTCCTTGTTGCCCAGCGCATCAACGCCTTGTGCGATATCAACGGACTGCGGATGCACGTGAACCTGCACCTCGGATTTTTCCCAGTGAAAATTCTCCTGGTCGTAGCCGATATCCTTGACCGCCAGCCGGGCCAGTTCTTCAAGCCGGCTTGCCGGGATTTTCTCGACGCATCGGGTTTCGCCGGCCAACACAATCAGATTGGTGGTCACCAGCGTTTCAACGGCAACCCGTGCGGTCGAATCGAGTGCAAGATGTGCATCGACGATCTCGTCGGAGATCCGGTCGCAAATTTTATCCGGGTGTCCTTCGGACACGGATTCACTGGTAAAAAGGTAATTTGATCTGCTCAAGTCGGTCCCTCCCGGGCTCAAAGTAAAAGCCAAAACCTTGGACCGGGGGCTGCGGAACGAATCGCGCTGTTAGCCCACTTAGCGCCTTATTTTCCGTGGCGGCAAGCGGTCCAAATCCATCCACGGCATCTGTGAAGATGCGCGGGTCTTTTGGCAATTTCCAGGCAGCGCGTCAAGTCAAACCGCACAGACAGGGCGGAAAGCCGTCAGTCAGCTTTCGTCGGGAAGATTGGCCATCGAGCGCAGCAAATCAAAAAGCTTGCGGCGAATTTTCGGATCCTGGATGCGGTAGTAGGCTCGGACCAGTTCCAGGGTTTCCTGCCTCGACATCGGATCGGGCTCGAGTGCTGACTGGTCTTGGTCCGACACGTCAGACGAGAAGCCTTTTGGCGTACTTTTCTGCACCACATCCGCCGGCATATCCTGGAAGAAAAAGGAAACCGGAACATCAAGAATATGGCTGAACTGGTACAATCGGCTTGAACCGATACGGTTGGCGCCGCGTTCATATTTCTGGATTTGCTGGAATGTCAGCCCAACCGCATCCCCAAGCTTTTCCTGGGACATGTTGAGCATCGTGCGGCGCAGACGGACACGGCTACCGACATGCTTGTCAACGGGATGCGGTGTACCGGGTGGCTGATCCCGCTGACGGCGGCCCCGCCCGATCCCGGCAGGGCTCATAAAAATCTTTGGTCGCTTATCCACACGCGGCACTCCAAGAATATTTCTTACAGAACATCAGTAATTCAAGAATTCCAGGCGCAAATAATAGTATACCCGCAGAAAATCAAATCATAGGTCTCTATTCGTACTCCGCCCGGAGACATATTGCGACAACAGGCTGCCTAATATAACGATCAGGGCGAAAAGCAAACTTGTGGTTTGTCCGTATAGGGCAAAAATCGTCGGAGCCAGCGGCAAAGGCAGCGGCGCATCGACAATCCCCTGCTCATCCAGTTCCAGACGGTTGCGGATGCGTCCGTATGCATCAACAAGTGCGGAAATGCCGGTATTCGCAACGCGGACCACGGGCAGGCCTTCTTCGATAGCCCGAAGCTGGGCCTGAACCAGATGCTGCCTGGGTCCCGTGGAAGGTCCGAACCAGGCATCGTTGGTGATATTCAATATCCATGCAGGACGGTCTTTCCGGTCGACGACATGACCGGGAAAAATCACTTCGTAGCAGATAATGGCAGCAAAAGGCGGCAGACCCTCGTTATGTAAGGTGGCCGGCCCGGGTCCGGGCGTGAAATCACCCCGCCCTGCGGTCAGCTTTTCAAACGCCAGATAAGCGCGCAAAGGCACGTATTCCCCAAACGGTACCAGATGAAATTTATCGAAAGTCGCCGTTATTTTACCGTTGTCGTTTATAACAAACAGGCTGTTATAGGCATCTCCTGCTGCATCGCGCCTGGGGGCGCCGAAGATCAGTGATCCGCCGGGCGGAACTGCGGCGGCAAGCATCGCCGGCAGGGTCGAGTCGGGATCCAGCAGATACGGCACATTTGTTTCCGCCCAGATAACATGGGTCGGCAGTCCAAATGGCCCGGCTGTGCGTTTGCTCATCGCCATCTGTTTCAAGACATGCTGCTGGCGCAGATCCGGATGCCATTTAAGCGCCTGCGGAATGGCAGGCTGGACCAGCCTGAGGACTATGCCGTCATGGGTCTGCAGGCCGGCACCATCACCGGTCCGCCACGCCCCGGCCACCCACAAGACCGGCAGAATCATGCTGACGGCCAGAATTTTAAGCATCGGTTTCGAGGCCGGACCATCCGTGCTTTTTATAATCAGAACCGGCGCGATAAAAACCATCGCCGTCAAAAAACCCAACCCGAGAGAACCGATCCAGGCTGCGGACTGCATCATCGCCGGCGAAAAACCCCAAACCGAAGCCAGCGGGTTCCACGGAAATCCCGTCAGCACCCAGCTCCGCAGCCATTCACCGAGTATCCAACTGCCGGCAAAAGCCGGTATCAGGACACGCGCCGTTGTCCGGAACCGTTTCAGGGTAAAATAAAAAATCGTCACGGAAAGGGCTGTATACAATGCCATGCCGGCCGCCACACCGATCACCGCAACCGGCATCAGAAATGCATAGCGTTCCGCGTCGACAAGAAACGCATAGCCGATCCAGTACAGTCCACCACCAAACCAGCCGAGGCCAAACAGCCAGCCTTCAACAGCAGCCTGATGCCAGCATTTGGCCGAAATCACCAGCAGCGCCAGACCGGCAAAAGACAGCCACAGTACAGGAATAACGTGAAACGGCGGCAGCGCCGCTACCGCCAGTGCCCCAAGCAACACGGCCATAAGGCTGCGATACCAGCGGGAGTTCAAGGTGATTGCCAGCAGCCCGCTCAATGCGGTCATACGCTGCCCGGGGCCGGGACCGGCTCAGCCCCGCCGGCCGGCGTCCTGCGCACCCGGACGCGATGGATGCGGCGGGGATCCGCATCAAGTATTTCAAACTCCGTACCGTCGGGATGCGAAATGATCTCGCCCCGGATCGGCACCCGACCGGCAATGGAAAAAACAAACCCGCCCAGGGTATCGATGTCTTCGTGATCGTCGGTCGATAATTTGTAACCCAGCCTGTCTTCGAATGTGTTCAGTTCAATCCTGGCATCTGCAACCCAGGAACCATCACGGCGGCGCTCCATTTTTGGCTCGTCATCCCGATCGTGCTCATCGTCGATTTCGCCGACAATTTCCTCAACCAGATCCTCAATTGTCACCAACCCGTCGACACCGCCGAACTCATCCACAACAAGCGCCATGTGCGAGCGTTGCACCCGCATTTCCAGCAGCAGCTCAAGCACGCGCATTGATGGTGCCACGAACAATAACTTGCGTTGAACATCAGCCAGTTGAAAATTGGCATCCTTGCCGCGCCAGCCGACAACATCCTTGATATGCACCATGCCCTGCGCATCATCGAGGGTTTCCAGATAAATCGGCAGTCGCGAATGCCCCTCACGCGTCGCCACGTCAATCACATCACTGAGGCTTGCTGAAATCGGAATGGCAACGATATCGGCTCTTGGCACCATCACATCGTAAATCGTGAGGTTTCTGAGCTCGAGGATATTGGCAACCAGAAGACGTTCGTCGGAATCCAGGGGTTGCTCGGATTCCTCGCGCCCATCAATCAATTCATCCAGTGTGTCACGGGCCGAGCCGTTACTGCCCGAAATGCGCTTCAGGTTTTTGACCCAGATGCGCATGCGTTCTGAGAAGTTAGCACCTTTTATCGTCTCCGCAGCCGTGTCAGCCAACGGGTCAATCTCGTTGCTGCTACTCGGGGGCTCCCCTTTTGCGGGTGTGTCATTCATCTTTAGGTTCCGTCAATTCTGTCCTGTCACGACACTGTCAGCATAAGGGTTTTTAACCCCGCGTGCGTCGAGAATCCTGATTTCCAATGCTTCCATACACGCAGCATCGTCATTTGTCTCGTGATCGTATCCGACAAGATGCAACATACCATGAACCAGCAGATGACAAAAATGATCACGGAAGGCCATGTCTGCCGCTTCCCGGGTAATGGTTTCCAGCGCCAGCGTGATATCGCCCAAAGGCAGCGGCAGCTCAGGCGGGAAATCCGTATTGTCCAGTTCCGCGGACGGAAACGACAGCACGTTCGTGGCCGCATCACGGCCCCGGTAGACCCGGTTCAGCTCCCTTTGCCGATCATCGCTGATCAGCACGACAGAGACCTCATAGGGTCTGGCCGGCAAGGCAAGATGCCCGATCACCGAGCGCACGACATCGCTACAGAACTGCTCAGGTTCAACCAGCGCTGCAAGCCAGCCGTCATCACCGATATCGATATCAACGGAAAGGTTATCAGCGTCAGCGGTTACAGGTGGTGCAGGCTCAGGCTTCATTATCTTCCGGGGCGTTTTCATCATATTTGTATTGCGCACCGGCCCCGCGCTTCTTTTCAAGATTATTGTAGGCATGAACGATCCTGCCGACCAACAGGTGACGCACCACATCGGTTTCCTGAAAACGCACGAAGCGAATACCCTCGACATCGGCCAGCGCCTCTCGCGCATCACGGAGGCCGGACCGGGTTCCCCTCGGCAAATCGACCTGGCTGAGATCGCCGGTGATCACCATTCGCGAGTTCTCACCAAGCCGGGTCAGAAACATCTTCATCTGTACAGCGGTGGTATTCTGCGCTTCATCCAGAATGACAAAAGCATTCGCCAGCGTGCGACCGCGCATGAAAGCCAGCGGCGCTACCTCTATTTCACCGCTTTCCAGGCGTTTCTGTACCTGCTGGCCCGGCATCATGTCGTGCAGGGCGTCATACAAGGGACGCAGATAGGGATCGACTTTTTCGCGCATATCGCCGGGCAGGAAGCCCAGTTGTTCGCCGGCTTCCACGGCCGGGCGTGACAGAATAATCCGTTCGACATCGCCACGAACCAGACGTTCAACGGCCTTGGCCACGGCCAGATAGGTCTTGCCGGTTCCGGCCGGGCCTTCGGCAAAGACAAGTTCCGACTCATCAATAGCACGCAGATAGTCCGCCTGCGTCGGCGTCCGCGCGGTCACCACGCGGTTGCGAATGCTGACGCCACTGTCCGGGCCCGGCATGCGGCGCTCAGGCTCGGCTGAAAAGCGCAGCATCGCGTCGACTTCCGGCTGATCGACTTCCTGGCCCTTTTCCAGCCGCTGATAGAGCGCATCAAGCACACCGATCGCACGCGCCACGGCTTCCGCGTCGCCGGCAATCGTGACCTCGTTGCCACGGGCATGAATGACAACTTTGAGACTGTTCTCGATGAGCGCCAGATGGCTGTGGTGCGAGCCAAACAGGGCTATTGCCAGACCGTTCTTCGGAAAAGTTTTCTTGCGCGTTATGGCCCCCGATCCCTTGGGTCGGGTCGTTGCACGACTGGTCCGGCTCAAGCGACCGCCTCCCGGCGCTGCCGCACGGTGCCAGAAAGACTGTTTGGATTGGCGCGATCAATCATCACCGGGATTATATCTCCGATACGGGTTGCCGATAATTTTGCATGTACGGACTGCATATAAGGGCTTCTGCCCACAAGCTGGCCATCACGGGCACTCTGCCTGTCAAACAGGACAGGTAATTCGTGACCAACACTCTCTTCGTTAAAACTTTGCTGCTGACGGTTAATCTCGGCCTGCAGAATTTGCAGGCGCTCGGATTTGAGCGCTTCCGGAACCTGACCGTCCATATCCGCCGCCGGTGTCCCCGGTCTTGCGCTGTATTTGAACGTATATGCCTGCGAGAATCCGGTTTCCCGGATCAACGTCATGGTTTCCTCAAATTCGGCATCGGTTTCACCCGGAAAGCCGACGATAAAATCGGACGACAGCGCCAGATCGGGCTGTGCGGCGCGCAGCCGGGCGACCACATTGCGATAATCACCCGACGTGTGGCGGCGGTTCATCGCTTTCAGGACCCTGTCCGAGCCGGACTGGACTGGCAGATGCAAAAACGGCATCAGCGCCGGTACCTCGCGGTGTGCTGAAATCAGGTCTTCGTCGACTTCTGCGGGATAGGACGTGGTGTAGCGAATCCTGGCCAGTCCTTCGATGTCCGCCAGTGCCCAGATCAGCCTGCCCAGCGACCACTCGGATGCGCCGCCGGCGGCCCCGTGATAGGCATTGACGTTTTGCCCAAGCAGTGTGATCTCGCGTGCGCCCTTGCCGACCAGCAGGCGGGCTTCGCGAAGCACCGCATCGACCGGCCTGGAGAATTCCGCACCGCGGGTATACGGCACAACACAGAACGTGCAGAACTTGTCGCAGCCTTCCTGAACCGTCAGGAAAGCGCTTGCTCCGTCGACCCGGCCCGCTTCCGGCATGGCGTCAAACTTGTCATCAGCAGGAAATTCCGTATCGACCACGGCTTTGCCGTGCTGCTCAAGCTGCCTGAGCATCAGCGGCAGGCGATGATAGGTCTGCGGCCCGAAAACCAGATCGACAAACGGCGCACGGCGCAGGATTTCCTGGCCTTCGGCCTGCGCAACACATCCACCGACAGCAATACGCATCGGCCGCGACGGATCACGGGCGGTTTTTTCCTCCCGCAGACGGCCAAGCTCGGAATAGACCTTCTCGGCCGCTTTTTCGCGGATGTGACAGGTATTAAGGATCACCAGATCGGCATCCATCATGGCTTCAGAACTGTCATACCCCATGGGAACAAGGACGTCGGCCATGCGCGACGCGTCGTAGACATTCATCTGGCAACCATAGGATTTGATATGGACGGACTTTTTCAAGGACATCCTCAGAGCACTTTTGGCCTGTCAGGGTCGGGTTTCCGTGGCGGCGCACCGCAGCTTCTATAAAGCTCGCGGAAGATGATGAGCGCAAAGGGAACTGTCAAGCAACCGTCTCCGGGGAGCGATTGATCATTCCTGGGTTTCCGTCTCTTTAAGCGGCGTGCCGTAAAGCTCCAGGCGATGACCAACCAGTTTCAGGCCATGCTCGCGGGCGATCCATTCCTGCAGACGCTCGATCTCCACATTCTGGAATTCGATAACGCGACCGGTTTTGACATTAATCAGGTGGTCGTGATGCTCTTCAGAAACCTCTTCGTAGCGCGACCGGCCGTCACCGAAATCATGCCTCTCGACGATGCCCTCTTCTTCAAACAACCGCATCGTCCGGTAAACAGTGGCGATGGAAATTTTCGAGTCGTGCACGGATGCACGCTGGTAGACTTCCTCAACGTCTGGATGGTCACTTGCATCGGAGAGTACGCGGGCAATGATCCGACGCTGTTCGGTCATCTTCATGCCTTTGTTGACGCACAATTTCTCAAGGCGAGATTCTACCATTACAGCCCCTTGCCATTACACATAAAGATGGTAACGCCCTAAAACCGTTGTGTGAAGGGTCGATGCTACACCATTAACAGAATACGTGTCTATTTTGCTTTCTGCTTTACGCCCGGTTTACGGCCGAGACCGATCTTTTTCGCCAGCGAGCTGCGTTTTTTAGCATAATTCGGTGCCACCATCGGATAATCCGCACCAAGATTCCAGCGTTCGCGATATTCTTCCGGCGACAGATTATAGGATGTTTTCAGATGCCGCTTCAGCATCTTCAGCTTTTTTCCGTCTTCAAGGCAAACAATGTAATCCGGCATGATGGATTTTTTGACCGGAACGGCAGGCTGCGGCCGTTCCGCCACAACCGGTGCGCTGCCAAGCGAATGAAGTGTTGCAAAGACGTCTTTGATAATTTGCGGCAAGTCATTCGCAGCGATGGTATTATTGGAGGCGTGCGCAGAAACGATTTCCGATGTGAGCTCGAGAAGATCGGTTTGGCTTGGCTGTTCAGACATTGATTGGTAAAACTCCGGTGATATTATTTTTAATTTCTACAGAAAATCATAACACAAGGCGTGGGTTATAAGTATTTTCTGAATAAGGTGCAAGTTACTCCATGACCAAAGATAGTAAGGCGATCAAAAAAGATAATCCTGATCACCATATCGATATTACCGAACTGATCTGTCCGATGACGTTTGTCCGCACCAAGCTTTATCTCGAAAGGCTTGCTCCGGGTGAAACCCTTGAAGTCAGACTTAAAGGTGTCGAGCCTCTGGACAATGTGCCCAGGTCTGCACGCCAGCATGGTCACAAGATCCTTTCCCTGCTGCCGGAATCGACCGACCAGCCCGCAGACGGCATTCACCGCCTGCTCATCGAAAAAGTATAAACAGCCGCCCTCATGATTGCAGCGTAACATCCGGTGGGCGCAGATAAAGTGGACTGGGCGGTGCTTCTGATGGTGCGCCAAGATACCTGACGGCAATTGTGGCGACGATTTCGGCATCTGCAACACACGTATCCGTGACCAGACTGACCGCGAAATCCCCCCTCAGTGCCACCGCAGCTTTTTCCCGGGCATCACCGGCAATCGCAACCCTGCTTCCGTTCCCAAGGAAGGCCGCGATATCTGCCGGCAGCCTTGCCTGCGGGACACCAATGATCTGGCCATCAGGCGTATAGCTGGCGACATAAAGCTCGGCCCGTTTGCTTTCGATGGCGATCAGCAGCACATCCGACGCTGTCGCAATTCCCGACCGTCTCGCCTGTGCGGCCAGCACATCAAAGGTGCCGATACCCAGACACGGTCGGTCGAGCGTCAAAGCAAACGCACGTGCGTAGGCCAGCCCAATTCTGAGACCGGTAAATGCGCCCGGCCCACGGGTAACGGCAACCGCATCGATACCCGAAACGGGCATGCCCGAATCCCGGATGACGCCCTCGATCATCGGTGCCAGAACTTCCGACTGGCCACGCACCATGCGTTCCGAGCGAACCGCCAGACATTGATTGTCGCTGACCAGCGCAGCCGCGCACCCGGAGGTTGCCGTGTCGATACCAAGGATGACGGTCATGCAGTTTACCCCCGTTCGATCAAGGATATAACACATGGCGGATCATGACGACATAAGCCGCGACCACACATGCAGAAATGAAAACGACCGGCATACCCCAGCGCCACGCGATCACATGGCTCGGCAAATTGACAACCCTGGCCATGAACAATGTCGTCGCCGAAAACGGCGAGACCATTGTCGATGTGCCCCATACGCCTAAAAGAGCCATCGCGAGCACTTCCGGTGCGATGCCGATGACCTCCGGCGGCATGACTTCACTAACCAATATCACAAGGATCACCGGATGCAGGCCTACAGCCCCGGCTAGGGTCATCACACCGATGATGCCGATAACCACGATATCCTCGCCAACACCCACGCCGTTCAGTGCTGTACTGATTTTTTCCGGCGGCAACACCCTGGAAACCCCGACCCCGAGGACCGAAGCTGCAACGAAAGCAATCGCTTCGTTACGGAGTTCCGGCAGGTTGGAAAATATGCGGCGGATCAGTGGCCGTGCACCGGCCGACCATCGCGATTTGCTTTCAACCTGCACAGCGGCCCAGGCAATCGCGAAAGGCGGGGCGATAACGCCCAATGCAATCGGGATGTCCAGACCGACGATTTCGTGCGCTCCCATGACGAGGAAAATCAAAAGCCCAAGCAGCAGCGCCGCCCGGCCTACCGTCATCACTGTCAAGGGCACGCCCGAACGCTGACTGGTGGCCACCGGGTTCTCGCGCAGAAACACACGATCATAGATCCACCCGACACAGAGCAAAACCATCGACAGCATGAAGCCAAGCGGCGCGATATCTATCCATCGCACGCTTGGTATGGCGCTCAGGACAACGGCAATGCTGACATAAAATGGCCCCCAGGTTGAGGCCGTCGTAAAACCCATCATCAAGGCAATGGACAGGCGTTTACGCAGTCGGCGATCCGACTGTTCGCCGGCCATACTCGACAGCAAACTCATCGCCGCCAGATTCAACACAGAACCCAGGAAATGTGAACTGAGCCAGAGGATCGGATATCGCCGACCGGCCGGCTGGGCAACAACGGCATCGCGCAAGGTGCGAAGCGTCGGACTGGTGACAGCCGGTTCCCTGAGCCAGCTGACGGCAAAGAACATGACGATAAAAATTTGTGACTTCTCAAGCCCGTCCATCAAGCCGCCGACAAGATCGCCGCCGGCCCAGGCGCAAAGGGCGCCGACGCCAAATATCAGGGCCCCGACATTGCGCTGCAACGCCGGTGCTTTTCCAAATTCCAGTACCAGAAACAGCACTGTCAGGGTGATGACGATTTCCCGGGCAAACGAATATGGCCACAGCTTTGAGCTAATCGCGACGATCACCAGAACAAGATAAAAGCTTGCAGAGATCGTGTTGCGTTTCACGCCAGTTTCCGTCTGTCAGTCACCCGCGGAAACTCAACCGATGACGTGCATATCCCGTTCTTATGCAATTTGGCATGCCTCTGCAAACGCAAGTCGGGGGCCTCTCGGGTACAGTTTTTCGCCGTCACCGTAACCGAGGTTGCAGAGGAAGTTGGCTTTTATACTTGTGCCGCCAAAAAATGCTTCGTTGAGCTTTTCCTTGTCGAAACCCGACATCGGCCCACAGTCGAGACCCAGCGATCTGGCTGCCAGCATCAGATATGCCCCCTGCAGGGTGCCGTTACGAAACGCCGTTTCCTCAATCAGGGCCGCATTCCCGACAAACCACGAACGGGCATCCGTGTGCGGAAACAATTCGGGCAGTCGATCATAAAAAGTCATGTCGTGACCAATGATCGCCGTAACCGGGGCTTTCATCGTCTGCTCGACATTCCCTGCCATCAGGCAGGGGCGCAAAATCTGCTTGGCCGCCTCTGAGCTCACAAACACGATGCGGGCGGGGCTGCAGTTGGCACTGGTCGGCCCCATCCGGGCAAGCGACCAGATCTGTTCCAGTTTTTCATCCGGTACCGGCTTGTCGGCCCAGGCCGTATAGGTGCGCGCTTTCAGAAAAAGGGTGTCCAGATCTTCGGAACCGAGCGGATTTTTCATTGTGTGCCTTTCATATCTTGCGTATGCCAACCAGGCGTGCGTTTCGTCACTTTCGAGCCCCGGTATCTTTGACATACTTGATGGGTATCTGATGTGCCGCAACTTTTCTTGCCATTGCGCCGGTAAGTCTTCATCTTCAGTCAAGGTCTGTCGCTCAAAGGGGGAGCGTGGATGATAGTCAAAAATAAATTCCTTTCATGTGCCGTACTTGTTTCCGGCCTTGTTTGCGCCAGCCTGCTGACAATGATCAGCACGGTCGTGCATGCAGACGAGCCAACAACCAAGGCCGTTGTCATTATGTATCACCGGTTCGGCGAAAACGACATCCCGTCAACGAACGTGACCATGGAACAGTTCAGGGCGCACGTGGAAGAGCTCAAGACGGGCGGTTACAACGTCACGTCGTTGCCTGAAATTATTGCCGCACTCCGCAATGGCGATAAATTGCCGCCGAAAACTGTCGGCCTGAGTGTCGACGACGCCTATGAGTCCGTTTTTACCCGGGCCTGGCCGATCCTCAGGGACGCAGGGTTTCCGCTGACGGTTTTCATTGCCGCCGATCCGGTCGAGCAGCATACACCCAGATATATGAATTGGGATCAACTGCGCACACTGGCCGACGAAGGTGTGACCATCGGCAGCCAGACCAGTTATCACCCACACATGGCGGATTTGTCGGCCGAGGCGGTCAAAACCGAATTAAGGGTTTCCAATGCCCTGTTTGAGGAAAAGTTCGGACGGGCACCCGATCTTTTCGCCTATCCCTATGGTGAAGCCAGTAACAAAGTCATGGCCTTGGTTAAAAATGCCGGATTTGTAGCCGCCTTTGGCCAGCATTCCGGCGCAATCGGATCAGGCAGCCCGTTATATTATTTACCCCGCTTTGCCATGAACGAAGCCTACGGGTCTATCGACCGGTTCCGCCTTGCCGCCAATGCCCTGCCCATCAGCGTCACCGACATCACCCCGGACAACCCGACCATCGGTGAGCCCAATCCACCTCTGATCGGCTTCACCACCATCTGGCCCGAAAACGGGCTGGACCGGATGAGTTGCTTTGCCTCGCATGTCGAAACGCTGGACATCCAGCGACTGGGCCGGCGCATAGAAGTGCGCACCGATCAGCCGATGCCGCCGGGGCGGACCCGGCTTAACTGCACAATGCCCGCAGGTAATGGAAGCTGGTATTGGTTTGGCAGGCAGTTTTATGTGCCGAAGAAAATTCAGACAGACTGATCGTCTTCGATCTTATCGCCGACAAGACGTGCATCGTCCAATTCGCCAAGACCGTTCACATTGATAATGGCCCGGATGCTTTCGACGTATTCGGCACCCCGTTCTGAGTATTTGTGCAGGTTGCCGGCCAGGATATCGCCATCCAGTGCCTTGCCGGATGAGCGGAGTCTGCTGCGCTCCCGGCGCAGGCTGATGTAGGCACCATGGGTATTGAGATTGCGCATGTAGGCGGCAACCGACTGCTCAAGATTATCAAAGCTTCTAACCTTGTGATCCATGCCTTCCTTGCGATCTTTCGGTATCAGCCCCTCACCGTCAGCCGTCGTCCACTGCCCGTAAATCGCATTACCGACTTGCGCAAACCGTGATGTTCCCCAACCGCTTTCCTCGGCCGCCTGGGCCATCGCCAGTGAGGGCGGAATGATATCGATGCGCCTCAGCAGCAATTCCATATTTTCATCTTTGACCTTGTAACGGTCGGCCAGGACAGACAGCCACAGGCGGTCACTTGCCGGCAGCCTGCCGTCCATGACCAGCGTCGCCTTCAGTTTCAGCAAGCGGTGTCGATCACGAAGAATCCGCTCGTTCTCCTGCAGGATCAACGGCAGCATGGCCTGGAAAAAAACGGTCTTTTTGAGGGAGACTTCCGGTACCGCATGCAGATCATCCGGCAGCTTGGCGAGAAACACCCTTGGGACCGGGGCCGCGCTCTCGCGAACATTGTCCAGATGATAGCCCATGTCATTGAAGCTTTTGGCGAGGGCGCTTGCCTGCTTGAGCGCCGTAATCGGCAAATGGGCCGATGTTTCCATATCCGCCGGGATCGTGATCTGGAAGTTTGCGACCAGATGCGCCTCTTCTGCATTTTCCTGATCAAACGAAAGCCTGGGACTGGCAACCAGCCCTGCCCTGGGGTTGACCATGCTGGCCGATGCCGTCACCAGCACCGCACACCCGATAATACTGAAGATCATGCGGTCGAATTTACGAGCGGTCATATCACTTCCGGCAGTACGCATTGACTACGCACACCGTCCTTTGTTCTCGTTTCAATCGCCCTGGGTTTTCGGCTCTGTTGTTAAATAACCCGATGGCATGTTTACCTGTCGGATCATTGGCCGGCTTTTTCGCGAAGTATGGTTAACATAATTGAGTTTACCATTCTACCGATTTGATAATGGGTAGGCGTTATTCCCTAAAATGTCAATATATAGTAGGCAGGTCTAAATGAGGCCCAGCAGATTGAGCCTTGCGACAGATTTGTGTACAAGCGCGACAGCCAGGCCATTAAAAACGACGGCTGGTAACGGATTTTGTGCTGTCAGAGGTGCTTAGTCGACGGCCCGGACTTCCTGAACTTCCGGCACATAATACCGCAGCATGTTTTCAATGCCATGCTTCAAGGTCGCCGTCGAGCTCGGGCAGCCGGCGCACGCGCCCTGCATATGCAGCGAAACAATGCCGCCCTCAAAGCCTTTGAAGATAATATCGCCGCCGTCCTGTGCCACGGCTGGCCGAACCCGGGTATCGATCAGTTCCTTGATCTGCTTGACGATCGGATCATCATCGCCGTCGTCAGCTGTACCGGCACCGGCTTCATCTTCAATCATCGGCCGACCGGACTGATAATGCTCCATGATGCTGCCAAGAATTTGCGGACGCAGCACATCCCAGTCCTTTTCGTTGGATTTGGTGACGGTCACGAAATCGGAACCGAGAAAAACGCCTGCCACACCCTCAATCGCGAACAGTCGCGTCGCCATTGGTGAACGCGCCGATTCAGAGGCGTCGGCAAAATTCGCCGTACCGTTCTGCATCACTGCTTTACCGGGCAGGAATTTTAACGTCGCCGGATTCGGGGTGCTCTCGGTCTGAATGAACATTTCTCTCTCCAATACCGCCCTGAATGCACGGGCGGTCTGCTGTGTATGTCAATCGCTGACTATAACCATTATTTGGGTCGTCGGCCACAATGATGCAAGCCGTCAGCCGCAATACGCCTATCAGCGCGGGTATCAGCCCTTGCCTGGGTCAAGAAAGCCAACCACGTCATGCACTTCGCTCAGTACCGGCGCCGCAATGGCTCGGGCGCGCCGGGCACCGTCCGCCAGATAGGCATCAATCTGCGCCTTGTCATCCAGCAACCGCCGATAGGTGTCCTGAATTGGTGCCAGTTTTTCGACCGCGACATCGGCCAGACGCTCCTTCAGGGCCGAAAACTGTTTGCCGGCAAATTCGTTCACCGCCGCGTCGACGTCGACATCGGCCAGAGCCGCGTAAATCCCGATCAGGTTGCGCGCTTCCGGACGTTCGCCCAGATCCTTGATGGAATCCGGCAGAAGATCGGGATCGGTTTTCGCCTTCCTGAACTTGCGCTGGATGGTGTCGGCGTCGTCCGTCATGTTGATTCTGGAAAGATCGGACGGATCAGACTTTGACATCTTTTTGGCCCCGTCCTTCAGCGACATCACGCGGGTTGCCGCGCCGAGAATCAGCGGTTCGGGAACAGGAAAGATATCCTTGCCGAAATCGTTATTGAACTTCTGGGCAATATCGCGGGCCAGCTCAAGATGCTGTTTCTGGTCTTCACCGACCGGGACGTGCGTGCCCTTGTATAACAGGATATCGGCTGCCATCAGGTTCGGATAAGCGAACAGGCCGACCGAAGCATTTTCCCGATCCTTGCCGGCCTTTTCCTTGAACTGGGTCATGCGGCCGAGCCAGCCCATGCGTGCCACGCAATTGAATATCCATGCCAGCTCGGCATGTCCCGGAACCTGCGACTGATTGAAGATGATGTGTTTTTTCGGATCCACGCCGGCGGCGATCATCGCCGCAGCGACTTCCCGCGTGGACGCGCGAAGCTGGGCCGGATCCTGCCAGACCGTTATGGCGTGAAGATCAACCACGCAAAACAGACAATCATAGGAATCCTGAAGTTTCACCCAGTTGCGGATGGCGCCCAGATAATTTCCAAGATGCAGATTTCCAGTCGGCTGAACGCCGGAAAATATACGCTCGCTCATAATCTTCGGCCCTGTATGCGATCTGTATCCGATTGATGTGAGCGGGTTATCGCCTGTCATCCTGAGACGGTCAAGCAAGCCGTTGCCCGTCAGCGGGCGCGGCGCAGTGTCTGTTTCATTTCTGCCAATGAATAGACGCCGAACAAACGTGCCGCAACCGCATACACGACAAGGCCGCCAAGGATAAGGATTGCCAGAGCAATGATCTGCTCATGCAGCGGCCCGGATAGCCAGGGCACGGCCCAGGCTGCGGCCAGCCACAATAAACCCGCCATCAGAATACTGGCCCCGGCAATACCGAACAGTCTCGAGATCAGACGCGCATCGGCCCGGTAATGACCGCGGCGGGCCAACACCAAAATCAGTAATGCAATATTGATCCACGCCGACACACTTGAAGCCAGGGCGATGCCGACATGACCGAACGGCTGCATCAGCAACAGATTGAGAGCAACATTGATGATCATTGCCAACGCGGCGATGCGGACAGGCGTTGCGGTGTCTTCGCGGGCAAAAAATCCCGGTGTGAAGACGCGAATGCCGACATACGCCGGCAGTCCGATGGCATAGGCCATCAGGGCCATCGCCGTCGCTTCACTGGCTGCGGCGTCAAATGCACCTCGCTCAAACAGCACGGCAATGATCGGGCCCGGGATCACGATCAAGGCCAGCGCGGCAGGGATAGTCACCAGCAGGGCAATTTCAAACCCGCGGTTCTGGGATGCGTTGGCCTGCTCGGTATTGCCCGATTCCAGTTGCCTTGAAATCATCGGCAGCAAGGCCGTACCGACCGCAATGCCGACAACACCAAGCGGCAGTTGCGTGACACGGTCGGCATAATAAAGATACGAAACCGCGCCGTCTGAAATCGTTGTCGCCAGGATTGTGCCGATCAGCAGATTGATCTGATACAGGCTGGCACCAAACACGACCGGCAGAATACGACGCCCGAGTACCCGTACTTTTTCCGTCAATCTGGGGGCGCGAATTTGCAGCGAAACACCGGCGCGCCGACAATGCCAGATCAGCCAGATGAACTGCACAATACCGGCCGCAAAGACGCCCCAGACCAGTGCCCGACCGGATTCCACGTCAGAGCCGCCGAACCCCAGCAAGGCGGCAATCAGTGTTATGTTCAGCAGCACCGGCGCGGCAGCCGCGGCAGAGAATTTTCCGTAGGCGTTGAGCACGCCGGAAAGCAGCGACACCAGTGAAATGAACAACAGATAGGGAAAGGCTATTCTGGAAAAGGACGTCGCCATTTCCATCTTGCCCGGCACCGTATCAAATCCTGGTGCCAGATACGGCATCAGCCACGGCATCGCTAATTCGGCAATAATGACAAAAACCAAAAGAATGATCGCAAGAACACTCAATGAATGTTCAGCAAACTTTCTGGCCGATGCGTCTCCTTCGCTTTCCAGAGCGCGGGAAAACATCGGCACGAATGCCGCAGCGAAAGCACCTTCGGCAAATAATCTGCGGAACAGATTGGGGAATCTGAAGGCAACAACGAACACATCGGCGACAGCACCGGCACCGAGAAAATTGGCGATCAGGATGTCGCGGGCAAAACCGAAAATGCGGCTCAGCATCGTCATCGAACCGATTGCAGAGACGGCACGAACCAGATTCATTTAAAGACGCTGCTCCGTAATTGCGGCTTCACCGTGGCATCACGACAGAGCCGGCCCCGGCTCACGCAGTTGCCCTGACCGGCTGGCTGACGGTTGGACCCTGAATTGCGTCCAGCAGTGCCTCCCGGACGGATTCAATTTTTGACGACTGCTCCATCTTCAGACCGAAGATGTCCTTGACATAAAACACATCCACCACCCGCTCTCCATAGGTCGAGATGTGCGCCGATGATATCTGCAGTCCGGCATTTGTGATGGCGTTGGTAATGTCATGCAAAAAGCCCAGCCGATCACGGCCGTTAACTTCAATCACGGTATGCGAGCGGCTGGCCTTGTTGTCGATGAGCACCCTGGGCGGCACCTTGAAGACACTCGTCCGTGAAAGCATGGCGTTAGCGCGCGCTTCCTTCAACTCCCAGGCCGGCGAGGCGACACCGGACAGAGCGCGCTCGATCCGGCTTGTTATGCGGCTCATCCGGGCGGCGCCGGATATCGCTTCCGACTGCGCGTCCTGAACCCAGAACGTGTCGAGTGCCATGCCGTTACTCAGCGTGACAATCTTGGCGTCGACGATGTTGACCCCACCCAGCGAAAGGGCACCGGCCACTTTCGCAAACAGACCGGGATGATCGACGGTAAAGACCACAACCTCGGTGGCGTCGTGCGCTTCGTCAGCGTTCAGTTCAATGCGCAAGTTCTGATTATTGATGGCCGCTGATCGGATGATCTCGGCATGCCGCAACAGGGCTGCGGTATCGAACGTCAACCAATAGGTATCACGGCCGAGCTCGAGATGTGCTTCTATGCGTTCGGGCGTCCAGTCGTTGCCGCTTTCCGCCAGTGCATGGGCGAGCTTCTGCTTTGCGGTTTGAGCCCGCTTTGCCAGACGCTCCAGCGGTGTTTCTCCGGACATCACTTCACGTGCCTGCCAATACAGCTCACGCAGCAGGCCCGCTTTCCACGCATTCCACACATTCGGCCCGACAGCACGAATATCGGCCGTGGTCAGAATCAGCAACAGCCGCAACCGTTCCGGCGATTGCACAACTTCGATAAAATCAGCAACCGTCTTCGGATCGTCAATATCGCGCTTGAACGCCGTGTGACTCATCAGAAGATGATAGCGGACCAGCCACGACACGGTCTCCGTTTCCCATTCACTGAGCCCCATGCGCGGGCCCAGCTTGAGCGCAATTTCCGCACCCAGTTCGGAATGGTCGCCGCCGCGTCCCTTGGCGATATCGTGCAGCAGCACGGCCAGATACAGTGCGCGTTTCGACTGCACTTCACCAATCACGGAACACGAAACCGGGTGATCGTCGTTCAGCCTGCCGGTGTCGATACCATGCAGGACACCGATGGCACGAATGGTATGCTCATCAACCGTATAGACATGATACATGTCGTACTGCATCTGCGCGACAACCCGACCGAAATCGGGGACGAATTTCCCGAAAACGCCGGCTTCGTTCATCCGCATCAGGGTTTTGTCCGGATCGGGGCCGGTCAGGATATTCAGAAATATCTCGTTCGCCTCGGGGTCGTTCTGCAGTTTGCGGGTGATGCGTTTAAGATTCTTGGTGACCAGGCGCAGCGTGCTCGGGTGCACATCGAAGCCGTGCTTCTGTGCCTGCCAGAACAGATCGATCAGTTTCTTCGGGTCGGTTTCGAATATTTTATCGTCAGCCAGCGTCAGCCTGTCACCATCAACATTGAAACCGTCGATTTTGGGCCCGCCCATGCCGAAGCGGGGCAACCGAAAGCGGCGGCGTTTGGTTTTATGCTGCTCTTCCAGGGCCGCACAGATAATCCGGGTCAAATCACCGACATCCTTGGCGATCAGAAAGTAGTGCTTCATGAAACGCTCGACACCGCTCAGGCCCGCATGGTCGGTATAACCCATGCGTTCGCCGATATCGGTCTGCACATTAAAGGTCAGTCGTTCTTCCGGGCGGTCAGCCAGATAATGCAGGTGGCAACGGACCGTCCAGAGAAATTCCTGCGCTTTATCAAAACTCCGCGCATCATCCGCCGTCAGCACGCCGTTCAATTTCAGATCGTCGATGCTCTCCGCGCCATAGAGATATTTCGCGATCCACATCAGGGTCTGCAAATCCCGGAGGCCGCCTTTGCCGTCCTTGATATTCGGCTCGAGCACGTAGCGGGTATCACCCATCCGCGCGTGCCGGCCGTCACGCTCGGCCAGCTTGGCCTCGACATAGGCCATACCGGTTCCCTTGACGACATCCTTCTGGAACAGGGCCTGGAATGCGTCGAACTGCGCCACATTGCCGGTGATCAGGCGGGCTTCCAGCAGACTGGTGCGGATGGTGATGTCTTCTTTGGACAGGCGCACCGCTTCCTCGGCGGAACGCGTTGCATGGCCGACCTTGAGGCCCAGGTCCCACAGCGTATAGAGAACGTATTCAACAACCTGTTCGGCGCGGGGTGTCAGCTTGTAAGGCAGCAGAAACATCAGATCGATGTCTGAATACGGTGCCATTTCGGCGCGCCCGTAACCGCCGGTGGCAATCACGGACATGGCATCGGCAGCGGTTTCGACACCTGCCGGGTAAATGTGTTCATTGGCCACGTCATAGACGATACGGATCAATTGATCGACCAGATAGGCCCCCGCCGCAATGGTGTTACGGCCACTTTGCTCTTCATTCTCGAAACGACGGCGGATTTCGGCACGACCATGTTCCAGCGCGTCGCGGTAAATGCCAAAGACTTCCTGCTGGCAATCGGGCGAATAGCCCGACCAGCCGAGACGTTCATCCAGACCAGCGATAATCTGCTTTCTGTCAATGATTTCACGGGGTTTGGGAATTCGTTTCATAATCACCATTTATAACCGAGAGGCGGCAAAGAGGACAGCGTACAGATGTCGACCGGCCCCGCATGTCCAAATCGGTTTGCGGGCCGGTTAGCAGGCTCGGTCCGGCCAGACACATTGACCCCGGGCAGAATGTGATCCGCTGATCCTGCAACCGCGCTCACGAGAGGCCGCCTTTGTTTTCAGCGATCAATGATTTGATCTTATATAGCGCCTCCAGGGCTTGAAGCGGGGTTAAGCTATCTGGATTAATCTTATCAAGCGCTTCTTCTGCGGCGCTTGGCTTTTTAGGATCATTTCTTTGCCTTTGTACGGCCGAGAATAAGGGCAGATCGTCGCCCAGGCCCTGCTTGTTTCCAGATTGGGACGCTTCAAGGCGCTCCAGGATCACTTCGGCGCGCTTGATCAAACCTGGTGGCAGGCCTGCAAGTTGCCCAACATGAATCCCATACGACCGGTCTGCCGTCCCCGCAGCCACTTCGTGCAGGAAAACCACGTCTCCTTTCCATTCCCTGACGCACATGGTGTAGCATTTAAGATGCGCCAGCCGGGCAGCCAGTTCCGTCAGTTCATGATAGTGGGTCGCAAACAGTCCCCGGCAGCGATTGATCTCATGCAGGTGTTCAACCACCGCCCAGGCAATGGACAGACCATCAAACGTCGATGTGCCGCGGCCGATTTCATCGAGAATAACCAACGCCCGGGGGCCGGCCTGATGCAGGATCGCCGCCGTATCAACCATTTCG
>JBBDOA010000071.1:0-5755 GCA_040877275.1 Rhodospirillales bacterium | reverse complement strand
ACTTCCTCGCGGGCATCGACAGCCGCCTGCAGATGCTGCTTTGCCTCGTTAAAAGGCACCACCCTTTTGCCCAGCGTGTGACCGCAGCGCTTTGGTGAAACCTGATCCTCGATCATCACGCAGCCAAAGCCGGCCTGGGCGTATCCCTGTACTGTGCGTTTCACGTTGATGGGGTTGCCGAACCCGGTATCGCCATCGCCGATGACCGGAATGTCGACCGCGTTACACAGGTTGCGTCCCTGATCGACCATTTCCGCATAGCTGATCAGCCCCGTATCCGGCATACCGATGCGCACGGCCGAAACCATGAACCCGCTCATGAATGCAGCGCTAAAGCCCATCTGTTCCGAAAGCCGCGTTGAAATGGCATCAAAGACGCCCGGCATGGGGATAATCTCAGGTTTGTCGAGCAAGGCTTGCAGTTTGGCAGCGGCGGTCATGTTGGTTCTCCAGATTTAATTTTCAGTGTGCACTTGGATGTCAGATTATGGCTGATCCGGGATCTCCGGTAGCCGTAAAGCGTGCACGTTGAATAATCCAGATCATCTTGGCAACGCTTAATCGCACAGCACTCCAGTTCATATAATTATTTTGCATCGCAGTATAATTACTAATATTCTTTTATCTTTAACATCTTATTTATAGTGCAATGCAACATAATCATGCTATATATTCTGCATGGGGGAGAGTCGTTTTATAACTTTTGAATTGGCGCGCCCCATGTCATCACCCGACATTCAGCCATCTCTTTACAGAATCATCTGGCCCGGCGAGCTGCACCTGATTGAGGAGCATCTGATCCGCCTGGCGCCTGAAGATCGTAAAATGCGATTTTGCGGCACCCTCAATGCTGAGGCAATTCATCTCTATTGTGCAGGGATAGACTGGTCAAGAACCACTGTGACCGGGTGCTTTATTGATGGTCAATTGCGCGGCATCGCCGATCTGGTTCTGATGCCGGCAACCTATAAGTACGAAGCCGAACTGGCGATCACCGTTGAAAAGCCATTTCAGGATCAGGGGATCGGCACGGCGTTGCTGGGCAAATCCCTTGATCTCGCCCGCAATCGCTTCATCACGACGGCGCATCTGTATTGCCTCAGCGATAATGTGAAAATGCGACACATTGCGAAAAAATTCGAAGCGACGTTCAATCTTGATGGCCCCGATGTCGACGGCACCCTTTCACCGCCCTGGCCGACCTATCGCTCGCTGATCGAAGAAGCTGCCTTGAACAGTCAGGCGATCTGGTCGGCAACGTTCAACACCACCTCGAACCTCAAACCCGCTATCGCCCCTTGAATACGGGCGGGCGTTTTTCAATGAATGCCTGATAGCCCTCGCGGTAATCGTCGCTGTCGCATGGCGCATAGGCCTCGCGTGTTTCGGCTTCCGAAATCGGTGCCGGATCATCGAGCAAACGGTTCAGGATTTTCTTGGTCATCCGCGCGGCCAATGGCGCACCGGAAGCAATCCGCTCAGCGGTTTCCATAACCTCCTTTTCCAGCGCGGCCTCGGCCACGATCCGGTTGACGAGACGGTGCCGCAAGGCTTCCCCGGCATCGATGACCTGCCCTTCCAGAAGGAATTCAAGCACCAGCGCCTTGCCGACCAGATCCAGCAGCGGTTTCATTTCCGAAGGTGCAAAGGCATGGCCGATGCGTTTGATCGGCACACCGAAGCGGGCCGTCTCGGAAGCGATCCGCATGTCGCAGCACGCCGCGATCTCCAGCCCGCCGCCGGTGCAGGCACCCCTGATCATGGCGATTGATGGATGTCGGCAGGCCAGAATCAGTTCGAGCGTTTTGTCGGTGGCTTCACCATAAACATAAGCCTGTTCGGCAGTGCTGCGGGATTCCGGAAATTCCGAGATATCGGCACCAGCTGCGAAGGCCTTGTCACCGGCCCCCCGATAGACGATGCAGCGGATCGTATCATCCGCATCCAGGGCGCTGACCGCTTCCGCCAACCAGTGCCATGCCGCCAGCGAGAGGGCATTACGCTTGGCCGGATTGTTGAGGGTGACAATAGCGATATCGCCGGTTCGTTCGACAAGGATCGGGTCGTTGCTCATTGATTGTTCAGCACCCTTACCGGCGTGCCCTCCATCCAGGTTTTAACGTTGTCGACGGCCTGCCCATAGACAACTTGATACAATTCCTTGACCACATAGCCGGTGTGCCCGGTCAGCACGGCATTATCAAGACCGCGCAATGGGTGATCTTCAGGCAACGGCTCAACATCAAAGACATCAATCCCCGCTCCGGCGATTGCACCGTTGTTCAGGGCATCAATCAAGGCCGTTTCATCGACGATGGGGCCGCGCGACGTGTTGACCAGATAGCTGTCGGGTTTCATCTGGTTGAATTCCCTGGCCCCGACGAGACCTGTCGTCCGCTCGCTCAGAACCAGATGGATCGAAATCACATCCGCAGATTTGAAGAACGTGTCGCGATCAACCAGACGCACACCGACCTCGGCACAACGCTCGGCCGTCAGGTTCTGGCTCCAGGCGATCACGTCCATTTCCATCGCCAGTCCAAATTTGGCGACGCGGGCACCGAGTTTCCCAAGACCGAGCACACCCAGCGTTTTGCCGTTCAGGCTTTCCGACACATAACCCTGCCAGCCGCCGTCCCGCATCACGCGGCTTTCCCTGGAAATT
Source organism: Rhodospirillales bacterium (assembly GCA_040877275.1). Classification (GTDB taxonomy): domain Bacteria; phylum Pseudomonadota; class Alphaproteobacteria; order Rhodospirillales; family Casp-alpha2; genus UBA4479. The sequence goes on along the minus strand of JBBDOA010000071.1, from coordinate 3,090 downwards.
TTCTTATAAAGATCGGTGATCAGGGCAACGGCGTGCTCCGCTGCCGGATAGGGCAGCATGTCGGTACCGGAGATTTTTATCCCTTTGGTCCGCGCATGATCCATATCGATGGCCAGATTGCGCATGCCGGTGGTGACGAGAAACTTGAGATTGGGCAGCTTGTCGATCTGCGACGCCGGAAACCGGGTCCGCTCGCGCATGCAGACCAGTACGTCAAAGGGAGCCAGCGCCTTGGCGATCACATCCTCATCCCAACCCAGATGCTTGTCGAATACCGTGATGTCGACGTCTTTCAGCACCGACCAGTCAGCCGAGCCAAGCGCCGCATTCTGATAATCGTCGAGAATTGCCAGCTTGAGTGTCATATCGCTCCCCTTGATTATTCAATACCCGCAATATTGCGGGTCTGGACCTTCCATTTTTCGTCGGCCATTGTGAAACAACAGCCGTATTCCTTACAGGAGAGATTATGCCCGAGGTCGTTTCATTCAAGCGCGAATATCAAAAAGCTGCAGATACCGGAAGCAATACAGCGCATTCAATCAACAAAGCCGGCGTTGTCGGCCTTGGCACTATGGGTCAGGGGATCGCGCTGGTGCTGGCCCGGGCCGGGATTGAAGTGATCGCCATCGAGGTTGAGGAAACGCGGCTGGATGCGGGACTGGACGCCATCCGTGCCGGGCTGGAAGACCGGGTCAAACGCGGCCGCATGAGTGAAGAACAGATGACCGCCGAGTTGTCACTGATCAGCGGTGCAACGGATTATGCGGCGCTTGAAGATGTTAATCTGGTGATCGAAGCAGCACTTGAAGACATGGCTGTGAAGAAGGCAATTTTCACAGAACTGGATGCACACTGCCAAAAAAGCGCAATCCTCGCCACCAACACCTCAAGCCTGGATATCGATGAGATCGCCGCCGCAACGTCCAGATCCGACAAGGTCGCAGGCGCACACTTTTTTGCTCCCGCACAGGTCATGAAATTGCTCGAGATCGTCAGGGGCAGAGCCACATCGCCGGAAACGATTGCCGCCATGATGTCACTTTCGGAGCGGATCGGTAAAGTCGGCGTCACTGTCGGGAACGGCCCCGGATTCGTCGGCAACCGGATGTATCACCGTTATACGTGGCAGGCTTATTTCCTGCTGCAGGAAGGTGCGCTCCCTGAAGATGTTGATCAGGCCATGCAAGAATTCGGTTTTCCGCTCGGCTGCCTCGCGGTCGGGGATATTTCCGGGCTCGATGTTGCCTGGCAGGTCCGCAAGGCGCAGCAGGCTTCTGGCGATATCGATCCGGCCGCGCCCTACCCGGTGGTTGCCGACCGTCTGTGCGAAAAAGGCTGGTACGGTCGCAAAACCGGTCGCGGCTGGTACAGATATGTAGACGGCCAAAGGATTACAGACCCGGAAGTTACCCGGCTGATCACAGCCGTATCTGCGGAACTCGGCATCCGTCGGCGGTCAATTACGGCTGACGAGATTCGTGAGCGCTGTCTGTTTGCCCTGATCAACGAAGGGGCCAGACTGCTCGGCAACGGGATGGTCAGCGCACCCGATGATATTGATACCATCTGGCGCTATGGCTACGGATTTCCGGCCGACAAAACCGGGCCCATGGCGATGGCCGATGCCATGGGCCCGGCAAAGGTTCTGGGCACCCTTGAGCGATTGCATGAACGGCACGGTCCGGCCTTCGCACCGGCGCCACTGATCGTGCAGCGTGCCGCAGATGGTCAGGAGACTTTCTCGGGATAGGCAAAATTATCGCATACCCGGCGTTCACGAATGATGATATCACTACGTCCATGCGACAGCCAAAAATTCTGACGACCTGCCGGGAATACTCATGGTCCCTTTTTTCTGCTGATCTTCTGGCCGGCATAACTGTCGCCATGGTCGCGATCCCCCTCAGCCTGGCCATCGCCATCGCGTCCGGCGCTGACCCGGCCAAAGGCCTTGTAACAGCAATCATCGGTGGATTTTTTATTTCGCTTCTGGGCGGCAGCCGGGTCCAGATTGGTGGCCCGACCGGAGCCTTTATCGTCGTCGTCTTCGGTGTCATTGCCGAGCACGGCTACGATGGTCTCCTCGTTGCAACCTTCATGGCCGGTTTAATTCTGCTGATCGCAGGATATTTCAGGCTCGGCAGACTGATTGCCCATGTGCCTGAATCCGTCGTCAACGGGTTCACCATCGGCATCGGCATTATCATCGCAACCAGCCAGATCAAGGATTTCCTGGGCCTCTCCATCGATAAGGTGCCCGCCGATTTCATCGCCAAGGTGCCCGCCCTCTGGCACGCCATCGATAGCTTTAACATGGCAGCGTTCGGCATAGCCGTTGCCACACTGATCCTCATCGTCCTCTTGCGCAAATGGCTGCCACGCTTTCCAGGACTGATTTTCGCCGTCGGTATCGGCTCTGCGGTCGTTGTGTTTTTGGGGCTGCCGGTCGACAGCATCGCTTCACGCTTTGGTGCATTGCCGGGGACACTCCCGGTCCCCTCGCTGCCTGATCTCTCCTTCAGCAGATTAGCGGAACTGCTTCCTTCAGCGCTTGTCATCGCCTTTCTCGCCGGCGTTGAGTCGCTGCTTTCCGCCATGGTCGCCGACCGCATGATCCAGGGCCATCATCGCCCCAATGCCGAGCTTCTGGCACAAGGATTTGCCAATGTCGCCTCGTCAATATTCGGTGGCCTGCCGGCTACCGGTGCCATTGCCAGAACGGCAACCAATGTCAGCGCAGGCGGCAAGACTCCGGTTGCCGGGATTGTCCATGCCCTGGTCATTCTGATCGTCATGATGATCGCGGCACCACTGGCCGGTTATCTGGCAATGCCGGCGATGGCGGCTCTGCTCATGCTGACAGCCTGGCGGATGAGCGAACCGCACAAGTGGGCCGGCTATATGGCAGAGCCGGTTTCGGATCGCGTTCTATTGCTGATAACCCTGGCTTTGACTGTGCTGGTTGATTTGGCCGTTGCCATCGGTGTCGGTGTTGCCATCGGTCTGGCACTCAAGCTCCGCAACGGAAAGCCGCCGCCCAGTGACTGGACCGTGCCGGAGCGATAAGGCTGCTGTCGGTGCCAGATT
>JBBDOA010000070.1:0-30761 GCA_040877275.1 Rhodospirillales bacterium | reverse complement strand
GGCGGATGGCGTGTTGTAGCCGAGCATGACCAGTTCAACCCCCTAGAGGCCCATGACCCGGAACGTCTCCGGCCAGCGGCGGTCGTTGCAGATGCACACGCCCATGGTGCCGCCCATCGTCTCCCACACCGGAAAGCCCAGATCACCGGGTTCGAAATAGCGTTTTTCCAGATGCTGAAAGGCCCGGTCGGGGTCAAATTCGACATGTCCCGGCAGATGCACCTTGCGGTATTTGCCGACAATGTTGCTTTCCTTGTCGACCAGGATTGACGTGTTGAAGTGCTGCCCCTCCGGGGTCATCTCGCCATAACCCAGATAAAAACCGACGCCGCGCGTGCGGGCCAGATCGAACAGCGGTTGTGTTGCCCGGGACGGCATCTCGCGCTCGAACCAGGGGTCCGTTTCGGCGCGGTTCTCAGTGTAATAGCGTGGGAAAAACGTGGTCAGGGCGATTTCCGTGAAAACGACGATGTCTGCGCCCTGATCTGCGGCGTCGTTCATCATTGCGCAGAGCCGGGCGACGTTGGCTTCCCGGGGGTCTGCTTTCTGCACGGCACCGGACTGGGCGACGGCAAGGGTCAGCGGGCGGGCCATGATCAGGCGGCAGCAGTATCAAAGATGATACGGTTGCGGCCCTGTGCCTTGGCCAGATAGAGCGCCCGGTCGGCCCGGTCCAGCAGTTCGTCGATCTTGACGTCCTTGCCCCTGGCGCTGGCGATGCCGATGCTGATCGTGTAGTTCACATCGCCCTTGTCCGTTTTTACGGTGCTTTCGGCAATGCTGGTGCGCAGTCTTTCGGCGATAACCCTGGCCATGTCTTCCTGTGCGCCCGGCAGCATGACCGAGAATTCTTCACCGCCATAGCGGCCGACGACATCGGTCTTGCGAAAGATCCTGCGGCAGTTGTCGGCAAGATGACGCAGCACATCATCGCCGGCCAGATGGCCATAGGTGTCATTGATTTTTTTGAAGTAATCGGCGTCAACCATCATCACGCTGACGACGTGGCCTTCGCGCTTGGCGCGTTCTTCCTCGTGCTTGGCAAGGGTGAAGAATTCCCGCCGGTTGACCAGTCCGGTCAGCTCGTCGCGGGTGGCCAGTTCAATCAGCTTCTTCTCGAACGCCTTGCGTTCGGTGATGTCGGTATAAAGGGTTATGACGCCACCGCCGGGGAGTGGATTGGCGCGGACGCTGAGAATCCTGCCACCGTCCAGCTCGCGCTCGAAGAACTGCGGTTTTCCCTGGCGCGAGGCATCAAGCTGCTGCATCAGCAACGATCCCGGATCAACCGCCCTGTTGGTCTTGCCGTCAGCGGGTTTGGTCAGTTCCTGCAGTGCAACGCCGACTTCGATCATGGATTTGTCGATACCGAGATATTCGGCAGCCTGATTGTTGTACAGCACCAGTTTGTCATTGCTGTCGATGATCGTGATGCCTTCGGACAGGCGATCAAGGCTCTTGATAATCAGATCCCAGTTTTCATCGGCCACGGTGCCTGTTTTCTGCTTTGCCATGTTTCTCGCCTGTTGCTTATTTAACCCGTGACGGGGTCCGTTTATATATTCCACAGTGTTAACGTCGGTTCAGCCGACGCCGTCCGGGGAAACGTCTCAAAAATACATAAAACCCACCGTAACCGCCATTCTTTTGGAGTCAGCCATTCGTATTGACCACAATCACGGCGATAACGCAACGGAAGCGTCCGGCGGCCTCGTCAGGGCGATGGCGTGGGCAGCGACGGGCTCACTGCTGTTTACCATCATGTGGGTGTTGCCGAAGCTGGCCGGTGCTGCCGTCTCGCCGTTGCAGACCGGTTTCCTGCGCTATGCGGCGGGGGCAGTCTGTATTGCGCCGTTTTTCTTCATGGGAGCGAATCCTGCGCCGGGTCTGGGTGCCGGGGATGTCAAAAAGCCCCGGCTGATGCTGATGCATCTGGCACGGGCGGCGTGCGGCGTCACCTCGCTGGTGCTGGGTGCCTATGCGGTAACGCGCATCCCGCTGGCCAATGTGCAGGCCATCGCCATGACCAACGGTGTTTTCACTGTGCTGTTTGCGGCGGCGTTTCTGCGTGAGCGTGTCGGCCTCCGTGAAATCATCGCCGGACTGGTGGCGCTGACGGGGGCCGTTATCGTTGCCGGGCCGGGCACCGAGGGGGCGACGGGTCTGGCCCTGGCGGGCGTGCTGGCAGCCTTTGCCCAGGCCATCTTCTGGGGTGGCGAGGTTGTCCTGCTCAGGGCCACGGCTTCGCTTGACCGGGCCAGCCGTATCCTGTTGCTGGTCAACGTCTGGGCGGCGCTCATGGTCTTTGTTGTCGGTGTCTGGTTCTGGGAAAGCCTCAGCCTCGAAGTGTTTCTGCTGATCTCGGCGATGGGACCGATCGCCATTGTCGGGCAGTTGTGCAATATCCGCGCTTTCCGGCAGGCCAACGCCACGGCGCTGGTGCCGGTGCGCTATTCGGGCATTATTTTTGCTGCCATCATCGGCATGCTGTTCTTTGACGAGTGGCCCGATCCAAGCGCGATCCTGGGCGCGGTAATGATCATTGGCGGTGCCATGTGGCTGGCGCTCAGAAGCCGCTGATCAGGCATCTTCGTTATTACCGATGAGAGTCACGTGGGTAAGGACGAAAAGATGAAGCAATCGTTGGCAACCGATGCCCGTCATTGGTTGTGAATGGTGCCAACAAGGCCAGAGCCATCGATGGTTTCAGAAACATCGCTTGAAATGTGATCCGTTTGTCATCACAATATAGAGCGTTCAGATAAAGGAGAAGGGCCATGCCCCGGACGGCGGTAACCAACAAGGATGACCGGCTACAGGTTCGCCTCGACGCCGAAGCAAAGAGTGTACTTCAGCGCGCGGCGCGTTATCGCCACAAGACAGTCAGCCAGTTCGTTCTGGCGACGGCACTGGAAGAAGCCGAGAAAGTTATCCGCGAGAATGAGGTTGTCACACTCTCCAATCCGGACTGGAAGATTTTCTATGACGCTCTGGCCAATCCGCCAGCACCCAATGCGGCGCTGCGTAAGGCGTTCGCCCACTACAGAAAAAACAGTGAATGAGGCAGGCCCGCGCGCCTTGGCAGATCGCTCCGCTCGATAGCAAGGCCCACGACCGGGCAACCTTTGCATGCGGTGTGGCTGAGCTTGACCGTTACATCCGGGAGCAAGCCTCCCAGGATACGAAACGCGACGTTGCCCGCGTCTTCGTCGCCGTACAATCCGGAATGGCGACGGTTTGTGGTTACTACAGCCTGAATGCGGCCAGCTTTCAGCGGGACAAGCTTCCGGCCGATCTGGCGAAGCGGCTGCCGCACTATCCTGTGCCGGCGGCACTGCTCGGTCGCCTAGCCGTTGATAACAGCATGAAGGGCAAGGGGTTGGGTGCCTTCCTGCTGATAGATGCCCTGAACCGCATCCTGCTCGCAACCCAGGCACTTGCCGTCCATGCCGTCGTTGTTGATGCGAAAGACGAGGCTGCTGTCAGATTTTACCGCAAATACGGCTTCATCCCGTTCACGGGCGAGGGGCGGCGGCTGTTCCTGCCAATGGCGACGATCCGGCAGTTGGTGAATTTCTAGGTCGGTCTGGTCGGAGAGGGATTAAGGGTCCCGATCATACAGTGCGTACTGGCAGAACGTACTGGAACCCTTGGGCTGGGCGGTTACAATCACGCCATGACATCACCAAATCCTGAACGGCCTGACAATCCTAACAACGCCCGAAACAAGGCGCGCCTGCGCGGTTTCGCCCTGCATCTGCTCGGCTATTTCGCCGTCATCATCGTACTGGGGATCATTAATTTTACGACGACGCCGGAAGATCCGTGGGTGGTTTTGCCGATGGTCGGCTGGGGCAGTGTGCTGGCGCTGCACGTCGCCTGGGTGATGGGCCTTCTTGATGGACTGTTTGACGGATTGTTCGGCAAATAAGCCGGCCCGTTGTTCGCGCCTGCAAAAAAAGGCCTCGAAACCCCGGTGGTGAGGTCGTAAAACAGGGGACGCATTCGGGGAGAGCAAGAGCACACCATGTTCAGGAAAATACTGATCGCCAACCGCGGCGAGATCGCCTGCCGCGTCATCAAGACAGCACGCAGGATGGGCATCGCCACGGTCGCCGTCTATTCCGATGCGGATCGCGATGCGTTGCATGTGCAGATGGCCGACGAAGCGGTTCGTATCGGCCCGGCACCGACGGCGGAAAGCTATCTCGTCATCGACAACATTCTGGCCGCCATCAAACAGACCGGCGCCGACGCCGTGCATCCGGGCTATGGCTTTCTGTCCGAGAACACCCGTTTCGCCGAAGCGCTTGATGCGGCCGGCGTCGCCTTCATCGGGCCGGGTGCAAAAGCAATCACGGCGATGGGCGACAAGATCGCGTCGAAAAAGCTCGCCAATGCTGCCGGGGTCTCGTGCGTGCCGGGCCACCCCGACGCCATCGCCGATGCGGCAGAAGCGGTCAAGATCGCTGATGCGATCGGCTACCCGGTGATGCTGAAGGCATCCGCCGGCGGCGGCGGCAAGGGCATGCGTATCGCCTGGAACGCTGCCGAAGCAAAAGACGGCTTTCAGCGCGCCACCAACGAGGCGAAATCCTCGTTCGGCGATGACCGCGTGTTTGTCGAGAAATTCATCGAAGACCCGCGCCATATCGAAATCCAGATCATCGCCGACAAGCACGGCAACACGATCTATCTGGGCGAGCGCGAATGCTCGATCCAGCGCCGCCATCAGAAAGTCATCGAGGAAGCCCCATCGCCGTTCCTTGATGCAAAAACCCGCAAGGCCATGGGCGAGGAGGCGGTGGCGCTGGCCGCTGCGGTCGATTACCACTCGGCCGGCACGGTCGAGTTCATCGTCGACAAGGACAGGAATTTCTTCTTTCTGGAAATGAATACGCGCCTTCAGGTCGAGCATCCGGTCACCGAATACATCACCGGGCTTGATCTGGTCGAGCTGATGATCCGCGTCGCCGACGGCGAGAAACTGCCGTTCGCACAGAAGGATATCAAACTCGACGGCTGGGCCATCGAAAGCCGGATTTACGCCGAAGACCCGTTCCGCAACTTCCTGCCGTCAATCGGCCGTCTGGTCAAATACCGGCCACCGGTTGAGGAGGAGGGGGCCGTCCGCGTCGACACCGGTGTCTATGAGGGCGGCGAAATCTCGATGTACTACGATCCGATGATCGCCAAGCTGATCACCTATGGACCGGACCGGGCGACCGCGACGAACCGTATGCAGCGCGCCCTTGATGAATTCCTGATCGACGGGGTCCGCCACAATATTCCATTCCTGAATGCGCTGATGACGCACGAACGGTTTATCTCCGGCCGGCTGACCACCAACCTGATCGCCGAGGAATTTCCGGACGGCTTCAATCCGTCGGATACCGCGCCGGGCAGGCCGGCCCACTTCGCCGCCGTCGGCGCCGTCATGCATGCCGCCTATCAGGCCCGTGCGGCGCAGATTTCAGGGCAGATCGCGGCGCACAGGCGGCGCGTTACGTCGGAATGGATTGTCATGTTCGGTGATGCCGAATACCGGGTCGCCGTCACCGATGCGGCCGGGCCGGAAGTCAGGCTCAGCGTCGATGGCGTAGAGCTGTCGCTGACGACCAACTGGCAATTGGGCGAGCAGCTGTTCCCGGCTGAAATCAATGGTCAGGCCGTCTGCTTTCAGGTCAAACGCTCGACGGTGGCCTATGCCATTAGCCAGGGCGGGATCGAGGTCGATGCCTGGGTGCTGTCGCCGCATGTGGCCCGGCTGAATGCGCTGATGCCGGTCAAGGTGCCGCCCGACACCTCGAAACTGCTGCTGTCGCCGATGCCGGGCCTGCTGGTTTCGGTTGCCGTCTCTGATGGCCAGGAGGTGAAGGCCGGCGAGGAGCTGTGCGTGGTCGAGGCGATGAAGATGGAAAACGTATTACGCGCCGAGCGGGACGTGACCGTTTCCGCGGTCACGGCCGAGGCCGGCTCGAACCTAGCCGTTGACCAGATCATCATGGAGTTCGAGTAAGCCGGCGTGGGCGTACGCACGGTCCATGTCCGGGTCACGGGCCGCGTGCAGGGCGTCTGGTTTCGCGGCTGGACGGTGAAGGAAGCAGACCGCCTCGGCATCACCGGTTGGGTCCGCAACCGTCGCGACGGTTCTGTCGAAGCCGTCTTCAGCGGCAACGAAGACGATGTCGAAACGATGTTGAAACTATGCCGCAAAGGTCCGCCGCTGGCCCGTGTTGATGCCCTCACGTCCCGGGAAATCGATGCCGGGCCCTTTAGCGGTTTCGAAAAATGCCCCACAGAATAAGGAAACGTCATGGCCCAGGAAAAAGACCTGTATTTTGAAGATTTCACCGTCGGTCGCCGCGTTGAAAGCGCCGGCATGACGCTGACGGAATCGCAAATTCTCGATTTCGCCTGGGCCTGGGATCCGCAGCCGTTTCATATTGATATCCCCACCGCCGAGGCCGGCCCGTACGGCGGCCTGATCTCCAGTGGTTTCCAGACCATGTGCGTCGCCTTTCGGCTGATCCATGCGACCGGCTATCTGGAAACGGCCTCGATGGGCTCGCCCGGTATCGATGAATTGCGCTGGCTCAAACCGGTCAGGCCGGGCGACACACTCCGGGTCATGGGCGAGGTGCTGGAAAGCAAGCCGTCGTCGTCAAAACCCGACCGGGGCTCGGCACGCATCAAATACACGATCAGCAACCAGTCGGGCGAGGCGGTGATGACGTTCATCACCATTCATATTCTGGGGAAGCGGCCTTAGAGCCTAAACTTCATTCCCGCAAAGATGTCATTCCGGCGCACGCCGGAATCCAGAGCATCGCGCACGACCTGTCCTTGCGAAACGCGGAAGTTTAACACTGGACCCCGGTCTGCACCGGGGTGACGGGGAATCATTAATAAATAGTCGTCATTCCGACACGCATCCGGGAATTACCGCCCGAACACGTCCCGGAAGCTCTGCCGTAACTGCACATCGACATCGTTCATGCTGGCGGTGACGCCCTGATCCCAGAGCGAGGTCACGCCGTGTGCGTCGATGCCGCAGGGCACGATGCCGGAAAAGTGTTCGAGGTCGGGCTCGACGTTGATGGCGATGCCGTGGAAGCTGACCCAGCGCCTGATTCTGACGCCGATGGCGGCGATCTTGTCTTCACGGGCCGACGGATTGGATGGCGCACCGCTGCGGACCCAGATGCCGACCCGCCCGTCCCGGCGCTCGCCGATGATGTTGAAACCCATCAGCGCATTGATCACCCATTCCTCAAGGTCATGCACAAAGCACCGCACATCGCTGCCGCGCTGCTTCAGATCAAGCATCACATAGGCGACCCGCTGGCCTGGCCCGTGATAGGTATAGCGTCCGCCGCGGCCGGTCTGATAAACCGGGAACCTCCCGCCATCCAGAAGCTCGTCATCGGCGGCGCTGGTGCCGGCGGTATAAAGTGGCGGATGCTCCAGCAGCCAGACGCATTCGGGTGCCGTGCCGGCACGAATATCAGCGACCCGCTGCTCCATGAATGCAAGCGCATCGGGGTAGGCCACCAGCGTATCGCTGATCCGCCATTCGAGGGGGAAATCCGTCGCTGACGGGTCCCGAATATCGGCCAAATGATCGTCCATGAGGGTTTTATGGGCGAGGGCCCGACGCCCTGCAAGTGCCAACCGCCCCGGTTCGGGTCAAAAGTGGCTGTGATCCCCGGATTTCTGCCTTTTTCACGTTTCTAATCAGCGCAATAGGTAGCTTGACCACCTGCCATCGACCTGATAGTTGAACGCGCAGTGCGGTCGTGGCGGAACTGGTAGACGCGCAGCGTTGAGGTCGCTGTCCTGTAACAGGGGTGGAAGTTCGAGTCTTCTCGACCGCACCAACTCTTTGAAATCCCAATATTTCAGTAATTTAGCCTACCTTTTATCTCACACTTACTTTACAGAAAATAAGTGTGAGATAAATGGACTACATGACACAGAATCTAATCAAACGCGATCATACTAGGTGTGTCCGATTCATCGTCCCGATGGTCCTGAGACCGTACGTGGGTACTAGGGACGCAAGCCGTCTATTGTCCTGTGGATGTCTATGCACTCTTTTAAGGTCAGTAAGTCACCTACGGTAATTTCAAATGAACTCAAGATCGCACGGCCCTCATTCTATAAAGTATTGGAAGTTAGCTTAGTTGCATGAACTGTTAGGAATTGAATTTTCGATCTATCCTTCTGACGTAATCCCCGGATTGTGCGGGAAAATAGAAGTTTGGACCAGTGGACATTGTGATGTTGGAGCGCCAGTATTGTGCGTCGAAAAGAAGATCATGTAGCGATTAAATCCATTTCAATATCAAAACTAATTTAGGGAGCTGTTGTATTTGAATATTCTAGCCAGCGATGGTGGCCATCTTGTTCGCTTATCAACAATCAATCAAAATTATGAATTGCTAATCGAAGAGATTCAAAGATCGCCTAATCGTCGCAATTAATTCAGCAATGAATATCTCTGGAGGGCCGCTGGACCAAAGAACCGTAGTGCAATGGTTGGTATCAAAATGAGTTTTTACATTATCAAATTTGTTGGCCTCGCAGATATAGACGACCGGCTTTCCAAGACCCTCGGCGTAGCCAGCTTCCCAGTATGCTCCTGAATTGTCGTGAGTTAAGTCAACAAGGATGAAAGCGGAATCACGTATTTGCGCCCGCATGATATTGTCAATGATGCCTGCCTGCGCAACATCTCGCATGTCTAATAAATTGTAGCCGATTTTTTCATAAATCGACGGTTTAATTACGTCTTTTACTAATTTATCCAAGACATCATCACCGAATTTCATGGCGATGAAGCCATAGTTGCCCGAAAAATCACCGCGCTTCACTTCTTGGTATTCTTCCCAACCATTCAAGGTAAGGTTTATGCTCAATAGCGATGGTGGTATTCCCATGGCTTTGCGTTCTATCCCGCTTAGGATTCCTCGATTATAAAGTTCAATTACGAGTTCACCCGCTATCCAAGGGTTAGGTGCGCCAATTAATGTAAAAAAATTCTCCGGCAGCGCTTTAAGCTTATCCCCAGTCTGATTGATTTTATCCCCAACAAATTGAATTATATTTTTGGCTTGCTCTGCAGGAGTAGGGCCAGGGCATCCGCTTTCGATGAACTCATTGACGATTTTTCTAGTTACGGAAACAGGCAGTTCTCCCTCAGTCGGCTGAGACGTCCGTAACTTGTGAGCCAGCCTAATACGGCAGATTTCCGAAAGTTTGTGCCCAGCCCCATTCAATGGATCGAGGCAATAATCCCAAGCATCTTCTGTGACAATAAATTCCCCACACATTTTGCAGTTGATCAATTGGCCGCCATTTCCATTAGTGCACGACAACATTATGCTGAATTTATCCAAGCATATGGGACACTTTTTCATATTTATTCCCTAGTATCTAAATGCTAAAAATTCAGTAAGTCTCTATGGAGTTCAATTAGGTTTTCAAGTGTTGTTTTCCATCCTTTTGTATGTACAACTCTTTCAAAGCCGTCGCGGTCACCTTTAAGGAGCTCAGTCCGGGATTTTTTGCTCAATTCCTCCCAGTCTTCGTACATAACGTATAGTGCGTTCCCTGTATTCAAGTTCTCAAATACAACTAGATTGTCAGCAAACTTTGCGCCGAAGTAGCGGCTAAACCCGCTGGTACCCTTGATTATATGAGTTGGCCTCAGACGCTCTAGAATATCATAACGCTCAATTGCTACTCGGGCCACGCTCTCACTACGTACGCCTTTGAGAATACGGTGTAGGTTTTCATCCCGTTTACCAACAGGGAGAATTTCCCAGTTGATCATGACTGTTGATCTATACTCTTCAATGGTAGCGCTACTCGCGAAAATATCTGATCGCCCGGTGTTTTCTTGGAGGATGTTTAAGTTGTACAGGAGATCATCATGAAAAGTGTTAGAGAACCTATGCAATACCTCATCTACTGAAAATCGAAATGCGTATGCAGTTCCGGACGAGGTTTGCTGCTCATCGATAAGGTCGATTACAATGTCCAAGTATTTAGGCGGTATCAGGTCACGAGGGTAAACCATTCTTTCGTTGTAAACGGTATGTGTGCCGCTTGAGAAGTCGCCCCAGTTAGGCGCTTCAAATGCAAATGTTTTGGGGTACATCGGCAAGTCTTTGCGCACGATCTCCTTGCCGTCCACATTTGTTTTAGACCACCTGCCTACAGCCGGATTAGGCAGCACCCGACCAGGAAAATCGAGAACACCATCCCGAAACCGAATATCCAGATGTTCATACATCCCAAAATCTATATCGGCTGCCGGTATTTTTTTGACCGTCCCGACCACCCATTCGTGATCTACGGCCCTCTCAAACTTGGTGAGAACTGATGAAGGAACCTTGATGAGGTTCTGCTTCCATACGATTTTTTTCTTAGGCATGGGACGATTCCTAGATAGTTCATTATCACCGAGTAATTTAGTATAGAAAACTACTACGATGCGAAGCGGATGTCATGTTGATTGCCGTAATGCTTGACGGACGTTTGTCCGATAGTGCCGCGTGTTTTAAGTCGTTATAGTGTATTTTTATAGTGTATTTATTGAATGATGAGGCAGTGGCGAAGAGAGTCGATGTTACGAAAGGTATAAGGATGGGAAAAATCAGTGAGATGATCGAATTCTCTACCGCATTCCAACTCGATCCTAAGATACTTGAAAAGCTCGGGGTCCTTGACCCATCGCTTAACATCGATACGCCACTGTTTATTGACCCTATGTTACTCAAAGACTGTGCATACCCTGAAATCTCTAAGGATGCAGTCCGCACCTATGACCATCACTTTACGCGAGTGATCAAACTACTTGCCAAGTCGAAAACAGAAATGGATGTGGGGTGGCGGAGTGCCCTTCGGCTATTGCAGTTCCCGGAAATCAAAGGGACATGCTTAGGTTATGGCACATCATCCATTTCGGGAAGCGGTTCTGGAGCCGAAATAACCGAAGGAATCATTCGGACAGCACGTGAAATCATCGAAATCGGGGTGGATGACCCGGACCTTTTTGTTGCGATGAGCCTGTTCGAGTCTGGTATTGGCCCTGACCGTATTAGCGACTTGGCGACGAATGTCATACTGGGAGAATTGCTCGCATTTAATGAACGTGTACTCGCTCATCTCCCTGTTTCAACGGAACCGTTTGAAATCGTAGTTGGGAGTGGGGCAAGGTTTCAGGCTAATCTCCCCTTGAATCCATGTTCATTCGAACGAACACCTATCATTCTGGTGCCCCTTGACGTGTTAAGAGATTTGCCATTAGCGCAGGATTGGAAGGAAATTTCGGAAGCCGCTGAACAAAATCAACGTATTCGTGATCAGACCAATGACGAAATTGCGCAGATTTGGCAACGCCGAACATTAGAGGAAAAGGACAAATTGAAAACTTGGCTCCTGAATAATGGAGACAACTTTAAAACGTTCCTTGAGGTTATGCACGGCGCATCAGCATCGCCATATGATCTCGCGGGAGATCGATTAGGACTCTTTATATGGAAACGAATCTCCTCTCTCATAGTGCCACATTTGCCTACCGGCGTTCCTGGTCCGAAGAAGCCGAGCGTTGATGCTGTTGCTGAGGTTGTCGATGAGATAATCTCGCAGTTTAAGTTCTTGATTGAGAAGCGCCGATATTCTGAGGAACTTTACTACGATGGCAAGCCAAGGCCTGAAAAAGCGGCTCAGCGATTATTCTTCGCTGTTGCTTACGCTTATTGTAAAGCGAACGGCATAGACCTTATTCCTGAAGCAGAAAGCGGATATGGCCCAGTTGATTTCAAGATGTCATTAGGTTTCGGAGGCCGCGTACTTGTTGAAATAAAACTATCCCGTAACCCAAAAATTGTCGCTGGGTATACTAAGCAACTCAAGACGTATGAGGAAGCCGAGGAGACTATACGTGGTTATTACGTAGTCATCGATGTTGGAAACATGGGAAAGAAAGACCAAACATTAATTGATTCACATAATGAATTGGCAAAGGTTGGGCGTCAATCATCCAAGATCATTTTCATCGATGGGACACGGAAAGACTCGGCTAGTAAACTGTGATGCCGGTAGCAACGCAGTCGCATTCGAAGTGGTTATTTTTATAGTGATAACCTGCATTTGAAACGACCTTGCGATGTCACTAGACACCCCTGCGGGAAGGTGTTACATAGCCTGTAGTGTTAAAGGTAAATGGCAATAAGTTACTGATATAACGTTATTTTTGATGTTTAATGTGAATTGTCGAGGTCTCTTCTCGACCGCACCATTATCTTTAGTCGGCAATCTGAAATCAGAGTACAATCAGGGAGAGCGGCGAGGCGACGACACCGGGTCATAGATGAATACTGGGCCGGGCCGCCATTGCGTCCGGGCACCATCGTCATCCATCCATGACCCGCCGATTGGCGGGTTTCATTTTTCGTGACCTGCCATTCCTGTCGCCGGCACGTGTGGAACGTATGGCAGAGAGCGACATCAAGGACGCCGATCAGCCAGCATCCGACGCCGACATCATTGTCGAGGCACCGGGGCTTGAAACGCTTGTCGTCGACGCCATCGAGGCCGGCGAGGTCGAGCGCGTTCGCGATATCGTTGCCGAACTGCATTACGCTGATTTCGCCGATCTTCTGGAAAGAATGGGCCGCGATGACCGTGATCAGCTGATCATGATCGTCAGGGATTTCTTCGATCCTGAAGTGCTTTCCGAACTGGACGAGAGGGTCCGCGAACATGTGCTAGAGGTCCTTGGAGTGCGGCGTGCCGCCAATGCGATCTCGGAACTGGACAGCGATGATGCGCTGCTGGTTCTGCAGGAAATGGACGAGGAACGGCAGAAAGAACTGCTCGACCACATTTCCGACACGGAACGGACCTTCATCGAGGAAGGTCTGAGCTATCCGGAAGACAGCGCCGGCCGCCTGATGCAGCGCGAGGTCGTGACGGTGCCGAGCCAGTGGAATGTCGGCCAGTGCATCGATTATATCCGCCGCCGCGCCGACGACGGTGAAAACGAATTGCCGAGTATTTTCTATGACATCTTCGTCATCGACACCCGTCACCATCCGGTCGGCGCGGTGTCCCTGAGCGCGCTGCTCAGAAGCCGCCGCCAGACCCCGATCAGCGAAGTGATGGAAGAGGAGATGCATGAAATCCAGGTCACCACCGACCAGGAAGATATCGCCTTTCTGTTCCGTCAGCGTGACCTTGTCTCGGCCCCCGTCATCGATGCCGACGGCCGTCTGGTCGGCGCGATTACCATCGATGACGTGGTCGACGTGATCCACGAGGAACACGAAGAAGACATCATGCGTATGGGCGGTGTGATCGAGGATGACCTTTATCAGGCCTCAATCTCGACGGCCCGGGCACGCTTCAGTTGGCTGGTCGTCAACCTGCTGACGGCGATCATGGCGTCGATGGTGATCGGCCTGTTCGATGCCACGATACAGGAAGTTGTGGCACTGGCCGTTCTCATGCCGATCGTCGCCTCGATGGGCGGCAATGCCGGGACTCAGACCCTGACGGTGACGGTGCGCGCCCTCGCCACCAAGGAGCTGACCGGCACCAACGCGTTTCGCGTCATCTCCAAGGAAGTCATCGTCGGCGTCTTCAACGGCATCGCCTTTGCGATCCTCAGCGGGCTCGTCGCCTGGCTCTGGTTTGGCAGCGCAACGCTGGGCTTCGTTATCGCCAGCGCCATGGTCATCAATATGATTATTGCCGGTCTGGCAGGGACCACGATACCGATCATGCTGGAACGCGCCGGCGTCGACCCGGCCATCGCATCCAGCGTGTTTCTGACGACAATCACCGATGTCGTCGGCTTCTTTGCTTTTCTGGGATTGGCGGCGCTGTTTCTGCTGTGAGGGCACATCGCTACTTTACGTAAACGTAAAGCTCCCCTAGCATCCCCGGCATGAGTGAAACATTCGGCATCGCAGAACTGGCGAAAGAATTCGGCGTGACCACGCGCACTGTCCGCTTTTACGAGGACAAGGGGCTGATTTCGCCCGTGCGCGAAGGCCAGAGACGCATCTACAGTCCGCGTGACCGGGTCCGCCTGCGTCTGATCATGCGCGGCAAGCGGCTGGGCCTTTCTCTCGACGAAATCGCCGATCTGATCAATCTGTATGATGTCGATCCGAGCGAGGTGACGCAGCTCAAACAGTTCATCGATGTGATCCGCGAGCGCAAGGCGGTGCTCAAGGCGCAGAAACGCGACATCGAGGAATCGCTGGCGGAGATGGACCGGCTCGAAAAACAGTGCACGACCCTGCTGTCACAAAAACAATCCCGTTCATAACACATGATAAGCGGCCACGGCCGGAAGGAGACCCATGACAACGACACCCAACCTGAAAGTCGCCATCGCCGGATTGGGCGCGGTCTGTCTGCCGGTTGCGAAATGGCTGGACCAGGGGGTTCCCGGTTTCGATCTGGTTGCAGTATCCGCCGGCAACAAGCAACGTGCCGCCGAAAAAATCAAAAACTTCAAAAACCCGCCGCCGATTGTCGATCTCGACGAACTGGTCACGATGGGCGACATCATCGTCGAAGGCTTGCCGCCGGAACGCTATTTCGATCTGGCGGTGCCAGCCATCGAACAGGGAAAAATCCTGATCGCGGTGACGATTACCCAGTTGCTGGAGCGGATCGAGTTGATCGAGCGGGCCAAGCAGACCGGTGCCCGCATCATCGTGCCGACCGGGGCGCTGATGGCCTTCGATGCGGTCCGTGCGGCGTCGCACGGGACCATTCATTCGCTGGTAATGGCAACGCGGAAGCCGCCCAAAGGGCTGCTCAAGGCACCGTTCGTGATCGAGCAGGGCATTGATCTTTCGGACCTCAAGGAGCCGCTTTGCCTTTATAAGGGCACGGTCCGCGATGCCGCCGCCAAGTTCCCGGCCAACGTCAATGTGGCCGTCGCGCTCAGCCTGGCCGGTCCCGGTCCCGATCAAACCCTTTACGAAATCTGGGCCGATCCGGCGGTGGATCGCAACACGCATACGGTCAAGCTCGACAGCTGCTCAACACGCTTCGAATTCACCATTGCCGGTGTGCCGACCGAAGAAAATCCGGCGACCGGTAAACTGACGCCGCTGTCGGTAATGACGACGCTGGAAGGCCTGGTTTCGACCCTCAGGATCGGGGCCTGACACGATGGCGGAGTTTCAGCCCGCAGACCCCGGTTTTGCCGAACGGGTCCGCAACAGCTTTGCGCGCCAGGGACTGATGGCGCACCTGGGTGCCGTCATGACCACGGTTGAGCCGGGTGTTGTCGAAATCGAAATGCCGTTCACGGATGCGCTGACGCAGCAGCACGGTTTCTATCATGCTGGCGGCCTGGCGGCGATTGTCGATACCGCCGGGGGCTTTGCCGCGGCGAGCCTGTTCGCGCCGGATGATGGTGTGCTGACGGTTGAATTCAAGCTCAACCTTCTGTCACCGGCGGACGGTGATCTGCTGGTTGCCCGGGGCGAGGTTATCAGGCCCGGCCGGACCCTGACGGTGACAAAGGGCGAAGTCTTTATCCGCAAAAACGACCAGACCAAACTCTGCGCCTTGATGCAGCAAACCCTGATGCGTATCGTCGGAAAATCGGGCATCGTCGGTTAGTCTGAACCGGGGGTTCCGGTTCGGAGGGATAAGGCCGCAACCATGCATTTCACGTTATTAAATCTGTCCGTTCTCGGGACTGTCTTGCTGATGCTGGCGATCATCCTTGTGACGGATCAGAACGAAGGAGAGCAAATGCGCGTCCGGCGCGGGCATGGCATGCTCAGACAGGTGATCAGATCAACGCTTCTGGAATATGAAAACTCAACGGTCTTCAGCGCATTTGTACCGATCATTATTATCATGGTCTTGCCGGGGGCGGCGCTGCTGAACGCCGTGCTGGGTGGATCGTCCTTTCTGCTTTTGTGCTATCTGGCAATTTTCTGTGCCGTCATCGGACTGCTGCTGTTCGGGGAATGCGCATGGTTCGGGGGCGTGCGCAGTGTGGTGTCAGGATTGTCGGCGCTATCCCTGATGGTGCTGCTGCCGCTCTATGCCGTGTGGTCGCTGACCGTGCATATACAGAAAAGCAATCTGGCACAGGCGGCACTGGCCAGTATCGCCATCGCCGCCATTCTGGCGGCGGCCATTGCCGGGGCATGGACCCTGTTTGTGCAACGGCGCAGCGTCGAAAAGACAGGCCCGGCAATGACTTTCTTCGCAACGATGTTGTTTGCGCTGTCTCCGGCATATATCGTTTTCTGGTTCGTTCTGTGGATATCGAGCGTGTTCGAACACGATATCGGGGCCTTGCGCACATGGCCCGATTTGCTTGCCTTTGAACTGGGGGCCTGCATCGGCTTTGCCCTGTTCATGACGTTTCTGGACAAGCTGGTGCCTGTGATGACACAGGGGCGATGGCTGCCTGCAGCCCTCAGTGCCGGATTGGGCGGACTCGTTTATGTTACGGTTCTGGCACTCGTGTAGGTAATGCCGTCGAGGGGATATCGACAAATTCAGGTCTTTTCGGCCACCTTCTCCGAGCCCGCCGGCAAACGTCGATCTTTTTTAATCGCGTTGCCAGGGATTAAGGACCTCGACACCCGTTGGTTCAAAATCCGAAGTATTGCGGGTGACGATAGTCATGCCATGCACCATGGCGCTCGCGGCAATCATTGCATCCCGGTCGCTCCGGGGATCAGGAACATGCAACCTGGCACAGCACTGCGCCACCGCGCTGTCCACCGGCAAGATATGCCCGTCGAACGCCGGCAATACATGACCGTTCAGCCATGTGCGCAGCAATGCTCCCTGGGAAGCATCCCGCCTCTCTATTTGCAGAACGCCCATTTCTAATTCCAATACGGTGATGGCTGACAGAAACAGACTTGTCGGCAGGACACCCGACACCCACGCCGTAACTCCGGGATCGGCCTTGCCTGATTTTGCCTTGCGAAGTTCAGAAACGACGTTGGTATCGAGGATGAACATTAATCCAGTTTCGCCGGACGATACAGTTCACCCGCACGCCCGGGTTCAAAGGCGATGTCTTCTGTGCCCGGCATGGCCAGCATATCAATAATATTGGCGCTTTCTCCGGTCATACGCTGATAATTCTCGATGGATAACAGAACATGAGCCGGCCGCCCCCGGTCTGTGATGAAGACGGGGCCGTTGTGCGCAGCCTTCTTGGCGGCGCTGACATCCTGATTGAATTTTCGACTGGTAAAGGTCGTGATCGTCATGATCGGCCCCACTTTCACTTGCCGAATCTATTTATCCGTTTGTCGTAATGACATCTCATTATTGTAGTCACATATCTACATTTTACAAGAAACATCATCTGTATCTCTGACCAACCCGACACATCGGGAAATCTGATATGAAAATCAATCAGAAGCGCTGTCAATCCGTGACCAGCCATATTTGACCTTGTGCTTGTGCCGACGTTACGTTTCCTGTCCGATGTCGCGCCAATCGAAACAACCACGACGTATTGCCGAAACCAGTGGAATTATTCGATGAATATTGAATCTGGCGCTATGGTGAGCACAGAAGCAAAATTGACGTTTACGTCAACGTCAATTACTGTCCTGCTGCATTGAGCCGGCGGAACAGCCACAGTTATCAAGGTGAGGAAACAGATGATTCCCAACGCATATCCCACCCTCGATTTTGGTCTTGGCGAAGACGCCGACATGCTGCGGCAGTCGGTCAGCGGTTTTGCCGCCGCAGAAATCGCGCCGCGCGCTGCCGATATTGACCGCGACAACGATTTTCCCGGGGACCTGTGGCGCAAGATGGGCGACATGGGGCTGCTCGGTATCACCGCCGCTGATGAATACGGCGGTGCCGGCATGGGCTATCTCGAACACTGCGTGGCGATGGAGGAAATCAGCCGCGCATCGGCTTCGGTCGGGCTCAGCTACGGGGCGCATTCGAACTTGTGCGTCAACCAGATCAGCCGCAACGGCAACAAGGATCAGAAGGACCGCTATCTGCACAAGCTGATCAGCGGCGAGCATGTCGGCGCATTGGCGATGAGCGAGCCGGGGGCCGGCTCCGACGTCGTCAGCATGCGGCTCCGCGCCGAAAAGAAAGGCGACCGTTATGTGCTCAACGGCAACAAGATGTGGATCACCAACGGCCCCGATGCCGACACCTATGTGATCTACGCCAAGACCGATATGGATGCCGGACCAAAGGGCATCACCGCGTTTCTGGTCGAGCGGGGTTTTCAGGGGTTCACTCAGGCGCAGAAACTCGACAAGCTCGGCATGCGCGGATCAAACACCTGCGAGCTGGTGTTTGTGGATGTCGAGGTGCCGGCGGAAAACGTGCTCGGCGGCGAGGGCAAGGGCGTCAATGTGCTGATGAGCGGCCTCGACT
The DNA here is from genome assembly GCA_040877275.1 of Rhodospirillales bacterium. Classification (GTDB taxonomy): domain Bacteria; phylum Pseudomonadota; class Alphaproteobacteria; order Rhodospirillales; family Casp-alpha2; genus UBA4479. The sequence continues at coordinate 12,332 of JBBDOA010000070.1, read as the reverse complement.
ATGAACGCGCGGTGCTGGCGGCCGGTCCGCTCGGCATCATGCAGGCCTGCATGGATGCGGTCGTGCCGTATCTGCATGAGCGCAAGCAGTTCGGCAAGGCCATCGGCGAGTTCCAGCTGATGCAGGGCAAGCTCGCCGACATGTACACGACCATGAACGCCGCCAAGGCCTACGTCTATACCGTGGCCAAAGCCTGCGACAAGGGCAGGACAACGCGCAAGGATGCCGCCGGCGCGATCCTTTATGCCGCCGAAAAGGCAACGTGGATGGCGCTCGAAGCGATCCAGTGTCTGGGCGGGATGGGCTACATCAACGAGACCCCGACCGGGCGCCTGCTGCGCGACGCCAAACTGTATGAAATCGGCGCCGGGACCTCGGAAATCCGCCGCTGGCTGATCGGTCGCGAACTGTTCGAGGAAACCAGTTGAATGGGTGAGCACAGCGGCGGCGGCGATCAGGGCGGGGGGCCGGTATTTGTCGATATCTACGGCACCGCAAACCGGCTCGGGCTGGACAAAAAGGCCGCTCATGGGCACGGTGCGCATGGCTTTGAGGGACCGCATCCGGATGGCCCGCTGTGGCGTCGGGGGCTCAGGGGAGAGCTGCCGTTATGGCTGGCGTTCTGGGGCTGTTTCTTTTTCGGCCACGGCATCGTCATGGCTTTTTCCATCGGTTCGATGATTATCGGGACAATCTTCGGACTGGTCCTGGACCCGACCGGACTGGATGATTCCATGATAGCGGCGAGACTGGTCGCGGGGGCTATCGGCATCGCCATGACCGTTTTTGTGGTGTGGGCGACAATCTGCGTCTGGCGATCCGCGCCGAAGGCCGGGGTGCGCAAATGGGGCATCGCGGCACGCGTCGTGGTGGTCGTTTACGTCGCCGGATGGTCGATGGCGATCTGGAAGGTCGTGTCCTAAAACCTGCATAAACATGCATGAGCCTGTCTGAATTCCGGAAAACCCGGTGAGAATGGAGTAAAAAAATGCCAAAAACACCCGAAAAAGACCCGATTGTGATCGTTGGCGCTGCACGCACGCCGATGGGTGGTTTTCAGGGCAGTCTCGGCGATGTCACGGCACCCGAACTGGGCGGTATCGCGATCCGCGCCGCCGTCGCCCGCGCCGGCGTCAAAGCCGATGACATCGACGATGTGGTGATGGGGCTTTGCCTGTTCGCCGGCCTCAAGCAGGCCCCGGCACGACAGGCCGCGCACCATGCCGGACTGCCGTGGTCGACCGGCTGCACGACGTTGTCGAAGATGTGCGGTTCGGCGATGAAGGCAACGATGCTGGCGCACGATAACATCTTCGCCGGATCGCACGCGGTGATGGTTGCCGGCGGCATGGAAAGCATGACCAACGCGCCGTACATTTTACAAAAGGCGCGCAAGGGCTACCGGCTCGGTCATGGCGATCAGGTCAAGGACCACATGTTCCTGGACGGTCTCGAGGACGCTTACGACGAAGGCCGGCTGATGGGCACCTTCGCCGAGGACACGGCGACGCATTACCAGTTCACGCGCGAGCAGCAGGACGCCTTCGCCATCGAAAGCCTGAACCGCGCCCGGAAAGCGGTCGAGGACGGCACGTTCGTGGCCGAGATCGAGCCGGTCACGGTCCAGACCCGCAAGGGCGACGTGACGGTCAGTTCGGACGAGCAGCCGCTGAACGCCAACATCGAAAAAATCCCGACCCTGAAGCCGGCCTTCAGAAAAGACGGCACGGTGACGCCGGCCAATTCATCGTCGATTTCCGACGGTGCTGCGGCGCTGGTTCTGATGAAGCGCTCGGAAGCGGACAGGCGCGGACTGAACCCGCTGGCGGTTATCCATGCGCACGCGACGCACGCCGGCGAGCCGGCCTGGTTCACGACGGCACCGATCGGTTCCATCGAAAAAGTGCTGGGCAAGGCCGGCTGGAAAACAAGCGACGTCGATCTGTTCGAGATCAACGAGGCGTTTGCCGTCGTCGCCATGGCAGCGATGCGCGATCTTGATCTGCCGCACGACAAGGTCAACGTGCATGGCGGTGCCTGCGCACTCGGCCATCCGATCGGCGCGTCCGGTGCCCGGATCATCGTCACGCTGATGAACGCGCTTGAAAAATATGATCTGAAAAAAGGCGTTGCCTCGCTCTGCATCGGCGGCGGCGAAGCGACGGCCATTGCCATTGAAAGGCTCAACTGATGGCGCGCAGACTGATTTCATCCGGTTCCGAGTTCGAGAAAAAAATCGGCTATTCCCGCGCTGTGGTTGACGGCGAATGGGTGTTCGTATCCGGCACCACCGGGTTCGATTATCAGGCGGGAACAATTTCCGACGATGCCGCCGAGCAGACCCGCCAGACGCTGAGAAATATCGAGGCCGCGCTCAAACAGGCGGATGCATCGTTCGCGGATGTGGTGCGCGCGAACTATATTATCGTCAACGCCGATGACTGGCCCTTGATCTTTCCGGTGCTGGGCGAGACCTTTGGCGACATCCGTCCGGCAGCGACGGCGATCATCGCCGGCCTGGTTGATCCGCGCATGAAGGTCGAGATCGAGGTGACGGCGCGGAGGAAGGTTTAACATACGCCTCCTCCTTCGAGACGCTCGCATGCTCGCTCCTCAGGATGAGGCGAGGGTAATTCAGGAACTATCCTCATCCTGAGGAGGTCCGGCAGGGCCGTCTCGAAGGATGAAGTTGAAGACTAAAGGGAGAATTTTATATGCCGACAGTTTTGATCACCGGTGCCAACCGCGGCCTCGGGCTTGAATTCGCGAAACAGTATGCCGCCGACGGCTGGCGCGTGATCGCGACGTGCCGCAATCCGATCGGTGTCGGCGCGCTGGCCGAGATCGAAGGGGATGTGGCCGTTTACGGGCTTGATGTTCTGAACCCGCCGTCGCTGGCCCGCTTCGCAGCCGATCTGAAAGGCCAGCCGGTTGACGTGCTGATCAACAATGCCGGTGTCTATGGGCCGAAGCCGGTCAAGGCCGCCGACGTGACGCTTGAGGACTGGACCCCGGTGTTTCAGACCAACGCCATGGCACCGCTGTTCGTGGCGCGTGCGCTGCTCGACAACGTCAAGGCATCCAAGCTGAAGATGATCGTCAACATCTCATCGATCATGGCGTCCATCGAAAAAGGCTCGGCCGGCGGCGAATACATTTACCGTTCGTCCAAGGCCGCCCTGAATATGGTCATGGCCTGTTATGCTGAAGAGGTCCGGGAAACCGGCGTTGGCGTGGTGATGTTCCACCCGGGCTGGGTGCAGACCGATATGGGCGGGCCGTCGGCGACGCTGACACCTGTTGAAAGCATCACGCACCTCAAGGCGTCGATTGCCAAACTGGGCTTCAAGGATAGCGGAAAGTTCTTCAATTACGACGGCACGCCGCTGCCGTGGTGAGGATCCCATACTTCGAGACGGCCCTTGCGGGCCTCCTCAGTATGAGGAGCACTTTAATACCTCATCCTGAGGAGCGAGTGAAACGAGCGTCTCGAAGGATGGAGGGAGTAGAGGAAGGTATATGCAGCTAACCGACGAGCAGCGCATGATCCAGGAGACGGCCCGAGACTTTGCCCGCGAGCGGCTTGTGCCGGGTGCTGCCGAGCGCGACAGGACGGCTGCTTTTCCGAAAGAGCAACTGCAGGAAATGGGCGCACTCGGGTTCATGGGCATGCTGACGCCGGCTGACTGGGGCGGTGCCGAAACCGGGATGATCGCACACGCGCTGGCGCTTGAAGAAATCGCCTACGGTGACGGTGCGATCTCGACTATCATGAGCGTTCATAACGGCGTCGGTCAGAAACCGATTGCCGATTACGGCTCGGACGCGCTCAAGGAAAAATATCTGCGCCCGCTGGCATCCGGTGAATTGCTCGGTGCCTTTGCCTTGAGCGAACCCGAAGCCGGATCGGACGCGGCGGCAATCCGCACCCGCGCTGTCAGGGACGGCAATCATTTCGTGCTCAACGGCACCAAGCAATTCATCACGTCAGGCCAGATCGGTGATCTCGCCGTGGTCTTTGCCGTCACCGATCCGGATGCGGGGCGGAAGGGCATAACCGCCTTTGTCGTGCCGACCGATACCGAAGGCTACACGGTCACGGGCGTTGAGAAAAAAATGGGCCAGCGCTGCTCGGATACCGCACAGATCACCTTCAACGACTGCCGCATCCCGCCCGATCACATGCTAGGCGCGGAGGGGCAGGGCTACAGCATTGCGTTGTCCAATCTGGAAGGCGGTCGCATCGGCATCGCCGCGCAGGCCGTCGGCATGGCGCGCGCGGCACTGGACTGCGCGGTCGCATATGCGAAGGAGCGCGTGAGTTTCGCAAAGCCGATCATCACACATCAGGCGGTCGGCCATCGCCTTGCTGCCATGGCGACCGAGGTTGAGGCGGCGAGGCTGCTGTATCTGAACGCGGCCCGTTTGCGTGAAGCCGGTGCGCCGTGCCTGAAGGAAGCGTCGATGGCCAAACTGTTCGCGTCCGAAATGGCCGAGCGGGTCTGTTCCGGTGCGATCCAGACGTTGGGTGGTTACGGCTATGTCGAGGATTTCCCGGTTGAGCGGATTTATCGCGACGTCCGCGTCTGCCAGATTTATGAAGGCACCTCCGACGTGCAGCGGATGGTCATCGCCCGCGCTTTGGGGGAAGGATGATACGATATCAAACAACCCCTCATCCTGTCCTTCTCCCAAAAGGGAGAAGGGACTCTCGTGGCACGACCCCTCTCCATCGCCAATTGATTTGGCGCGGGCCAAAATGGGAGAGGGTGGCGAGCGCAGCGAGACGGGTGAGGGAATTGCGAGTCAGGACAACGATAAAGGAGATGTGAATGCCAAACCCCGTTGAGTTCTATTTTGATTTTTCATCGCCCTATGCCTATTTCGCGGCGCAACAGATCGACCGGCTGGTCGAAGGTTTTGAGCGCGAGACGGTGTGGAAGCCGATGATGCTGGGTGCCGCGATGAAGGAAACCGGATCGCAACCACTGATATTTATCCCGGTCAAGGGTGATTATTGCCGCAACGACTGGGCCCGGCTGGCCCGCTTTCAGGATCTGAAGTGGACAATGCCGGACCCGTTTCCGATTGCGACACTGGCGGCGGCGCGGGCATTCTACTGGATCGACGATCAGGACAGGGCGAAAGCCAAGGCATTTGGATGGGACTGTTTTACGACGTTTTTCGGCGAGGGCACGGATATATCCACACCTGATGTGGTTGCCGACATTGCAGCACGGCACGGCTTCGATAAAGATGACGTGATCGCCGCGCTCGGCGACGACGCGGTCAAGCAACGGGTCAAGGACGAGACGTCAGCGGCGGTTGCCAAAGGCGTATTCGGCTCGCCTTTTATCATCGTTGACGGTGAAGGGTTCTGGGGTGCCGACCGGTTGTGGATGGTGAAACGCTGGCTCCGTGCCGGCGGCTGGTAACAGATTGGAAAGAGAGACAATGAAACTCAAAAAAGGCATCAAGGATCTGGTCGCGGAAGCGGAAGCAGTGATCACAACGATTTCCCTTGAAGACGCGATTGCACGGCATGGCTCGGGCGAACTGCAGTTCGTCGATGTGCGCGATGTGCGCGAACTGGAACGCGACGGCATGATCCCCGGCGCCTTTCATGCCCCGCGCGGCATGATCGAATTCTGGGTCGATCCGGACAGCCCGTATTTCAAGGATGTGTTCGCCGACGAGAACAAGACTTATGTGCTGTATTGTGCCGCGGCATGGCGCTCGGCGCTGACCGCCAAGACACTCAAGGACATGGGTATGAACAACGTCGTTCAGTTCGCCGACGGGTTCAAGGCCTGGAAGGAAGCCGGTGGGCCGGTTGCCGAGAAAGCCGCAAAAGGGAGCTGAGACAGCTTGTGACCAGACCATTGGAACTTTCATGACCGTTATCCGCTCGACCATTGATACCAAAGGGGACGCGTTCAAGGCGAACGGCAAGGCCGTTGATGCCCTGTTGAGTGATCTTGCTGACAAACTGGCAACGATCAAGATGGGTGGTGGCAGTGTGGCCCGGGCCAAACATCTTGCCCGCGGCAAGTTGCCGGTGCGTGAAAGAATCCGCAATCTGGTCGATCCGGGTGCGCCGTTTCTCGAATTCTCCCAGTTCGCCGCCTATCAGGTTTATGGTGACGACGTGCCGGCCGGCGGCATCATCACCGGGATAGGTCCGGTCGAGGGTGTCGAATGCGTGATCGTCGCCAACGACGCGACGGTCAAGGGCGGCACCTATTATCCGCTGACCGTAAAAAAACACCTGCGCGCCCAGGAAATTGCCCGCGAAAACAACCTGCCGTGTATCTATCTGGTCGACAGCGGCGGTGCCTTTCTGCCGCGTCAGGACGAGGTGTTTCCGGACAAGGAACATTTCGGCCGCATCTTCTACAATCAGGCCAACATGTCGGCAGCCGGTATCCCGCAGATTGCCGTGGTCATGGGGTCATGTACGGCGGGCGGTGCCTATGTCCCGGCCATGTGCGACGAAAGCATCATCGTCGAGGGGCAGGGGACGATCTTTCTGGGCGGCCCGCCGCTGGTCAAGGCGGCAACCGGCGAGGAAGTTTCAGCCGAAGACCTGGGCGGTGCGCTGGTGCATTCGAAGATATCCGGCGTCACCGATCACATGGCGCGGGACGACATGCATGCCCTGCAACTGGCCCGCCAGGCGATCCGCAATCTGAACCGGGTCAAGCAAATCGATATCGATATCCGCCGTCCGGTTGAGCCATTGTATGCGGCATCGGAACTGAGCGGGATCGCGCCGGTCGATCTGAGGAAACCGTTCGACGTTCGCGAAATCATCGCCCGGATTGTCGATGCTTCGGAGTTTGATGAATTCAAGAAACTGTACGGCGAAACGCTGGTCACCGGGTTTGCGCGCATTCACGGCTATCCGGTCGGCATCGTCGCCAACAACGGTATCCTGTTTTCGGAAAGCGCGCAGAAGGGGGCGCACTTTATCGAGCTGTGTGCGCAGCGACGGATCCCGCTGGTGTTCCTGCAGAACATCGCCGGCTTCATGGTCGGCAAAAAATATGAACAGGGCGGCATCGCCAAGGACGGCGCCAAGATGGTTACTGCTGTGGCCTGCGCCAATGTGCCGAAGTTTACGGTGGTGATCGGTGGCAGCTTCGGTGCCGGCAACTATTCCATGTGTGGCCGCGCCTATTCGCCCCGCTTCCTGTGGATGTGGCCGAACGCCCGGATATCGGTGATGGGTGGCGAGCAGGCGGCCAATGTGCTGGCGACGGTCCGCGAGGACGGCATGAAGGCCAAGGGCAAAAAATGGGCGAAGAAGGATGCCGAGGCCTTCAAGGCACCGATCCTTGAGCAGTACGAGCATCAGGGGCATCCCTATTATGCCAGTGCCCGGCTCTGGGATGACGGCATTATCGATCCGTGCGAAACCCGGACGGTGTTGGGGCTTGGCCTGTCGGCGGCCCTGAATGCGCCGGTGGAGAAAACGACGTTCGGCGTGTTCCGGATGTGATGGGTAAAGCGAGCAAATGACATGGCAAAAAAAATGACGACGGCCCCGTTGATTACTGAAATTTCCGGACGTGGCGTGGCGATGATCACCCTGCGCCGTCCGGATGTGCACAATGCCTTTGACGATGAACTGATCGAGCGTCTGCGCCGCGAACTGCAGGGGCTGAACAACGATACGAAAGTCCGCGTCGTCGTTCTGGCAGCCGAGGGTAAAAGTTTTTCCGCCGGGGCTGATCTCAACTGGATGAAGCGGATGGCGGAATACGACCGGGCGCAGAACCTTGAAGACGCCAACAATCTCGGCAAGCTGATGGCGACGCTGTACCGGATGCGCCAGCCGACGGTGGCGGTGGTGCAGGGGCCGGCCTATGGCGGCGGCGTCGGTCTGGTCGCGGCATGCGATATCGCGATTGCTTCCGAAGACGCGCATTTCTGTCTGTCGGAAGTCCGGCTCGGCCTGATCCCGGCGGTGATCGGCCCGTATGTGATTCACGCCATCGGCGAGCGGCAGGCGGCACGCTATATGCTGACGGCGGAAAAATTCTCGGCCGCCGATGCGCTGCGTCTGGGTCTGGTGCAGGATGTGGTTCCGGCTGACAAGCTGATCGAGCGCCGCGATCGGCTCATCGATGATCTGCTGAAGGGTGGCCCACGGGCACTGTCAGAGGTCAAGAATCTGGTCTCCTACATCACCAAGTCGGCGACCGAGGACGAAAAGGTTGTGCGCGATACCGCCGGTCATATCGCCCGGGTCCGCGCCTCGGACGAGGGCCGTGAAGGCGTTCTGGCATTTCTTGAAAAGCGCAACGCCAAGTGGGTCAGGGAATAATGAACAGGGACGCAGCGTGAGAAAAATACGACGCCTGCTGATTGCCAACCGGGGCGAGATCGCCTGTCGCGTGATGAAAACGGCACGCGCCATGGGGATCGAGACGGTTGCCGTCTATTCCGATGCCGACAGGGATGCCTTGCATGTACGCATGGCCGACCAGGCGGTGCGGATCGGACCGGCTCCGGCCTCGGAAAGTTATCTGAATGTCGAGGCCGTGCTTGATGCAGCGCGGTTGACCGGTGCTGATGCGATCCATCCGGGCTATGGCTTTCTTTCGGAGAATGCCGGCTTTGCCGAAGCGGTCGACAAGGCCGGGATGATCTTCGTCGGCCCGCCCGCCGAAGCGATCCGTTCCATGGGTTCGAAATCGGCCTCGAAGGCGTTGATGGAAAAAGCCGGGGTGCCGCTGGTGCCGGGCTATCACGGTGCGAAGCAGGACAACAGGACCCTGATTGTGGCGGCTGAAAAAATCGGCTTCCCGGTGCTGGTCAAGGCGTCGGCCGGCGGTGGTGGCAAGGGCATGCGGGTGGTCAAAAACGCAGCCGGGCTCGAAGATGCCATCGACGGTGCCAAGCGCGAGGCCAGGGCCTCGTTCGGCGATGCCCGGATGATGATCGAGAAATATCTGTCGAAGGCACGCCACGTCGAGGTGCAGGTGTTCGCAGATCAGCACGGCAACACCGTGCATCTGTTCGAACGCGACTGTTCCCTGCAACGCCGTCATCAGAAAGTCATCGAGGAAGCACCGGCACCGGGCATGACGGCGGCACTGCGCAAAGCCATGGGCGAGGCGGCGGTGAATGCGGCCAGTGCGGTTGGCTATGTCGGCGCCGGCACGGTCGAGTTTCTGCTTTCGGGAACGGATTTCTATTTCATCGAGATGAACACGCGCCTGCAGGTCGAACATCCGGTTACCGAAGCCATCACCGGCCAGGATCTGGTCGAATGGCAACTGCGCGTTGCGTCTGGCGAAAAGCTTCCGCTCGGCCAGGATCAGCTGGCGATCAACGGTCATGCCTTCGAGGCGCGGCTGTATGCCGAAGACCCGGACAAGGGCTATCTGCCGCAAACCGGCACCCTGCACCATCTGAAATTTTCGGCCTCTCCGGGTGTCCGGATCGACACCGGCATTGAAGCGGGCGGCAGCGTCCCGGTGCATTACGATCCGATGCTGGCCAAGATCATCGTGCACGGCAAGGACCGCGCCGAGGCCCTCGACAAGCTGACACAGGCCCTGAGCGATACCGAGATTGCCGGGCTTGAGACCAACCGCGATTTCCTGCTGGGCATCTGTGAAACCGATACATTCAAAAAGGCCAAAGTCGATACCGGCTGGCTCGACCGCATGAAGCCGCCGCCGCTCGGCTGGCGGCGCGTGCGCCCGGCGGATGAACTGACCCTGGCGCTGGCGGCACTGCATGTGATCGGCGAGCGCGGCAAGCTGGCGCAATGCCGGGCGGCCGGTTCCGCCGATCCGTATTCGCCGTGGTTCAGAACCGACGGCTGGCGGCTGACCGACCGGGGCCGTCAGGATATTTTCCTGGGCGATATCATCGGCGACGACAAGCTGCTGGTCTCGGCCAAGACCACGACCGACGGCGGCTATGAGCTGATCATCGGCGAAGAGTGCGTCACCGGTGCGCTGACGCCTGAGGGCCGGGCGGTGGTCAACGGTGTGCGCAGTGCCGCCGGGGTTGCCGTCGAGAACGACCGGCTGACGGTTTTCCAAGGCGGCTACCGGCATATTCTGGCGCTGATCGATCCGGCTCACGATGCCCAGGACGAGCGCGCTTCGGGCGGTGATCTGACGGCACCGATGCCGGGCCGCGTCACGCATGTTCACGTCAAGGCCGGGGCAAAGGTCAAACGCGGCCAGCCGCTGCTGGTTCTGGAAGCAATGAAGATGGAGCACACCATCTGCGCACCCGGACCCGGCACCGTGGCCGAAGTGCGCTGCGCCGTCGGCGATCAGGTCGAGGACGGCATCGCGCTGGTCGTCTTCGAAGCGGATTGACGGGAAAGACGCCATGCAACTGCCGAAACACGTCAGGATCGTCGAAGTCGGCCCCCGCGACGGCCTGCAGAACCAGCCGGAACTGGTCGCACTGGAAACCAAAATCAGACTGGTCGAGATGCTCGCCGATGCCGGCTTGCCGGTGGTCGAGGCGGGCGCATTCGTCTCGCCCAAATGGGTGCCGCAGATGGCCGACACCGCCGAGCTGATGCAGCGCATTGTCCGCAAGCCCGGCGTCTCCTACCCGGTGCTGGTGCCGAACATGAAGGGCTATGCGGCGGCAAAGGCAGCCGGTGCTGACGAGATCGCCATCTTCGGCGCGGCGTCGGAAAGCTTCTCGCAAAAAAACATCAACTGCTCGATCGCCGAAAGCCTGGATCGTTTTCGCCCGGTTGCCGAAGCAGCGCGGGGTGACGGCATCCGCGTGCGCGGCTATATATCGTGCGTACTCGGCTGCCCCTATGAAGGCGAGATCGCCCCCGAAGCCGTCGCCACCGTCGCCCGGGCGCTGGATGCGATGGGCTGTTACGAGGTTTCGCTCGGCGACACCATCGGTACCGGTACACCGGCCCGGGCGCAGGCGATGATCGCCGCTGTCGCCGAAAACATCCCGGTTGAGCGGCTCGGCGCGCATTTCCACGATACCTACGGACAGGCGCTGGCCAATCTGCTGGCCGTCATGCAGATGGGCGTGGCGGTCATCGATACCGCCGTCGCCGGACTTGGCGGCTGCCCGTATGCCAAAGGCGCGTCCGGCAATGTCGCGACGGAAGACGTGCTTTACATGCTGGACGGGCTTGGCGTCGAGACCGGCGTTGATGCGGACCGGCTGCTTGCCGCCAGCCGCTTTATCTCCGATGTCCTCGGCCGCGCCCCGGCCTCGAAAGTGGCGCTGGCGAAGCTGGGCGCTACGGCGTGAGCCTGAATATCCTCAAACTCGCCGTCGGCATCGACACTCTGGCGCATCTGGCGGAGGTGCAAAAGCACCGGCTGGCGCTTAAAAAAAAGGCCGGCGAGAAGCCGGAACTGATGCACATCACGCGGGCCTTTCCGCGCCGCGCCGTCGAGGTGCTTGACGGCGGCTCGATCTACTGGGTGATCAAGGGGGTGATCCGCGTCCGCCAGCCGATCCTTGATCTGAGGGAAGCGCTCAATCAGGAAGGCAAGCCGGCCTGTGCGATTGTTTACGAAAACCGGCACATCCTGACCGAACCCCGATCATTCCGGGCGTTTCAGGGCTGGCGTTATCTGGAATCCGCGGCTGCGCCAAGAGACCTTGACGATCTTGGTGCCGGGGTTGAGGATTTGCCGGACGGGATGGCCGACGAGCTCAGGGAACTGGGGCTTTTGTAGCGGATTGTCGATGTTGTATCGCTGCGCACAGGTTGCTAAACTCTATCTTTATCCCGGACAGGAGCAGGGCCGGACAAGAACGGGGAACGATTTATCTGATGGCCGATGACGAGCTGGAAATAATCAATCCGCCGAATACGCTGAAAAGCAAAGTTCGCGAAGGTGGGCCGGGGGCCGTTGATCTGGCCACGCTGGAACGTGCCGAGCGCGTCATCGAGCAAATGGCCGACAGCTACCTCGAATGGGTTCAGGAAGATCTGGTGCGGATGGATGCGGCCTACAAGGCGCTGGCCGCCGCCGCTGGTGATCGCACTGCCGAAGCCGATCAGGTTTTCCAGATCGCGCATGATATCAAGGGGCAGGGCGGCAGTTTCGGCTATGACCTGATGACGCTGATCGCCAACGAACTGTGCCGGCTGATCGAACGTCAGGAAGATTTCGGCTCAGCCGAAGTGCAGGCCATCAAGGTCCATGTCGACGCCATGAAGCTGGTCATCCAGAACCGCATGAAGGGCGACGGTGGCGCCAACGGTCAGGCGCTGGTCACCGGTATCCGCCAGGTCGGCGACAAGCTGATCAAATAGGGGCGCTGCCCCTCACCCTCCCACTCACGTTGTTCGCTGGCCACTCCCT
>JBBDOA010000069.1:0-5784 GCA_040877275.1 Rhodospirillales bacterium | reverse complement strand
CTTCGGGCATCTCGCCCCGGATGATATAGGCCAGCGCGGCGACCACCTGTTCCGGTTCGCGGGCGACGCCGTGCGCGGCACCGTCAACCTCTTTAAGCGCATGATCATGCTCGGCCGGGTGCAGGGTGATATAGGGGATATCCATCGCCGCCGCATAACCGGCATCAAAGGCGGCGTTCCATTGCTTGTATTTCTCGCCAAAGCGGATCACCGCGATGTCGGCGCTTTTCAGCAGTGTCTTGGTGCGGATCGCGTTCAGTTGCGCGCCCTTGCGGTCGTGCCAGAATTTGTTGTTTTCCGCACCGAACACGGCGACGCCGCAATCGTCGGAATCCGCGTGCACCGTGACCGGCGAGACCAACTCAACCGGCAGATCGGCGGCCTTGATGCCGTCCGCGATCCGCTCGCGCCAGTCGGAATGAATTTCGCCCGACAGATAGACGGTCCAGATTGCGCTCATGGTGTTCTCCTTTTTGGTCCACCCTCATCTTTCGAGACGCCGCTTTGCGGCTCCTCAAGATGAGGACTTTTAAACAACCTCATCCTGAGGAGGACCGAAGGTCCGTCTCGGAGGATAAGCATTTGTCACGGTCTCGTCTGCCCGGTGCCGCGCACCACGTATTTCATTGATGTCAGCTGTTCGACGCCGACCGGGCCGCGGGCATGCAGCTTGCCGGTCGAGATGCCGATTTCCGCGCCCATGCCGAATTCTCCGCCATCGGCGAACTGGGTCGAGGCGTTCCACATGACGATGGCGCTGTCGACCGTATTCAGGAACGTCTCGGCGACCGCCGCATCGCCGGTGATGATGGCGTCGGTATGATCGGAGCCGTGCTTGCGGATGAAAGTGATCGCATCGTCAATGCCGTCGACCTGTTTCACGGCGATGATGCTGTCGAGATATTCCGTGTCCCAGTCTTCATCACTGGCCTGGGAAATGCGCGGATCAAGCGCCCGGCTTTCATTATCACCCCGAACCGCACAACCGGCCTCGATCAGGCCGTTGACGATGTTTGGGAGATAATCCGGCGCAATGGCACGGTCGATCAGCAGGGTTTCCGTCGCTCCGCAGACGCCGGTGCGGCGCATCTTGGCGTTGACCACCACGTCACTGGCCATGGCCGGATCGGCGGCGGCATGAATATAGGTGTGGTTGATGCCTTCGAGATGCTTGAACAGGGGCACCTTGCTCTCATCCGTGACGCGCTGGATCAGCGACTTGCCGCCGCGCGGCACGATGACGTCAATAAATTCAGTCATCTTCAACATTTCACCAACGCAGGCGCGGTCCGTGCTCGGCACCAGCTGGATCGCGTGTTCCGGCAGACCGGCGGCGGCGAGTCCTTCGCTCAGGCTTTCCATGATGGCATGGCTGGAATGAAAACTTTCCGACCCGCCCCTGAGGATCGCCGCATTGCCGGCCTTGAGGCACAGCCCGCCGGCATCCGCCGTCACGTTGGGGCGGCTTTCATAGATCACGCCGATGACGCCGAGAGGCACGCGCACGCGTTCGATATGCAGGCCGTTCGGACGATCCCAGGCACTGTCGATGGCACCGACCGGGTCTTGCAGGGCGGCAATCGCTTCCAGTCCTGCGGCGATGCCCTCGATCCGGGCATCGTTTAGCAACAGGCGGTCGAGCATCGCGCCGTTCAGCCCCTTTTCCTCGCCCGCTTTGATGTCCCTGGCGTTTTCCGAGAGGATGTGATTGGCGCGGCGACGCAAGCTGGTGGCCATTTCCAGCAGCGCCCGGTTTTTCTGCGCCGTCGACGCCACGGCCAGACGGGCCGCCGCTTCCCGGGCGTTTGTGCCGATCTCGCGCATCAGCATCGGAATATTGCTTTGTCCGTCCATCAAACCCGTCCCTTCCATCCTTCGAGACGCTCGCTTTTGCTCGCTCCTCAGGATGAGGAATGACCCAAGCCTCATCTCGAGGAGCCCCGGATCAGGTCCGGGGCGTCTCGAAAGACGAGGCGTCTTCTTATATCAGCACAAGATCATCGCGGTGGATCATCTCGTCGCGGCCACGATAACCCAATATCGCTTCGATTTCACCGGTCTTGTGACCGGCGATCCGAGCCGCTTCATCACAGGAATAGGCGACCAGCCCGCGGGCGATCTCCAGCCCGTCCGGAGCGACGATGGCCACCGCATCACCCCGCTCAAACTTTCCTTCGATCTTGCGGACTCCCGCCGGCAGCAGGCTTTTACCGCTGTTCAATGCCTTCAGCGCCCCGGCGTCGAGATGCAGCCGCCCGGCCGGTTTGAGCGAGCCGGCGATCCATTCCTTGCGCGCCGTGCGCGGATTGCCGTCCGGCACGAACACCGTGCAGCGCGCACCGTCCCGGATTCGCCGCAGGGGGTTCAGCCCCTTGCCCAGCGTGATCATCGCCGTGGCCCCGGCACCCATCGCGATCTTCGCCGCAGCAAGTTTGGTCACCATGCCGCCGCGCGAATCCCCGGACACCTGCACGCCGGCCATCTTTTCGACAGCGGGCGTGATATAGCCCAGAATCTCGGGCACAAATTCGGCGTCCGCATCGATCTGCGGATTGGCGGTATAGAGCCCGTCGATATCCGACAGCATGATCAGCAGGTCGGCCGAAATCATCGCCGCAACACGGGCCGCCAGACGGTCGTTGTCGCCGAAGCGGATCTCGTCGGTGGCAACCGTGTCGTTTTCGTTGATCAGCGGCACCGCACCCAGGCGCAGCAATTCGGTCAGGGTATTGCGGGCATTGATATAGCGTCGGCGGTTTTCGGAATCATCCAGCGTCAGCAGCACCTGCGCCACTGTCAGCTCGTGTTTTCCGAGCACATCCTGATAGGCGTGCGCAAGGCGCACCATGCCGGTCGCGGCAGCCGCCTGCTGTTCGGCGAGCATCAGCTTGCCGGAAGGCAAGCCCAGGTGCCGGCGTCCGACGGCGATGGCCCCCGATGACACAATCGCCACTTCCTTGCCCAATGCCCGCAGATCAGCAATATCGTCAGCCAGCGTTTCCAGCCAGCGGCGATGCACATGCCCGGTTTCCGGATCGACCAGCAACTGCGAGCCGATCTTGATGACGATGCGCCGGGCGTCCGCCAGGGGTTGCCGGGTCATGGCTGAAAACCCTCGTCTGCGGCATCCCCCTGCTGTTCGCGCACACGATCAGCAAGGATCACCTTCTCGAGGGCGAAGGTCAGCTCCCTGACGCCGATCCCGGCAACACCGGAAATCACATGCACATCCTGACCGGAAGCGGCCGACAGCTCGGCCCGGCGTTCCTCGATCGTGTCCGCGTCCAGCGCATCGATCTTGTTGAGCGCGACGATCTGGTGCTTTTCAGCGAGCCCGCCGCCATAGGCCTCCAGTTCCGCCATCACGGTCTGATAGGCCGAGGTGACATCGTCGCCGGTGCCGTCGACCAGATGCAGCAAAACCGGGCAGCGCTCGACGTGGCCCAGAAACCGCGTGCCGAGACCGGCGCCCTCGCTGGCACCCTCGATCAGGCCCGGAATGTCGGCCAGCACAAAGGTCCGGTCTTCGATGGCCACCACACCCAGATTGGGATGCAGGGTGGTGAACGGATAATCGGCGATTTTCGGATGCGCCCTGGAACACGCCGCCAGAAACGTCGACTTGCCGGCATTGGGCAGGCCGATCAGGCCGGCATCGGCGATCAGCTTGAGCCTGAGCCAGACCCAGCGTTCCTCGCCCTCAAGGCCCGGATTGGCGCGCCTTGGTGCCTGGTTTGTCGACGACTTGAAATGCGAATTACCGAAGCCGCCGTTGCCGCCCTTGAGAAACACGAACCGGTCCCCGGCGTCGGTCAGATCGGCGAGCAGGGTTTCCTTGTCTTCATCAAGGATCTGCGTGCCCGGCGGCACCTTGACGACAAGCTGTTTGCCGGACGCCCCGCTGCGGTTCCGGCCCATGCCGTCGATACCGCGCGGTGCCTTGAAATGCTGCTTGTAGCGAAAATCGATCAGGGTGTTGAGACCGTCGGTACATTCAAAAACCAGATCGCCGCCGCGGCCGCCGTCGCCGCCGTCCGGGCCGCCGTACTCGATGTACTTCTCACGGCGAAAACTGACGCAGCCGTTTCCGCCGTCGCCGCTTCTGACGTAAATTTTCGCCTCATCAAGAAATTTCATGGCCTGATTGGGTCGGTTCGTCTGCCCTGATCGACCACCACCTCAACGTCATTCCCGCGACGGCGGGAACCCAGATCGACCGCCAGATCAACCGTCTGGCTGGAACACCGCCGAAGCTGTGCCTTTGCAGGCCGCGGCGGAGATGACGATGTGTGGTTATCTGATCCGTTTCGAAAACCGATCCTTTTCCCTCTGTCGATTGACCCAAAAAAAACGAGGGAATGGTTAGGCCATTCCCTCGCTCAAACCTGCAAACCTGGTCAGCGAGGCTTAGCTCGCTGGCGGCAGTACCGAAACGACGGCCTTGCCGCCTGATTTCTTGTCGAATTTCACGCTGCCTTCAACCACGGCAAAAATCGTGTGATCGCGGCCGATGCCAACGCCGTCACCCGGATGAACCTTGGTGCCGCGCTGGCGAATGATGATGTTGCCGGGGATCACCGACTCGCCACCGAATTTTTTGACGCCGAGACGGCGACCGGCGGAATCACGACCGTTGCGTGAGCTGCCGCCTGCTTTTTTGTGTGCCATAAGAGATTACTCCTCGGTTTTTTTCTTGGCGGCGGGCTTTTTGGCCGCCGGTTTTTTCGCTGCGGGCTTCTTCGCTGCGGTTTCTTTCTTTGCAGCGGGCTTGGCTTTGGCCGGTGCGGCTTCGGCTGTGGCCGGGGCTGCATCCTGATCTTCGGCTTTCTTCACCGGGGCTTTCTTTTCAGCCGCTTTCGGCTTGGTACCGGTTGGGCTGATCTCGACGATCCTGAGAACCGTCTGCTCCTGGCGATGGCCGTTTTTGCGGCGATGGTTCTGGCGGCGCTGCTTTTTGAAGATGATCACCTTGTCGGCGCGCGACTGGTCGATCACTTCGCCGAACACGGCGGCTTTGTCGATCACGGGCGCGCCCACGGTCGGGGCCTTGCCTTCTTCGCCAAGCATCAGCACGGGGCCAAGCTCGATAATATCACCGACGTCGCCGGCAAGTTTCTCAACGATAAGGGTATCGTCTTTGGCAACCCGGTATTGTTTGCCACCGCTTTTTACTACTGCGAACATGATCGCCTCTAAACTTCAAGTCAAAGGGGCCTGAGGGCACCCTGCCCACGGCCTCCCTCAGAAGGGCGGCAATATACTTCCCGGGCAGGCGATGTCAATGGCGGAAACACGGGTTTTCGGCGGTTTTTTGACGAAGACCGGCAGCAGAAGGCAAAACCGCAGATTTCCTGACGAGATCGCTTGCCGGGGCCGGACTGATTGGCTATGTTCCGCGCTCCCCGGCGTGGCCGCTCGGTCACGTACACACTTGCGGAGAGATGCCAGAGTGGTCGAATGGGGCGGTCTCGAAAACCGTTGAGCGCGTGAGCGTTCCCAGGGTTCGAATCCCTGTCTCTCCGCCATTCACTAATATGCTGTTTTTATTAAATAATATGAGGATTTTAGCGCCCAGCCAATGGCGCGGATTGCTGCCATTTTCCGGCACTCCGACCCGGTGTTGAGGTTCGGAGAGAAGAAATAGGTCCCGCAGTATCCGGCCGGGCAGTGTCAGAGCAAATCGGATTGAGGCTACCTGGTCCGACCTTTAAGCTCTGCGCATGAGAGATCCCTTTCGCTACTTCAATAGTTCGCCCGAGATCATTCGCCTCGCGGTGATGATGT
>JBBDOA010000068.1:745-30980 GCA_040877275.1 Rhodospirillales bacterium | reverse complement strand
TCACAAATACGGCTGTTAGGGAATCATGAATCCGATTGGTCGCAACGCGCTCTAATACGATACCCTTTACGAACTGGGCGCTTCGCTGGCCGGAGACCGCCGTGCCGATCTGTCGGCGGTTTCCTCAGCGGCTTCGCGCAGCCGGCTCTCCCTCAACTCGCCGGCCCGGTCAAGGATCGCATAGGCGACCGATGTCAGATGCCCGTTGATCCGCTTCAGATCACGCAGCACGTCGATGTGCAGAGCGCTGGTTTCGATGGAATCGGCCCGGCCTTCGCCGATCCGTTGATAATGTCTTTCGGCGTAATTCCGCTCCAGATCACGGATCGTGACTTTCTGGCGGATCAGGGTTCTGGCCATGGCGACATCGCCGGACATGAAGACGTTCATAGCCAGATCGAAGTTTTCCAGAATCCGGGCGTGGAAGCTCTGCAA
This sequence comes from Rhodospirillales bacterium, assembly GCA_040877275.1. Classification (GTDB taxonomy): domain Bacteria; phylum Pseudomonadota; class Alphaproteobacteria; order Rhodospirillales; family Casp-alpha2; genus UBA4479. The sequence continues at coordinate 30,545 of JBBDOA010000068.1, read as the reverse complement.
TTCCCTGAGGCCGGCGTCGGAGAAACTGGCGTGCTTCTTGATCTTCTTGGATGCCAGCTCCATCAGGTTCTTGTCGATAATGTCGCCGATGTGTTCAAGATTGGTGGTAAAGCTCAGCACCTCGATGCTGCGTTCGCTCTCGTCCGCGTCGAGCTCTTCCTTGCTGATCCGCGTCAGATAAAGCTTGATCGATTCGTGCAGCCTGTCGACAACGTCGTCCGAACGCTCGATCTCGCGTATCAGTTCCGGATTGTTGTCGCGAAACACCTCAAGGCTGCGCGCCAGCATCTCGCGCACCGTATCACCCATCGCCAGGGTTTCCCGTGCCGCACAGGCCAACGCCACTGCGGGTGTGTCCAGCGACGACGCATCCAGATACTTCGGCATGCCCGGATCGTCCTCGACGGGCGGTGCCGGGATGATCCGTTCGGTCAGCCAGTGAACGACACCGACAAGCGGCAGGAATGTCAGTGCCAGCGCGACATTGAAGATGGTATGAAAATTGGCGACCATACGCGCCGGGGCATCGCTCAGCAGGACCAGATAGGGCTGCACCCAGGGCAGCACGGTGACCACCGCCAGAACACCGCTGGCACGCATCAGGGCATTGCCGATGGCCAGCCTGCGCCCTTCGGGCCTTTCCCCCATCGTCGCCACAATCGGAATGATCGCACCGCCCAGATTGGCCCCCAGCACCATGGCCAGCGCCAGTTGCATGCTGAGAACCTGCAGCGACGCCAGCGACATCACGAACAGCACGACGGCGACGCTGGAATGAGCCAGCCATGTCAGCAGCGCCGTCAGCAGCACCGCCAGCAGAATTTCATCGGTCAACGGACGCAGCATCAGGCTCAGGGTTTCGTTGGTCCTGAGGGGTACCGACGCCTGTCCGATCAGTTGCAGCGCCAGCAGGATCAGGCCGAGACCGATCACGGCACGCGCCAGGTTCTTGCGCCAGGAGACCTCAGCGGTCAGAAAAACCATCACGCCGCAGCCGATCAGCACCGGCGACAGCCAGGTCAGATCAAACGACAGCACCTGCACCACAACCGTGGTGCCGACATCAGCGCCAAGCACGATCGCCAGTGCCGCCGCGCCGCCGATCAGGCCGCGCCCGGCGAATGACGACAGAATCAGGGTCGTTGCCGTACTGCTCTGCAGGACAGTGGTTACCGCGAAGCCCGCAGCAAAGCCCTTCAGCGGCTTGCCGGCCGTCATCGACAGGACACGCCTGAGTTCAGCGCCGAACGAGCGCATGACGCCTGTCCGCACCATACGGATGCCCCACAGCATCAACGCGACACCACCAAAAATCTCGATCAGAATATGCACGGGTTTGATAGTCCTTGGGTCCAGGGTATCGCCACAACGCTATGACGGATTTTGTGTTTTCTTGCCCGAAAACCTGTTATTTATACGCACAAATTGCGCACCCTGCAATATCATTGGCCATTAATCCCCTGATAGAGGCTGGGAGCGCACGGAAGAAGCATCTTCAATGTCGACCCGTAGCCGCCGTTCGGCAAGTGCCATTCGCAGCACCTGAATGCCCCCCGAAATCGCCAGCCCGCCGATCAGGGCACCCACGGTCAGATCGGGGATGCCGCTGTCACTGACCCATACACCCGACGCCGCAATCATGACGGCGATATTCGACAGCACATCATTGCGTGTACAGATCCAGACCGATGCCATGTTGGCGTCCTGAGCGCGAAAACGAAACAAAATCACGCCGCAGAGAATATTGGCGAGCATTGCCATGAACGCAATGCCGCCCATAAGCGGGGCTTCCGGCACCGTCCCGGCGAGCCAGTGGACGACGATCATCGCCCAGACCCACAGGCCAAACACCAGCATCGCCAGTGCTTTGACGAGGGCGACCCGGGTATGCCAGGCGGCTGCCATGCCAAGCACGGCCAGCGACAGCCCGTAATTCATGGAATCACCAAGGAAATCAATGGCGTCGGCCTGCAGCCCGACCGATTGGGCGAAGGCACCTCCGCCCATTTCGATGATGAACATCGCCAGATTGATAACAAGCGCAATGATCAGCGCCAGCCGCACCCGTGGATCGGTGGCATTGTGATCCGTGTGATCGCAGCAAGCACTCATAACTGATCCTCGTCGACGGTTTCGAAAGCGTGGTCGGCCATATCGGACAACACCCGGCTGACATGATCGTCAGCCGCCACATAGTATATGTTCTTGCCCTGCCGCTCGGCCCGAACCAGACGCGCGGCACGCAACAGCCTGAGATGATGACTGGCCAGAGACGGCGAAATGTCGAGACTTTCGGCGATATCCCCCGCCGCCATCGGTGTCGTCAGACAGGCGTAAACAATCCCGAGCCTGGTCGGATCACCGAGTATGCGAAACAGATCGGCGATTTCGCGCCGTGTATCCAGATCGAGCTGAGGGACGGGCGTTTCGGTTTTCTGAATTTTCTTCATGAACAACAATTAAACAATTGTTCAAGTATTGTAAAGAAATGAGTGGCTGTGTGCAGCCCCGGCTCAGCCCCTGAGAATCCTATTCAGATACTTATGTAATATCAGTGCATTAGCGTCCTTTTACCCGTCATCCCGAACGTTAGCCGAGCCCGGAACCGTCAGGTTTCGGTGCCGAGGTTACGATCCGGGACCCATCGTTGGGCATTGCGTGAACCGGGAATGGGTCCCGGATCGCTGGTCTTCCTTGCCTCGCTGCGCTCGGAGGAATCCCGCGTCCGGGAAGACGCTCAATACTTCGTCATCCCTTGGACTCACGAAACAAGTGCAACACCTGCAGCAAAGAAAAAGGGCGGCAACCAGGCTATCGCTCCGGCACACCGCCCGCTTTTCCGCGATTGCAGAACCGCCCCCTCAGGCAGCAGCCTCGGCCGTCACTTTACCGACGACGCGCTCATAGTCTTCCATCAGCTTGTGGGTCATATCCCCCGGTGTGAAGCTGTATTTATCGATGCTGCCAACCGGTGTTACCTCGGCGGCGGTACCGGTCAGGAAGCATTCGGACGCATCGGCCATTTCGTCTGGCATGATGGCCCGCTCAACGACCTCGATACCGCGCTTCTTGGCCAGACCGATTACGGTCCGCCGGGTAATGCCGTCAAGGAAGCAATCCGGTTTGGGCGTGTGCAGCTTGCCGTCGGGCATCACGAAGAAAATGTTGGCACCGGTCGCTTCAGCAATCTGACCGCGCCAATCGAGCATCAGGGCATCCTGAAATCCGGCGGATTCGGCCGTGTGCTTGGACAACGTGCAGATCATGTAAAGACCTGCGGCCTTGGCATGCACAGGCTCGGTTTCCGGGCTCGGGCGCTTCCATTTAGAAATCTGCAGCTTGATCCCCTTGCTGCGCAGTTCCGGCGAGAAATAGGACGGCCATTCCCACGCGGCAATGGCGACGTTGATGCGGTTCGACTGCGCCGACACGCCCATCATCTCGCTGCCGCGCCAGGCGACCGGACGGATATAGCCGTTAGTGATGCCGTTGATGTCACAGACCGTGTTGCAGGCGGCGTCAATTTCGTCGGGGCTGTAGGGAATATCGAAACCCAGTTCGCCGGCCGAATAGAACAGCCGCTCGGTGTGCTCGCGCAATTTGAAAATGGTTCCGCTGTACATCCGTTCGCCTTCGAAGACCGAAGACGCATAATGCAGACCGTGCGTCAGCACATGCACTCGGGCATCGCGCCATTCGACGAGGTCTCCGTTAAACCAAATTTTTCCGTCACGATCAGCAAAATCAGAGCCAGACATTGTAATTTTCTTTCGCATCTTGAGGTCAGTTAACTTGGATATTGCGTGACGTATCAGTTTCCAGCATATATGTCAATAACACTGACCAATTAATGTTGACAGTTTGCCACGTCTCCCGGAAAGTCCTGTATGTCTGATCAACAGTCCCGCGGTCGTCCCAGAGCCAATCCCCTGTTCCTCCGCGATGAGGATCTCCGGGAAGCCATTGAGCTGCTGTTTTTTGCCTATCGTGACTTCACCGGCGAGGCCGATGCCGTCCTTGAAGCCTACGGTTTTGGACGGGCGCATCATCGCATCATCTATTTCGTCGGTGCCAATGCCGGCATATCGGTCGGCGAATTGCTGAATATTCTGAAGATCACCAAACAAAGCCTGTCCCGGGTCCTGAGCCAGTTGGTCGAAGAAAACTTTATTGATCAGGAAACCGATGCCGAAGACCGCCGCCGCCGCCGTCTCTATCTGACGGAAAAGGGCCGCGCCCTTGAAAGCGAGTTGACGCTCAGACAAAGCCGTCACGTCGCCGATGCCTATCGCCATTCAGGGGCCGAAGCGGTGGCCGGTTTCCGCACGGTGCTGCGCGGCCTGATTAATGAAGCCGACCGCAACCGGGTTCCCGGCAGAGACAACGACACCCCTTGATAGCGAGCTGTCATTCGTCCCATGACCGCAACCGGGTTTGACGGTAGAATGAAATCATGACGCTGGAAAACCCAGAGGAAATGCCGCATATCCTGGTCGTGGATGACGACGACAGGCTCCGCTCGTTGCTGGCCAAGTATCTGGGGGACAACGGATTTATGGTCACGGCTGCGGCCGATGCCGAGGAAGCGCGGCGGCGCATGCAGGCGCTGGCGTTCGATCTGATCGTGCTTGATCTGATGATGCCGGGCGAAAGCGGTCTTGAGTTCGCAAGCAAGCTGCGCCTGACCGATGATCTGCCGATCCTGATGCTGACCGCCATGAGTGAATCCGAAGACCGGATCAACGGGCTTGAGAAAGGCGGCGATGATTATCTGACGAAACCGTTCGAGCCGAGAGAACTGGTCTTGCGTATTCATTCCATCCTGAAGCGGGCACGACCGGAGCCGCCGGCGAGCCCCGAGCTGTTTTTCGGCGATGCGGTGTTTGCCATGGAACGAGGTGAAATGCGCCGGCGCGGCAGACGTGTACACCTGACCGAGGTCGAGATATCCTTGCTGCGTGCGCTTGGTGCTGCGGTCGGGCAGGTGATGAGCCGGGACGAATTGACGCTAATGACCGATGCCGGCGGCGAAGGTCGGGCCATTGACGTTCAGGTGACCCGGCTGCGCCGCAAGATCGAAAAGGACCCGCGCGAGCCGCGCTATCTGAAAACAGTACGTGGCAAGGGATATGTGCTTTGGCCGGACAATCATTGAGCCTTCTGATCAAGCAGTTCCTGCCGAAGTCCCTGCTCGGCCGTTCGCTGCTGATCATCGTCATGCCCCTGGTGCTGCTGCAAATCGTCTCGGCGATCATCTTTTTTGAAACCCATTGGGACAAGATCACCTTGCGCCTTGCAAAATCCGTTGCCGGCGACACTGCCGCGGTCATCACCTTGTTACGCCGCTTTCCTGACCCTGATGACCGGAACTGGATTTTTCAAATGGCCGCACGGCAAATGGAGTTTCGCCTGCAATACGACGAAGGGCGCATCCTCGCCAACAAAACACCAAAACCTGACGGCGCGCTCGAGGAATTGCTGGCCATATCCCTGCAATCGGTGATCAACAAACCGTTCGCCCTTGATACCAAATCTCTGGAACGCGACGTGCTGATCGAAGTGCAGTTGGCCGACGGCGTGCTCAAGGTTTACACCACCCGCAAACGCCTGTTCAGCTCGACAACCTACGTCTTCGTGATCTGGATGGTCGGCACCTCGCTGATCCTGTTCGCCGTGGCCATGATCTTCATGCGCAATCAGGTCAAGCCGATCCGCCGCCTCGCCATCGCTGCCGACGATTTCGGCAAGGGCCGCACCGTTGAGGCTTTCAAGCTTGAAGGGGCGACCGAAGTCCGCCAGGCGGCGAGCGCGTTTCTTGCCATGCGCGACCGGATCCGCCGCCAGATCGCGCAGCGCACGGATATGCTGTCCGGCGTTTCACACGACCTGCGCACGCCGCTGACGCGGATGAAGCTGCAGCTTGAGATGCTCAAGTCGAGCGAGGATACCGATGCGCTGAAAGAAGATATCGGGGAAATGGAACGGATGCTTGAGGGGTATCTGGCCTTTGCCCGCGGCGAGGGCGGCGAGCCGCCGCAACCGACCGACCTGTCCGCCCTGCTGCACGATGTCGCAGCGCAGGCCCGACGTCGCGATGCCCGAATTGATCTGCATACCGAGGGCCGTATCGATGTGACGATCCGGGCCAACGGCTTTCGCCGCTGCATCACCAATCTGGTTGAAAACGCCATGCGCTATGCCGATCACATTTCCATCCGCGCCGGCATCCGCGGTGAAGCGGTTGAAATCGTCATCGACGACGATGGCCCCGGCATCCCGGAAGAGCAACGCCAGGAAGTCTTTCGCCCGTTCTACCGGATCGAGACCTCGCGCAATCCCGGCACTGGCGGCGTCGGGCTCGGCCTGTCGATTGCCAGGGACGCCATTCAGGGACATGGCGGCGAAATCAGGCTGGACTGCTCACCGATGGGCGGTCTCCGCGTCTGGATCCGTCTGCCACTTTAATGGGGCTGGTGCAGATATCACCCGGATGCGATCACCACGGGCGCTCTTCGTTGATGGTCCAGGGGTCTGCATCAATCGGCCACACCGGTCGGGCGATTTTGGTGTGTGCGACCCTGGTCATATCCCATTCCAGCGTACCGGGCGCAGCGCAATAGATAATCTTCGACGCGATCTTTGAATATTCGGCGTGAAAATGCTGCATGGATTTGACGATCAGGATGCGCTGTTTCATTGGATCAATGCCCAGCAATTCAAAATAATGCGGATCGGTGTTCTGCGTGCGCGCCGAATGCACGACGAAATCGATCCCTTCTGCATGGGCCCAGACGGCATCACCGAGATAGCGCAGCGAGCCGCCAAGACTTTTAACAGAGGCATCCCTGATGACGTTCCTGACCTCGACATTGAGATCAAGCGGTGTGCCGGACACGGCACCGGTCTTGCCACCGAGTCTGAGCTGAAATCTGGCACCGATGCCGGCCCCGACGCAGATGCCGGTCGCCACCGGATCCCAGATACCGCCGACCGCAGCCATGCCGATGCCGCGTTCCAGCATGCGGCGGACGATGAACGTGCTGTCGCCAGGGCCACCGCCACCCGGATTATCGGCCATGTCGGCAATCACCACCGGGCCTTCGCTGACGGCCAGCGCTTCGGTAATGGCGGTTTCCACATCGACATAGCGGGGCGTGATGTCATCACGGATCGTCCACAACGCGCGACCGAGTTTTTCCGCCAGCGCATCACCGGCCGGTTTGTTGTTATCGGTGACGACGATGACGCGCGTGCCTTCCGCCGGCACGTCGCCCCACGGAAAGCCGTGGCCGAGGGACACCGAAAGGACGCCGTCCTTGCCTTCGAGCGCCGTCATGCCGTCAACGAAGGAGCGCATCGGTTCGCGCGTCGTGTGATAGCAGCCGATCATGCGGCAATCGTAACTGCTGAGTGCCGGTTTGATGCGCCCGTCGAACGTCGCTTCCATGATGCGCCACAAATCCTCGGCGCGTGCGCGGGAATCGGTGTGCGGATATTCCTTGTAGATCACCAGCGCGTCGACTTCATCGATAAAGCGTCGGGTGATATGGCAGTGCAGGTCGAACTCGACACCGAGCGGCAGATCAGGTCCGACGATCTCGCGGATGCGATGCACCAGATCGTCCTCGCAATCGTCATAGCCTTCGGCAACCATGGCGCCGTGCAGGCTCAGCATGACGCCGTCTATCGGCATTGCCGCTCTCAGATCATCCAGAATCTCGTCGCGCAGGTCTTCATAGACCTTGCGCACGGTAATCCCGGAAGGCGTCGCGAAAGCGGACAAACTCTCGACCACGTCCCAGCCTCTGGCCCGGGCATGCTCGCGCCAGATCACCAGCGGCGCGCCGAACATGTGCGGCACCGGGCCGTGCTTGCCGCCGCGCACCAGATGCGCGCTTTCGAAGGCGGCCAGATCGGTCGGCAGCGGTGCCGTGGTATGAGTTTCCGTGCCAAGGCATGCGGTGAACAGTTTCATGATGACGCCTCTCAGGATCAGCCGCCGCGCAGTTTATCCAGATCGGGCAGCGGGCGGCGTGTTTCGGGGTTCGATGCCAGTATCCGCTCCAGCGCCGCCGAGACTTCCAGAACGTGACGGTCGGTGCCGGGCGCGCCCAGCACCTGAATGCCGAACGGCATGCCCTGATCGTCGACGCCGCAGGGCAGCACACAGCCGCACGCCATCGCCATGGTCGGCGCATAGGAAAGCGCCAGCCAGCGCATATAGGTCGGCATCGCCTCACCATCGATTTCGGAAACATACCATTCCGCATGCGGGAACGGCGTTATCGCAGCCGCCGGACAGATCACCACATCGACTTCGCTCAGCAGCTTCAGCCAGTTCCGCGCAATCTTCGATTGCTGCACGTGTGCGGTGGCGACATCCTGCAGGGAATAGGCGAGCCCGCGGTCGACGTTGTCGACGACATTCGGGCTGATCTGGTCGCGATGGTTGCGGACCCGTTCACCATGCGCGCCAACGAAGACGACGCCGCGCAGCACTTCAAAGCAGTCATGCACATCGGTAAAATCCGGATCGCGGTCCTGTGCCTCGTCAAACACGTGGCGAAAACTGTCGGTACGTGATTTGAAAATATCCCGGTAGGCCTTGCTGAGCGGTGCCGCACCCAGATCTTCGGAAATCGCGACACGGATCGAGCTCAAATCAGCGTCGCGCATCGGCTCGAACAACGCCGGATCAAGCGAACGGGAATACGGATCCCTGGGATCGATTGAGGCCTGCGCCGACAGCAGCAAAGCCGCATCGGCGACACTGCGGCCCATCGGCCCCAGCACCGAAAACGGCAACAGGCCGGCCGGTTTGGCCTCGGCCGGCACCACGCCCGGTGTCGGGCGGAAACCGACAACACCGCAAAAGGCCGCCGGTGTCCTGAGCGAGCCGCCATAGTCCGAACCGCTGGCAATCGTCACCATGCCGGCGGCCAGCGCCACTGCCGATCCACCGGACGAACCGGCGCAGGTCTTCGACGGATCAAACGGATTGCCGGTCGCACCGAACAGCAGATTCCGGGTATTGGCACCGGCGCCGAATTCCGGCGTGTTGGTCTTGCCGATGACAATTGCGCCTTCGTCGCGGACGTTGGCGACGGAAACCTGGTCCGCGGCCGGGACGTTGTCTTCGTAAAGCCTGGAGCCGAGAGTCGTGCGCAGACCTTCGGTCTGCTCAAGATCCTTGATGCCGATCGGCAGGCCGTGCAGCACACCCAGAAACTCGCCATCCATGACCGCTTGTTCGGCCGCCTTCGCTTCATCCCGGGCCCGCTCAAAACAGGTCGAAACCATCGCGTTCAGCGTCCCGTTGACCGCTTCGATGCGACCGATGCAACTGTCCAGCAAGGCAACAGGGGAGACATCCTTGCAGCCGATGCGACGGCGCAGCTCAACGGCACTGAGATCACAAAGCTCGGTCAATGGTCATCTCCCTTCATGCGGCACCGGCAAGCGGAGTCTTGCCGTCGCCCAGATCCCACCACAGGCCGGTCATGATCTTCAGCGCACTCTGGCAAACCGGTGCCAGGACATGTTCGTTCGGTGCGTGCTGCGAACAGCCGGCATACGAATGCGGCACCCAGATGGTCGGCAAGCCGAGCACTTCGGAAAACACATCGTTCGGCAGCGTGCCGCCGAGATTAGGGATCACCGCCACGTCCTGGCCCGATGTTTCGCCGATTGAAGCAATCGACCATCTGGCCCACGGATGATCCGGATCAAGCCGGGTCGCATACATGAAATCACGCTCGGCTTCGAGCTGGATATCGTGAAAACCCTGCGCATCGAGATGCTTCCTCAGCGCCGGCAGAAAGCCGTGCGGGTCGGTGCCGACGACATAGCGGATATGTCCGTAAGCGACAGCGCGCGGCGGAATGGCGTTGACCGGATTGCGCGGGTTGCCGCATTCAAAGGCGCGAATCTCGAACGTGTTCCAGCCGAAAACTTTTTCTTCCGGTGTCAGGCCCGGCTCGCCCCATTCCGGATCAATTTCCGGGGAACCCTCACCGCCGCCGACCGTCAGTTTTGAAATGGCGCGCCGGACCGAATTTGACATCGGTTCCGGACGCCAGTCCTCGATCAACAGCTTGCCCCTGGCATCGGTGATGGTTGCCAGCGCGTGCGCCATCATGACGCCCGGGTTCGACAGCAGCCCGCCCCAGTTGCCGGAATGGTGTCCGCCGTCCCTGAGCGTGAGCGTCATTTTGAAATTGAAGACGCCGCGCGACCCCATGAACACGGTCGGCATGTCAGGTTGCAGCCGGGGGCCGTCAGACGCAATGAACACATCCGCCTTGAACAGCGCCTTATGGGCTGCACAAAATTCCTTGAGGCCCGGCGAGCCGCATTCCTCACCGGTTTCGATCAGGGCGATGACGTTGAAACCGAGATGACCGCGCGCTTCGAGCACGGTTTTCATCGCCGCCAGATTGATCGTGTGCTGCGCCTTGTTGTCGGCGGTACCACGCCCGTACCAGCGATCCCCTTCTTCGGTGATGACCCAGGGGTTGAGGCCTTCGCGCCACTGGTCGTCATAGCCGCGCACCACGTCGCCGTGACCGTAGGTCATCACTGTCGGCAGATCGTCGCCTTCGTGACGCCTCGCCACCAGAAACGGCCCTCCGTCGGGACGCGGGTTTTCATAAATTTCACAACTAAAGCCGAACGCTTCGAGATACGGCGTCATTTCCTCGCTGAGATACCGGTACAGTTCCGGGCGGCGTTCCGGCTCGGGACTCTCGGTGCGAATAGCAACGCGCCGCGCCAGATCAGCCTTGAAGGCACCACTGGTGAAATACTGATCGATATCAGCAATGGCCGCGCTTCTTGTCGTCATGATGCAACCCTGCCCCGTCCTTCGTTTTCATCATAAAGATGACATTCGACAAAACCGCCCGGACGCTGGATGGTGTGGGGCGCTGCAACCGAACAATGATCCATGACCCGCACACAGCGCGGATGGAACGTGCAACCGCTTGGTGGATTGACCGGGTTCGGATAGGCCGCGCCCAGTTGCGTATCGGGCACGCCGAGCGACGGGTCCGGCGTCAGCACCGATTGCAAGAGCGCTTTGGTATAGGGATGTTCAGGATTGTCGAACAGGCTCGCGGTATCCTTCTGCTCGACGATGCGGCCCAGATACATGACCGCAACCCGGGTTGCGATGTGTTCAACCACCGCCAGATTGTGGCTGATCACGACATACGTCAGATTAAGCTCACTCCGCAGGTCCTGCAGCAGATTGAGGATTTGCGACTGCACCGAGACATCGAGCGCCGAGGTCGGCTCATCGCAGATCACTACTTCCGGGCGGTTGATCAGGGCCCGGGCAATGGCGACCCGCTGACGCTGACCGCCGGAGAGCTGGTTCGGGAAATTCTCGAACAGGCGTCTCGGCAGGCCGACCAGTTCCATCATCTCTTCGGCGCGCTTGCGCCATGTCGACGGGTCCGGGTCCTTTTGCACCCGAAGCGGCAGGGTGATGATCGAGCCGATGGATTTCCTCGGATTAAGCGACGAATACGGGTCCTGAAAGATCGGCTGTACAAGGCCGGCCAGCTTCAGGCGCTCAATATTGGCCACCGGCACGCCGGAAAATTCAATGCTCCCGGCACTCGTCGGCAGCAGGCCCAGCAGCATTTTTGCCAGCGTCGTCTTGCCACAACCGGATTCGCCGACCAGCGCCAGCACTTCGCCACGCTCAACGTCGAGCGTAATCCCGTTGACCGCGTGCAGCGGCTTCTTGCCACGGAAAGCGCCGGCGGAAATCATGAACGTTTTTGTGACGCCCCTGGCACTGATAACAACGTCGTTCATGCGACCCCCTTTTCAAGAGCATTGGAGCGGCAGGTATCAGCATCAAGAATACAGCGATAGGCATGACCTTGCTCGCTCGCCTGCCGCATATCGATATTTCCCCTGGTACAATCACCGGTCGCAAACAGACAGCGTTCAGCGAAATGGCAGGCGTTGAACTTGCCGATCAGCGACGGCACGATGCCGGGGATCGAGCCAAGCGGCTTGCCGCGATCGGTCTTGCCGGGAATTGGAATGCATTCCAGCAGCCCCTGGGTATAGGGATGGGTCGGCCGGTTGAAGACCTGTTCGGCCGTGCCTTCCTCGACGATCTGGCCTGCGTACATGACAGCGACCCGGTCGGCGATCCGGGCGACGACGCCCAGATCATGCGTAATCAGGATCAGGCCCATCTCGAATTCGCGCTGCAATTCGGCCAGCAACAGCAGAATTTGCGCCTGAATGGTGACGTCGAGCGCCGTTGTCGGCTCGTCGGCGATAATCAGGTTGGGGCCGCACATCAGCGTCATGGCGATCATGACACGCTGGCGCAGCCCGCCGGAAAGCTGGTGTGGATACTGGCCAAGCCGGGATTCCGCTGCCGTGATGCCGACTTTTTCGAGCAGATAGATAGCCCGGTCGCGGGCTTCACGGGTCGACACCTTGCGATGTCTTTTCAATGCCTCTTCCAACTGGTTGCCGATGGTATAGGCCGGGTTGAGGCTGGTCATCGGCTCCTGGAAAATCATGCCCATGGTGTTGCCGCGAATATCGCACATTCGTCGCTCGCCGGCAGCCAGCAGGTCTTCATCACTGAGCTTGAGGACATCAGCACCACGTTTGGCCTTTTTCGGCAGCAGATCCATCACCGCCAGCGAGGTCAGCGACTTGCCGCAGCCGGATTCGCCGACGATGCACAGCGTCTCGCCCTGATCGACATGGAACGAGATGCCCTGCACCGCATGCAGGATGCCGCCGCCGACCGGGATATCGACGGTCAGGTTTTCCACCTCAAGAATACGTTTGCTCATTGTTTTTTCCATAGCTCTGTCGCTGGCCCCTAGTTCCGGTTTTCCGGCGCCGTAACATCACGAATACCGTCGCCGAGCAGGTTGATGGACAGGATCAGAATGAACAGCGCGGTACCGGGAATACCGACCAGCCAAGGGTCGAACAGCATGTGGTTCTTGCCTTCGGCGATCATCAGGCCCCAGCTCGGTGCCGGCGGTTGCACGCCCAGTCCCAGAAACGACAGTGCCGCTTCGAGGATGATCGCATGCGCCATCTCGATGGTGGCAACAACAATCAGGTTGTTGGCGATGTTCGGCATGATCTCGGAAAAGATAATGCGCCATTTTGAACAGCCGACGGCCTGCGCCGCCGCCACGTAATCCAGATTGCGGACCTGCTGTGTCGTTGAGCGCATGACCACGGCGAAGCGGTCCCAGATCAGCAGACCCAGTACCCAGATCACGATCCACAGCGAATTGCCGATCAGCGAGACCACCGCCAGAGCCACCAGCACCACCGGTAACGACAGTCGGGTCGTGATGATGAAGTTGACGACCATGTCGACACGACCGCCGAAGTAGCCCGCAGCAACACCAAGCGCGGTCCCGATGACACCGGAAATCAGCATTGCCGCAAAGCCGATCAGCAACGAAATCTGCGCCCCGTAAATCAGCCGCGAGAGATAATCCCGGCCGAACTGGTCGGTGCCGAGCGGAAACTCCCAGGTGGCCTTGGCGTGATCGTGCCAGACCGGCGGGATCAGTTTCCGGGCCAGTTGCTGATCGAACGGATCGTGCGGCGAAATCAGCGGGGCCAGAAAGGCGATGGCCATGATGAAGGCCAGAATAATGGCTCCGATCATGAAACCGTAATGGCCGAACATGCGCTTGCGGGCGCGCGCTGCCGGTGACGGCTCAATAATGATCCGTTCGGCGATGACCGGTGCATTATTGGCGGACTGTGAAGATTCAATCATATCAGCTCACCCGGATTCTGGGGTCCAGGAACGCGTTCAGGATATCGGCCAGGAACGTCAGCACGATATAGAAACACGACAGCACCAGGACGATGGCCTGCATCATCGGCAAGTCGGCGCGCAGGATTGATTCCCATGCCAGTTGCCCGAGACCGTTGATGGCGAAGATCGTTTCAATAACGATGGAACCGCCGAGCATAAAGCCGAACTGCACGGCAGCCAGCGAGACGACTGGAATGATCGCGTTTCTGAGGGCGTGCTTGAACAGCACAATGCCGGGTCGCAGCCCCTTGGCACGCGCCGTGCGGATATAATCGCTCGACAGCACTTCGATCATGCCGGCACGGGTCAGGCGCATCACCGCCGGGGTCACGTAATAGCCGAGCGCGATCCCCGGCATGATGAAATTCATCCAAGATCCACTGCCGGTAATCGGCAGCCATCTGAGAGTAACACCGAAAAAGAAAATCATGATCAGGGCGAACCAGAAACTCGGCAGCGCCTGGCCGACCACCGCCAGCGACAGCGCGAAGCGGTCGATCAGCGTGTTCGGTCGCATCGCCGCCAGCACACCGAGCGGTATCGACAGTACAAGTGCGAAGCTGAGCGCGGTAGCACCGAGGATCATGGTCACCGGCAGGCGCTCGAGAATAACGAGGGATACATCCGTCTTGAGATAATGCGAATGACCCAGATCGCCGCTCAGCGCATTCCCGAGCCACATCAGGTATTGCACGATAATCGGCTGATCATACCCATAGGTCCGGCGGATACTTTCAATATCCTGCTGCGTCGCCGTTTCACCGGCCAGCGCCATCGCCGGATCGCCCGACAGATAGATCATCGAGAACGTAATCAGCGAAACTGTTATCGCGACGAGAACCGCAACGCTGAACCGTTTCAAAGCATAAATAAGCATGGCAGGCAGCCTTGCAAACGACGCAGGACCGGCCCCGGAAAAAACACCGGGGCCGGCCGCACTACATCGTGATTATTTCCATTTTGCCGTAAAGAATCTCGGAATTTCATCCGAGGTCGGCTGGAAGTCGAGATCACCCGAATACGCATAGTATTTCGCGTAGGTGAACATCGGCAGCCAGTACAGCTCACTGGAAATCCTGGACAAGGCTTCCTTGTATTTGGCCTTGCGAACCTCTGGATCGACCGACGTGTTGCCGGCCTCCAGAGCTGCGATAACCGACGGATCCTTGGCCGGGTCGTCATGACCACCCGAGAAGAAATGCCCGGTGCTGGCGGAAACGTCAGGGATCGAGTTTGAGCCCCAGGTCATGTGGTGGAACGGCGTCGTGCCTTTCCAGACCAGTTCGCGCAGCGCACGATACTGCATATACTTGAGGTTTGCCTTGATACCGACGTTCGCCAGATCGCCGATCACCGCTTCGGTGAATTCACGTTGACGATAAGCATAGATGTCGGTGGTGAAACCATCACCGAACCCGGCTTCCTTCAGCAGGGCTTTCGCCTTGGCCGGATCGTAGTCCCATTTCTTGACGTCCTGGGTGCAACCGAACTGATCCGGGTGGCACGCGGAGTCAATCACCTCGGAAGCCGGACCGACCAGGTTTTCGACAATCGATTTGCGATTGATCGCATGGGCGACGGCTTCGCGAACCCGCTTGTCCGTAAAGTGTTTGTCACCACTGGTGCCATTGACGTCAAAGGCAATATAGCTGATCCGCATGGTCTTGGCGTTGGTCACCGTGACCGCGCCGCTGTCCTTGAGCTTTTCGGCCTGGTCCTTCGGCACGTCCCAGATCCAGTCGAGACCGCCGGTCAGAAGCTCGGCGAGCTGCGTATTCATTTCCTTGATCGAACGGAACGTCAGGTTCTTGATGGCCGCCGTACCCTTCGGGCCGCCCTTGAAGTATTTCTCGTTGCGGACCATTTCGATCCGGTCACCGGCAACCACACTGGTGATCAGATAAGGTCCGGTTCCGACCGGCTTCACAGCGGCGTAATCTTTCTTGCCGTCGGCACCCGCCGGGGCTTTTTCATAATGGCCTTCAGGCATCATGAAGACGGCCTGTGCGAAATAGGCCAGCGCTGCCGGGAACGGCTTTTTCAGCTTGATCCGAACACTGTTCGGGCCCGTCTGCTCAGCCGATTCCATGAAATTGACGTTGGCCTGGGTCAGCACGCCGTTTTCTTCCTTGGCGACGAAATTGACCGTATAGACCACGTCTTCGGGACCGAATTTTGAACCGTCATGGAAGACGACATCATCCCTGAGTTCGAAATCGATGGTGACGTTATCGACCCACTTGTACGATTTTGCCAGCAGCGGCTTATACTCGCCGGTCTCCAGATCACGAAACAGCAACCCGTCCCAAACCGTGTTGCCTATGATGACGAGTTCGCGGGTGTTGTTGTAGTAAGGATCGGCAACCGCAACTTCACGGTTTGTCGACCAGACCAACGTATCGTTGGCCTTGCCTGCAAAAGCTGCAGGCGCGACAGCCAGCGAGACCGCTGCTGCCAGTGCTGAGATTGATATCGCTTTGCGGAACATTTTGCTCTCGCCTCCCTGTTTTAGTTTGACATTACGCATGCCAGAAGCGGGGGCACTCTCGACGCACCCCGATTGACCGGATTGTTCGATTTTTCAGCGTGCGAGTCCATGATGAAGAGCATCCGGTTGAGGAATTATTTTTTCTTCCCTTTAAACTCATGGCCCTCGCCGTCAGTTGTAGTGTATTATTATTCAATATCTGGTAGTGTATAGCGATATGCTATGGAGCCAGGCGGGGGACGTCAAGCATGCCGGTCGACACCACGGAACAAGCCTATAAATTGCCGGAACGCCATTCGTCGAGCGCACTGTTTGTCGGTTCGCTGGAAAAGGGGTTCAGGGTGCTGGCCGCCTTCGGTGATGATTTTCCGTCCCTGGGTGTTACCGAAATCGCCCTCAGGACCGGCCTCGACAAAAGCGCAGCGCAGCGTTTTTCCAATACCCTGCATCAGCTTGGCTTTCTCGAGAAAGACGCGGCCACGCGCCGTTACAGGCCGGCCCGGAAATTGATGGAGATGGCCTATACCTATCTCCGTCACAGCGCCCTCGGTGCCGTTGCCATGCCCCGCCTGATCGAGGCCGGGGGCGTCTATAAAACGACCATGAACCTTGCCGAGCGCCATGACACCGACATGATCTATACGGTACGCATCCCCCACGAGAAGGCCGCCTATGCTGCGACCGTGCCGGGGCGACGGGTACCGGCGTTCTGCACGGCGACCGGTCAGGCGGTGCTGTCCAGACTGAGCGACACCGAAGTCAACGACATCATCGACCGCTCTGACCGCTTCAAGCGGTTGCCCGGCACCACCATCGACATCGACAAGATCCATGCCGCCATCAACCGCACCCGAAAACAGGGATATGCCATTACCTACGAGCAACTGCTGCCCCGTGAAATCGGTGTTGCCGCGCCGATTGTCGATTACCGCGGCCGACCGATTGCCGCCGTGCATATTCCCGCCTACACGCCGAACTGGTCTCTTGCCGAAGCCCGCGACAAGCTGGGGCCGCTGGCCATCGAAACCGCCGACGCCATTTCCGGCGCCCTGGTCGCCTCCGAACAGGATTACTGAACATGCAAGCCGAGGACACGCCGGCGCACCGGTGCGCACAGGATGAAATCAACCTGAGCGTAGCGACCCGTCCCCAGAGGAGAGCGTCATGACCTTTCGCGTTCTGACCGGCCTGTTCGGCCATGAAAGCAACGCCTTTTCATCGCTGCCGACCCGGCTTGCCGATTTCGAGAATTACCTGCTGGCTTTCGGCGATGACGTGCCCGCAGCCATCAAGGGCGCCACCATCGAACCCAGCGGCGTCGAACAGGCAGCGGCAGAATACGGCTGGGATCTGGTGCGCACCGTTGTTGCCTGGGCGACCCCGTCCGGCCCGGTCGCGCAGGATGCCTGGGATGCCTGCACCGGCGCGATCCTTGATGCGGCCCGCAGCCAGGGCCCGTTCGACGGCATCCTGATCAATCTGCACGGGGCCATGGCCAGCGTCGCCCACAATGATGCCGAAGGCGTCCTGCTTGCCGCCTTGCGCGATATTGTCGGCCCGGATGTGCCGCTCGCCATCACCCTTGATCTGCATGCCAACGTGACCACGCTGATGACCAAACACGCCCATATCATCTCAGCCTATCGCACCTATCCGCATATTGATCAGGTCGCCACCGCACTGCGCACGGCGGCGGTTCTGGAGCGCACCATGAAAGGCGAGATCAGGCCGGTCTGCGTGACCGCCCGGCGCGCCATGATCGAAGGCCTGGATGACGGCCGCACCACCACTGAGAACCCAATGACAACCTTGCTGGCGCGGGCCGAAGCGTTGGAAAAATCCGATCCTGATGTCCTGCTGGTCAGTCTGCACGCCGGCTTCACACCGGCGGATCTGCACGAGGCCGGCCCCAGCGTCAGCGTCACCGGCAACGGCGATGATCCGAAATTCATGGCGATAGCCGATTCGTACATGGACTACGCCTGGGAGACGCGGCACTTCGATTCCAACACGTATCTGAGCGTTGCCGAAACGGTTGACGAAATCGGGCGAACTTTGACCGAGGGCACCGGAAAAGGCCCGATCGTGGTCGCCGATTTTTCCGATAATCCGGGCTCAGGTGCGTACGGTGACTCGACCCTGCTGCTGGACGGCCTGATCAGAGCCGGGATAAAGAATGCCTGCTTCGGCACTATCTGCGACGGCGAGGCGGCGGCAAGCCTGATCGCCGCCGGTGAAGGTGCCGAGGTCAGCATCCAGCTCGGCGGCAAGGTTGATCCCGCTTTCGGCGCCCCGCTCGGCCTGACCGGCACCGTCATCCGCATCACCGATGGTGTCTATGTGGCGCAAGGTCCGCGCTGGAAAGGCGTGACCCATCATCTGGGGCCGACCGCGGTCTTCAAGGTCGGCGACATCGAGATCGTCGTCGCCTCGAACCGTCTGCAACTGACCGAGGTCGAAGCCTTCACCCATGCCGGTATTGATCCCCGGACAAAGGATGTGGTCGCCGTTAAATCAATGCAGCACTTTCGCGCCGCTTTCCAGCCGCTGGCCCGCGCCGTGCTGATCTGCGATGCCGGTGCGCTGTCGACCAGGGATATTTCCAGACTGCCGTTTACCCGATTGCGCCGCCCGATCTATCCGCTGGATCTGGACTGACGCATGGCTGAACCGGTTCCCCACTTCAACGCCGCACCGCCCCGGCCGCCGGCGGTCAACCGGCCGCTCGAAGGGGCCATGTGGATGGTTGCGTCGTGCGTCTTTCTGACCGGGCTGTCCGCGCTTGGCCGCTATCTGTCACAAGCAGGCGTTGATCCGCTGCAGATCGTCTTTTGCCGGGTGGTGTTCGCCTGGGCCTGCATGCTGCCCTGGATGATGCACCGCGGCATCCGGACCGTGCGCACATCGCAACTGAAGCTTTATCTGCTCCGCGCCGTAGTCAGCATGCTGGCCATGTCAACCTGGTTTTACGCGCTTTCGATGATCCCGATTGGCGAGGTGACGGCGCTGGGGTTTCTGGCCCCCCTGTTCACGACGATTGGGGCGGCGCTGGTGCTGGGTGAAGTGGTCCGCCTGCGGCGCTGGACCGCAACCGTGATCGGCTTTTGCGGGGCACTGATCATCATCCGCCCCGGCATGGTGGAAATGGGTGCCGGCAACTGGTTCGCGCTGGCGTCAGCGGTCTTCATGGGATCGTCAGCGCTGATCATCAAGACCCTGACGCGGGGCGACGATCCGTGGACGGTGGTGTTTTTCTCGCATCTGCTGATGATGCCTATGGCCCTGATCCCGGCGTTGTTCGTCTGGACCTGGCCCAGCCTTGAGGTCTGGTTGTTTTTGCTGGCGACGGGGCCGATTGCGGTGCTCGGCCATATCATGCTGACCAAGGCGTTTTCCCTGACCGATGCATCGATTGTCGCAGCCGTCGATTTCACCAAATTGCCGGTCGCCGTGCTGATCGGCTGGGTCATATTCGGCGAACTGACCGATATCTGGACCTGGATCGGGGCCGCGGTGATCTTTGCGTCATCGCTTTATATCGTCAGGCGCGAGCAGGCCGTTCAGGGATCGACAACCGGCGTCGGCGTCCCGGGCGAACGCCGGGATTCCCGATAGGTGATATAGACCGTCGATGCGAAAATTATGGTGCCGCCGACCCAGGTCCAGATATCGGGGAATTCGCCAAACGCTACGTATCCGATACCGGCGGCCCACAACAGCCTGATATAATCGACCGGTGCGACGACGGTCGCGTCCGTGGTTCTGAGTGCGGTCGCCATACACAGGTGGCCAAGCATCGCCAGCACACCGATCACAAGCATCCAGCCGAGTTGCTCCAGCGTCGGCCAGGTCCAGACAAACAGCGCCGGTACGAACGAGAAAACGGTAAAGTAGACATTGGAGGCAAACACCATGGTGACACTGCTGTCGGTACGTGACAGCACCTTGACGCACAGCAGCGACGCGGCCCAGAACACCGTCGAGATCAGCGCCACCAGCATACCAGGTCCCAGGATTCCGGAACCGGGCCGGATGATGATCAGGGTCCCGATGAAGCCGACTGCAATCGCCGTCCAGCGGCGGATACCAACCTTCTCACCCAGAATCATGGCCGCCCCAACGGTCACGAAAAGCACGGTCACAAAGCTGATCGCGGTGGCATCGCCGACCGGCATCATGCTGAGGCAAGTGAACCATGTCATCATCGCCAGGACGCCGGCGATGGAGCGAAAAAACTGCAGTTTCGGCTGTTTGCTTTTCCACAACGACCGATCCTGGCGCAGCAGAAATGGAATCAGCAGAACAAAACCGACGATATTTCTGAAGAACACAATTTCGATGGGGTGCACTTCGGCTGAGACATGGCGGACGATGGCGTGCAGAGACGTAATGAAAAACCCGGCCAGCGCCATATAGGCCGCTCCTTTGATAGCAGCCTTACGGGACACGATTTTCTTGGTCCCGCCGCTGCCTGCCGCCGCATCACTCATGCCATTGCCGTCCCGATAAAAACTGTTACGGTCACGCCAACAATTTCCGTGCGACCGGCCTTGCCTTTTTGAGTTAAGGGGCATCGGCGTATCAAACAAGAGACTTTATAGCTTTATAGGAGAATGCGCAGATGATCAGATGTGGTGTTGCCGGCCTTGGCCGTTGGGGACGTGTGCTTATCGATTCGGTACAGGGGAAATCTGACAAGCTGTCCGTCACCGCCGCCGTCACCGGTCGCAAGGAGCTGGCCCGGGACTATTGCGCCGAAAAAGGTATTGATCTCCGCGACGACTTCGCCGATCTGCTGAGCGATCCCGCTATCGACGCGATCATTCTGGCAACCCCGCATACCCAGCATGCCGACCAGATCATCGCCGCCGCCAAAGCCGGCAAGCCGGTATTCTGCGACAAGCCGCTGACACTGACCGCCGCCGAGGCCCGGCGTGCCGTCAAAGCCATGCAGGATGCCAACCTGCCGCTCTGCGTCGGTTTCAACCGCCGTTTCCTGCCGGCCATGATCAAGCTCAAGAAACTGGCCGTGTCGGGCGGTCTTGGCACCCTGTTGCATATCGAAGGCAACATCTCGGGTAACGGCGGGCTGCGCTACGGTGCTGAGCACTGGCGGGCGTCGGAAACCGAAAGCCCGGCCGGCGGCATGACGGCGATGGGTGTGCATATGATGGATGCGATGCTGTCGATCATGGGCCCGGTCGAAAGCCTGCGCGCCGTCAGTGAACGCCGCGCCACACCGGTGCCGGTTGATGACACGACCTTTGCCGCCCTGAAATTCAAATCCGGCGTCAGCGGCGTGCTGACGACCCTGTTCGCAACTCAGGCGCTGTGGCGTATTCAGGTGTTTGGCAGCCTTGGCTGGGCCGAAGTTCGTGATCAGGATATTTTTGAAGTACGCACCATCGCCGGCGAGCGCGTGTGCGAAGATCTTTCCGGCACCGATATCGAGCGCGCCGAACTGGACGCGTTCGCCGACACCGTGACCAGCGGCGCCATCTTCCCGGTACCGCTCGACGACGCCATCCACGGCATCGAAATTCTCGACGCCATCGTCGAGGCATCGAAGCAGGGCACCGAAGTCAAGCTGCCCTGACCCTGGCGATCACCAAAGGCATCAGCCTTTGGTGGCGGCGTCTATCTTCTTGTCGGTGTTATACTGGCTCAGTGAATACACGGACCAGATGGCGGCGGGAATCCAGCCGATCAGGGTCAATTGCAGGATCAGGCAGATCACGCCCTGGATCGGTTTGCCGATGGTGAAAAAATTCAGCCACGGCACAAGCAGAGCAAGAATAAGACGCAACATGTCGGACCTCGTCTTCAGTTATTGATTATCCGGCATGCCGGACGACGACGATATTATCATATCCTTACGTTCCACGATTGTCGCATTGCCCGCAAGTCTATAAAACCCCGCTCATGGATGTCTCGCTTTTCGATTTTGACCTGCCGCCCGCCTGCATCGCCCAGCAACCGGCGAAGCCGCGCGATGCGGCACGGCTGTTGCACATCGGTGCCAACGGCGCTGCATTTGCCGACCGCATCGTCCGTGACCTGCCGGACCTCCTCAGACCAACAGACCTGATGGTCTTCAACGACACCCGGGTCATTCCGGCACGTCTGACCGGCACCCGTGGTGACGCCACCAACCGCGGCAAACCGGAAGGCGGCACCAAGATCGAAGTCACCCTGCATCAGCCGGTCGACGCCCATACCTGGCGCGTATTCGCCAAACCGGCCCGCAAGCTCAATCCGCGCGATTATGTCGTCTTCGCGCCTGGCTTCGCCGCCGACTGCGTTGAATCGGGCGAGATGGGCGAGCGGCAGTTACGCTTCAACGTCGCCGGACGCGAGCTGATCGCCATGCTCGAGAAACACGGCATCATGCCGCTGCCGCCCTATATCAAGCGCCCGGACCAGGGCAGCGATGACGACCGCGACAATTACCAGACCATGTTTGCCGAAAAGGACGGTGCCGTAGCGGCCCCGACGGCGGCGCTGCACTTCACCGAAAATCTGATGAGCGCAATCCGCGCCAGGGGCGTCAGCGATATCCGCGTCACCCTGCATGTCGGTGCCGGCACCTTTCTGCCGGTCAGGGTCGACAATACCGACGATCATGTCATGCACACGGAACGCGCCGTGCTGTCCGCTGAAATGGCCGAGCGGCTCAACGACCAGCGTGCTGCCGGCGGTCGCATCATTGCCTGCGGCACGACCGCGCTCAGGACCCTGGAAAGCGCCTGTGATCAGAACGGCCTGTTCCAGCCCTTCAATGCCAACACCGATCTGTTCATCACGCCCGGCTATCGCTTTCGTGCCATCGATGCGCTGATGACCAATTTTCACCTGCCCTGCTCGACCCTGTTCATGCTGGTCTCGGCACTGGCCGGACTGGAGCGCATGCAGGCCGCCTATGCCCATGCCATCGACAAAGGCTATCGATTCTATTCCTACGGCGATGCATGCTTTATCGAACGGCATGACAGCGATGCGTGATCCCATCCTTCGAGACGCGCGCCATGACGCGCTCCTCAGGATGAGGAGTGGACTTTGAATTGACCTCACCCTGAGGAGCCGGAACGGCGTCTCGAAGGGCGAGGTATGGGATACAGTTATCATGAGTAAATTTGGCTACACCCTTCTGAAGACCGACGGCCAGGCCCGCCGTGGCCGCGTTTCGACGGCACACGGCACGTTCGAGACCCCGGCCTTCATGCCGGTCGGCACAGCCGCCACCGTCAAGGCGATGACGCCGGAATGGGTGGCAGAGACCGGTGCCGAATGCATCCTCGCCAATACCTATCATCTGATGCTGCGGCCGGGCGCGGAGCGGATCGCCAAACTCGGCGGCCTGCACACGTTCATGAACTGGTCCGGCCCGATCCTGACTGACAGCGGCGGCTTTCAGGTCATGTCGCTGGCGGGATTGCGCAAGCTCGGCGAGGACGGGGTCCGCTTCCGCTCGCACATCGACGGCAGCTATCACGATCTGACGCCGGAAATATCGATGCAGATCCAGCACAATCTGGACGCCGACATCACCATGGCGTTTGATGAATGCACACCGTTCCCGTGCACAAAGGACGTCGCCGCAAAAAGCATGCAGCTTTCCATGCGCTGGGCCAAACGATCCCTGGATGCCTTTACCCAGCGACCGGGCTACGGCCTGTTCGGCATCGTCCAGGGCAGTGTCCACGAAGACCTGCGTGCGGAAAGCATCGAAGCGCTGACTGGCATCGGTTTTGACGGCTATGCCATCGGCGGCCTTGCCGTCGGCGAGGGACACGCAGAAATGCTGCGCGTGCTTGATTTCACCGCTCCCGCATTACCCGAAACGCAGCCCCGCTATCTGATGGGGGTCGGTAAGCCCGACGATCTGGTTGCCGCCGTGGCAAGGGGTGTCGACATGTTCGACTGTGTCCTGCCGACGCGCTCCGGGCGCACTGATCAGGCCTTTACGCGGCGCGGCACCGTGAACATGCGCAATGCCCGCCACAAGGACGACCCCCGCCCGCTCGATCCGGATTGTGCCTGCTATGGCTGCAGAAACTACAGCCGCGCCTATGTGCATCATCTGGTGATGGCCAAGGAAATTCTCGGCATGATGCTGCTGACGCGCCATAACCTGCATTACTATCAGGAACTGATGGCCGGCATGCGCACGGCTATCGAGCAAGGCACTTTCGAGGAATTCCAGACCGCTTTCACCGCACAGTATTGCGGCGAAGATATCGAAGCTTTGTAATATCGGCCCGGTGCAATCCGGCTTTGAAGGGTCGGTGCCACTGACCTAAGTGTCTGATCCGAAAATTTTGATTTGATAACAATGAGTTACAGTAACTATATTAATAGCACCCCGTCATCCCCGCGAAGGCGGGGACCCAAATCGACGGTCAGTCTGGGTCCCCGCCTTCGCGGGGATGACGGACAATAAAACGGTAATGCATTGATATTACAATAGAACTTTCGAATCGGACTTTAAGATATCGTCATGAGTGAAACGACCTACGAATCCCTGAGCCAACTCGGCGCTGCCACCGAGGCCCCTGCAAGCCCGGATGCGGCGGTCCTTGAATGCGTCGCCAACCCGCATCCCGGCACGCGCTATCTGGTCCGTTTTGCCGCGCCCGAGTTCACATCGGTCTGTCCGGTCACCGGCCAGCCTGATTTTGCGCACCTGGTGATCGACTATGTGCCGGAGCAAAGCATCGTCGAGAGCAAGTCGCTGAAGCTCTATCTGGCCAGCTTCCGCAATCATCCGGGCTTTCACGAACAGTGCACCATCGACATCGCGCAGAAGATCATTTCAGCCGCCGAGCCGCACTGGCTTCGCATCGGCGGCTACTGGTATCCGCGTGGCGGCATCCCCATTGATGTGTTCTATCAGACCGGCGAGCCGCCGAAGGGTCTGTGGCTGCCCGATCAGGGCGTCCAGCCCTATCGCGGTCGGGGCTGATCACGCTGAAACGTGATCAACACTCTCTCGTCGCCTCAGGGTGACGATGCGATCTTTTACAGTTGTCATTCCGGCGCACGCCGGAATCCAGTGCGGCGGGCACGGCCTGACACACCGGGATGCGAACGTGTAACCCTGGACCCCGGTCTGCACCGGAGTGACGGCAAGGCGTGTGGCACCAGGATGAGGCCGGAGAAAAATCCTCATGCTGAGGAGGATGCGCGGCATCCGTCTCGAAGCATGGGGATGGCTCCTGGGTCAATTTCAAGGTGGCGGGCGGAACGCGCTCAATCCCCCCGGTAGGTGCAGCCCGCCGTGCAGGTTTCCCACAGTTTGACTTCCGAAAGCTGCGGCAGCGCCGGTTTCAGTTCGGCCCAGATCCATTCGGCAATCACTTCCGAGGTCGGATTTTCAAGCCCCGGAATATCGTTCAGATAATGGTGATCCAGCCGCTCCCAGACCGGATGAAACGCCGCCTTGATCTCGGCGAAATCCATGACCCAGCCGGTCACCGGATCGACGTCACCCTCGACCGCGAGACGGACCCGGAAGCTGTGCCCGTGCAGGCGGCGGCACTTGTGGCCGTCCGGCGTGTTCGGCAGATCGTGCGCCGCTTCGAAGGTGAATTCCTTGAATATTTCCATCATCGTTCCTGTCGTGCGGAGATCAGGGGATCCCCAGCATTTTATGGGTTTGCAGGCTGAGCCGCCATAACGGATGACGGCGGCAATAATCAACACAGGCGGCGGTGTTGGCCGCCACATCGGGACCGTCCATCGGCTGCAACATGAAATGATCGAACGCGAGACCCTCGAAGCGCACCGGCTGGGCCAGCGTCTGCGGATAGACCAGCTTCAGCTCGTTGCCGCATTTCTGCTTGAGGACGGCATCCGCTTTCGGGCTGACGCAGATCCAGTCGATGCCGGGCGGCGCATCGATGGTGCCGTTGGTCTCAACCGCGATCTCGAAATCCCGCCCGTGCAGGGCATCGATCAGGGCCGCGTCAACCTGCAGCAACGGCTCGCCGCCGGTCATCACAACGAACCGCCCGACCGCGTCATCGCTGGGCCAGGCCTGCCCGACTGCATCCGCCAGCGCATCCGCGTCCCGGAAAGTCCCACCGCCGCCGCCGTCGGTGCCGACAAAATCCGTATCACAAAAACTGCAGACGGCCCCGGCGCGGTCTTTCTCGCGCCCGCTCCACAGATTGCAGCCGGCAAAGCGCAGAAACACCGCCGCCCGACCGGCCTGCTGCCCTTCCCCTTGCAGGGTGTAGAAGATTTCTTTGATCTGATAGCTCATGCGGCGGGTTTTACGCCGATCCGCTGCCCGCTTCAACCAGCCAGTGTTTTCCGGGGGCTTACCAGTCCGCCCTGGGCTCGCCCCTGGCCTGCATCTCCGCTTCCGAGTAAAACGCATCGGCGAAGATGTCATGTTTCGGCACGGTTTTCAGCTTCAGCATATGCGCCGAAGCCTCGACCATCACCGGCGGTCCGGCCAGATAGCACTGATAGCCGTACAGAAGCTGAAAATCAGCCGCCACCGCATCGCTGACCAGCCCGGTACGACGACCGGAATTCTCACTCGGCTCGGAAATCACCGGGACAAAGCGGAAATTTGCATACGTGTGCATCAGTTCGATGAAATAGCGTTCGAGATACAGCTCGCTCTCGTCGCGGACACCTAAATACAGGTGCATGTCGCGTTTGAAGCCATCGGCGATGGCCGCTTCGATGATCGCCTTCAACGGTGCCAGACCAGTGCCGCCGGCAATCGCCAGCAGCGGTCCCGGATGACCGGCGCGATAATAAGCCCCGCCGAATGCGCCCTGCACGTCCAGCGTATCGCCGACCTTGAGGTCGTCGCAGACGAAATCGCTGACTCCGCCGGCACCGGAGCGGCGGATATGCACATCCAGAAAATCCCCACCCGGTGCGTTGGCGATGGAATAATCCCGGGCTTCCAGATCACAGAAGCGGAAGCTTGCATACTGTCCGGCACGCCAGTCAAACAAAGGCCCCTCAAGCGCTTCCAGACGGATGATCCTGATTTCGGGCGAAGCGATCTCGACCGAACGGACACGGCATGTCACGACTTCACCGCGGATGCCCGCCGTCACCGCTTTTCATCCAGGCTGCGGTTATAGCCCTGTGAGCGGCCCGGTGCCGTGTTCAGCGCGTTCTTGCGCTTGCTGCCGGTAACGATGGACTGGGCATACATCTGCTTGACGGATTCAGTGATGATGACACCGGCGGCGGCAGGAAACAGCCGGCCACCGATCTTTTCCCATGCGGCGGCCGAGCCCTGCAGGATAGCGAGATCGACCGGCGGCACGAACAGGGCGCGGGTCTGCTCAACCGGCATGAACATATTATCGCGCAGCAGCCGCGACATCTGCGCCCTTGAATACGGTCGGCCGAAGCCGAGCGGCGTTGATTCAAACCGTGCCCAAAGACCGCGCCGGTTCGGTACGACAACAATCAGCCGACCGGAATCAGCCAGCACCCGCCATGCCTCCCTCAGCATCGGCCGCACCTGTTCGGTGCATTCCAGCGCATGCACGATCAGCACCCGGTCCATGGACAGATCCGGCAGCGGCAGGTCCGTTTCGTCGGCCAGCATCGTCAGGCTGCGTTCCCTGAGCGGCCAGTGCATCACCCCCTGGCCGGCCGGCATCGCCGCCAGCACGCGCTCGGCCTCGCCCCGGAACATGGACAGATACGGCGTCGCAAAGCCCAGACCGAGCACCCTGAGACCGCTTGTATCAGGCCACAACAGACGCAGTTTGCTGCGCACCATACGCTGCGCCGTTCGCCCCAGCCGGCGCGCGTAGAATTCCCGAAGATCGACAACATCAGACCACATACCCGGAGACTAGATCGTTTCCAGCGCCGGGTCAGCCCCCGCATGCAGCAATCCTGCCGATGGACGATGTTTGTGGATGACAAATCCCGAATGATCCCCATATTCGTATCAGAAACATCCACCCCGAGGAGACTAGCCATGCAGCTGCGTTATTCGCCGACATCACCCTACGTCCGCAAGGTTTCCATCACCGCGCTTGAAGCCGGCCTTGCCGACAGGATCGAACACATCAAAACCGACCCATGGTCGCCGGAAACAGATCTGGTCAAATCCAATCCGATCGGCAAGGTGCCGTGTCTTGTCACCGATGACGGCACCGCGCTCTATGACAGCCCGGTGATCTGTGAATATCTCGACAGCCTGAATGCCGGGGCAAAACTGTTCCCCGCCGACAGCGATGCCCGTTTCAAGGCGCTGACCCTGGCCGCTGCCGGTGACGGCATGACCGATGCCGGGATTCTGTACCTGATCGAAACCGTGCGCCGTCCGGCCGAATTGCGCTGGGACTGGTGGATCGAGCGCCAGAAAGCCGCCATGGAGCGCTGCATGGATGTCGCCGACGCCGCCGCCGACAGCATGGGCAGCACCGGCGCGATCACCATTGCTGAAATTGCTATTGTCAGTGGCCTCGGCTGGATCGATCTGCGCTTCCCGGATTTCGGCTGGCGCACATCCCGCCCGGCCCTGGCCGACTGGTACGACAAGATATCCGACCGTCCGTCCGTTGCCGCAACGGTACCGAAACCGGCTTAACGCCGTTTCAGCAGCTGTTTCGAGGCCAGCACCGCGCCGCCGACGATCAACAGGCATCCGGCGGCGGCGATCCACGTCGCTTCGCCCTTGCCGAAGGCGATCAGCAGCACCGTCGAGATCAGCGGCGCGGCGTAGGACAGTGCGCCCAGCACCTGAATGTCGCCGTGCTTGGTGCCGTAATCCCAGGTAAAGAAGGCGATGCCGACGGGGCCTAAGCCCAAGCCGATCACACCCAGCCATTCGAGCGCACCCTGCGGCCACAGTGTCTGCTCGAACAGCATATGACAGACCAGCGACAGCGCCGCCGTCAGCGCACAGAAGCCGCCGACGGTGTCCGTCGGCACTTGGCCGAAGCGGCGGTTAAGAACCGAATAGGTGGACCACGTCAGCGCACAGCAGACCGCCATCGCATAGCCAAGCGCAAATTCCGTCCGGAACCCGGCCAGCCCGCGGCCGCCGGTGATCAGCAGACCGGCCCCGATCAGCCCGGCAACCGCCCCTGCGACGTGCCACCAGCGCAACTTCTCGCCGGGCAGCAATGCCGAACCGACAACAATCAGCAACGGCCACATGTAGGCGATCAGCCCGGCTTCGACCGGCGGCGCGTTCTTCAGCGCCATGAAATAAAAGAAATGATAGCCGAACAGGCCGAGCGTGCCGAGCGCCCAGGCACCGGGCGGCTGGCGGAGATGCGCCTTGACGTTTTCACCACGCACAACCCATTTCGTGACGACGAACGCTGTGGCGACACCGAACGCCATCGCGGCGAGCTGGAACGGCGGAATCTTGCCGGTCAGGGTCGTGAACAGCGCCAGCGTACCCCACAACAGCACGGCCGTGGAACCGATCAGGGTCGCCGTGATTTTTTTTGTATTATAAAACCCCAAGTGCATTTTCCCCC